>JAFGFI010000078.1 GCA_016931185.1 Anaerolineae bacterium
CCTATTAGCCCATTTTCTGGATGCTACTGGTAGTGAAGTAAGTATCCATTTGTCTCAATCTAGCACCTTGGTACAAGATCCTGGCATCCTGCGTGCAACCCAAAAGTACCTGGAGCCTTATCCCGGACTTGATGAGCCAGAACGTATTACACCACTTCTACATGCTTTTCTCCGTGATTATGTTCAGCCAATTGCAAACGATCAATTTTCGGTCGAGGCAACTCCTCTACTTGGGGAAGATTATACTGATCCTCCGCGGAACCGAGATATTAGACCTAGACCCTGGGACTTCGGGTGGTTCGGAGCCATTGGGCATGTCTACGTAGATGGTACCTTCTCTGCTAACGGACACCGAGCCTGTAATTCAGATAAAGGATATATTCTTGAGTATCAGGCCGATTATTCCATCGCAGATACGTATGAATGGTTTCTAGGAAAGGCTACGCCGATGCCCTTCCCAGGTGTACATCCAGCACCCGGTACAACATGCTCAGATGCAAACGGGCCTGCTTGTATTCCCCATGAATGGGCAATTTCGCTTATGGAAGCAGTTCCTCGTCGGGCGGCGCAATACGACTTTACAATTTCATGGACAGAGAAAGAAAAAATTCTCGTCGCCCCCGATTTCAGCGAGTTCCGCTCCTTAGCTTGGTGGGAACAAATCACTGAGGAATGAGAATTTGGTAGTGGTTAACTGGTTTTCACTCCTCACTTACTGTTTAACCACTACCAAGATTAAATAACTTCCCTATTTTGCCATTCGCCAACCTATAAGTATTCTTAATACAGGCAAACTCTTTAATCCACCCAGTGCATTTCAGGAGGCACTATGAAGCGCGAGACTATATCGAATTGTACAAGAATTCTTCTGTTGTTATGGATCATTTGGGCAACTGGCTGTGCAGCTACTCCAACTCCCTACCTTCATGAGGGAATCACACCAACTCCACCTGATACATTACCTGAGTTAGTCGCAGTATTGTCGCTCCCTGACGTTGAAGCGCGGTTAGGAGCGATGACCGTACTTGGTCGTATGGGATCCGAGGCTGAAGTCGCTGTCCCAGCACTTGTAGAAAATCTTGAATACCCCACTACCGAAGTTCGTATACGGGCAGCGTGGGCGCTGGGAATGATTGGCCCTACCGCGCAAAGTGCAGTACCAGCATTAATTGAGGTACTATTAGATGATTCTTTTGGATATGCCCGTGCTGAGGCTGCGGTTGCATTAGGGGAAATAGGCGATTTATCTGCGGTACCAGCACTTGCGCAAGGATTAAACGACGAAGATCTCAGAGTACAAATTCGCTCTGCCGAGGCAATGATGCAACTTGTGCCACAGTTAAGGTCTTTAAGTGAAGTTGACGCTCCCAAAGGATATACACTCGATAAATCAGGCACTCCTATGATTGTAACCACGCTAAGAGAGTGGTGGAAAAATGAGGGCCAGGACCAAGATTGGGGAACTATGATGATGACGCCAACGCCGCTACCCGTTATACCGTAGTATGCTGAATTTTCGCTGGTTTGTGTGTGCCATAAGTTGCCCAACGCCGCGCTCAAAACTCTCACCTGGGATTGGAGCGCGAGTGCGCCTGAAATGTTACGTTATGGCGTCTCTTCAGCTACGACCCCGCCGGCCGCTTGATCACCACCACCCTCCCCAACGGCGTGCAGACCACGCCTACCTACGATCCCGCCGGCCGCCTGACCGCCCTGTTCCACGCGCGCGCGACGACCGTGCTGGCGCGCTACGCCACCTGGACGCCACCGGCAACCGCACGCGCGTCACGGAGACGGGCAGCGGCATCACGCGCGGGATCAGCTACACCTACGATTCGCTCTATCGCCTGACCGCCGCCGATTCTTCGACGGGTGAAGCCTTTGTTTATCGCTACGACGCAACCGGCAACCGCGTGGCAATGACCAGCACCATGCCCTTGAGCGGCACCGTCACCACAGCGTACACCTTCGACGCCGCCAACCGTCTCATCAACCGCGCCGTGAGCGACGGGCGCGCGTACACCTATACCTGGTCGCATCGTGGGCAACTCCTGGCCGAGTACACCAACGATGTACCCGTGCACACGTTCGTCTACGATGGGGCGGGGCAACTGGTCGCAGCCACCGTGTTTACCCTGACCACCGCATTCGGGTATAATGGCCTTGGCGCGCGGGTGACGCTCTCCGTGAGCGGGGTCATCACCTACTACACCCTGGACACCGCTGCCGGGAACCGTATCCTGGCGGAAAGTGCTCCCGCGAACACCGTACATTACCTTTATGGGCATGACTGCGCCGGAAGCGGACTTCTGGTTGGACAGTACACGGATGCTGAAGCCTTGTACTATCTGCCTGACGCGGTTGGAAGCTTCGCTTCCGCAGGCTACGTGCGCCAGGGGGTGGATGAGAATGGCGCGGTGGTCAGCGCGTGGCTGTTCGATCCTGACGGGATGCTGCTGGAAGCAGTTTCGAAATCGGGAGCAGCAAGGAATTTAACATAGCTTGGGTTGACGCGGGCAAAAAACGACTTATTATACTTTGTGATGTAGTTTTACTTAATAGGAAGGAACTATGTATACGATTTCAGGAATTGTGCCTTTGACCGGAACCCAAGCGCGCGTGACCCTAACTATTCTCGCTTTGTTCATCTGTTTGTTTATGGCAGCATGTGCCCCGGACACTACCCCCATACTGCCTTCCACACTTTCTCCATCGCCTGTGTCTTATACTGCTACCGTGACGCCGTCGCCACCGGCAAATACCCGCGCTCCAACCAGCACACCTTTGGTACCCGCCACACCTTCAAATGCGACGCCAACGCCAGTGCTTGTCACACCTTCCTCCTCTGGATTGACCATTCAGTCCTTTACCGTTGATGTAGAGGATTTTGCGGGAGGGAAACGCTTTACGTGCAACTGGGAAACGACAGGCGCGAGTAGCGTGCGTATTTTGATAGGGACCGCGCAACGTTTCCAACCATGGTGGGATGTGGACCTCAGCGGCACGTTGCTTTTTGAACAGGAGCGCACGCTGATGCCTGATCCAGATGTGACACTGATAGCTTGGGACGGAGAGGGCAACGAGGTCATGCAATCTGTTGAAATTGATTGGCCCTGTCCTTATCAATACTTTTTCCTGCCAGGACCGGCAGATTGTCCGGGAACGGGTATGTGTTATTGCCCGCTAAAGGAGGAAACCGTTAGTTTTATGGCGGAACAGAGCTTTGAGCATGGGCGTATGTTTTGGTTGGAACAGGTTCCTGATCTTGACCGGAGCGTTATTCTTGTTTTGTATGAGGACGGTAATGGTGAACGCTACGACGATACGTGGACGTCAGAAATGCCGGAGCTTGATCCCGCGTTGACGCCGCCGGCAGGACTGTACCAGCCGGTACGCGGATTTGGTAAGCTCTGGCGTGAGACGCCTGATGTGCGCGAGCGGTTAGGGTGGGCTCTATCGCCAGAACTAGGCTTCGATGGGGTATTCCAACAGCAGACTACGGAAAATATCCCCGATGTCGTGTACATAGAATCATTTGACGGGCAAATTATCAGACTTTCCGGGGTGTTGTATATGACTCGCGGCAGTTGGGATTTTGTGGCGCCGTGACCATTTCAAGAACTCTGGATACGGATTCACACGGAGTTCACGGATAAAAACACAGGAGAATCTGTATAACCACGTTGCCACCATTACGGGGAAATCATTGCAGCAGTTGTGAGAAATAGCAAGTGATCCAGTATACGATCTGCGCGCCGGGTAGGATTTCGTTTGATTGCCATCGGGCGATAGGAGTGATAGCGTCGCATAGTTCGCCTAGGGTAACGCAATCTCAAACAGCTCAATCATAGCGTCTGGCACGGGTATCCCCGCGATGGTCACCGGCAGACGCGCCATCGTGGCAAGGTCATACATCCCGATAACCACACGATAAGTGCCAGAGGGCAGGGTATCTGGCAGGGAGATTGTATAGGTATCCACCAGGGTTTCTCCAACGGGCCATTGCGAGGTAGGATATAGACCATGGAAGGGTTGGCTGTCGTTCCCCGCGAGCCGCTCGTTCTGGGCGTCGAGGACTTGGATGAAAGTAGTGTAATCAATGGGCGGGTGGGCGCGTGCCGTCCAGTGCAGGGAAAGTGAGAGGACGTTATCGGATAGATGGGAAGTATACCCCAATAGCGCGATAGTGTCACCTAAGTTGGCTGGCAAGGGAACCTGGGGCTGGCGCGGGTCGTCGCCGGCAAGCGCGACGTAGAGTGGGCCGATCATACTCTCCCCGTCGATGGGGGTGCATGGCAGCCGCTCGCCGGTGTGCGCGTTATGGAGCGCGAGGTGGAGTAGATAGGTGCCCGGCGGCACATCGGGCGCGATAGGGATCACGTGCCTTTCCGCGAAGGGGGGCCACTGCCGCCAGTGGTACATGCTCCGGGGGAAGGCGGAGACTTCGAATTGGCGGTATAAGGTGTTATTCACATCAATCATGCGGATGAAGAGCGTCACTTCCTCCGGGATTTGCGTCGCGCTTTCCCAATACAGATAAAGATTTGCATCTTCACCGGGGACAACAATGGGTGACGCGATGCGATACCCGGACAGATGGAACGTATCGCGCCAGGTATGATTTACGTCTTTGATCTCCTCCGCATCCGCGACAAGGGTTTGCACGATAGATCCCGTATTTTCCACTGTTGTGTATGATATGGCCCCGCCCTGTAAATATACTTCTGCTTCTCCTGCTGCTGGCACGAGTTGATTTAAACGTTCTGTCTGCGCGTGGGTCAGGACGTAGGCTGTGCCCTTCTCCACGCCTGCGCGGGTGAGCAGGACGTAGGGTGTATCCCTGGCGACTTCGGCGTTCTTGAGTTCGTACCCCTCGGAGA
>JAFGFI010000079.1 GCA_016931185.1 Anaerolineae bacterium
CAAATACTGTCTGAAGAAAGACTTACCCTGCCCGGTCTTGTTCTGGTTTCAACCTTCTCGCTGCGCTGTTAATGTACGGTAGAAAAGATTAATACTTAAGTGCTCTAGGGGGGATGTATGCAAGTTGAACGCATAACAGACGAGGGGATTCAATCTGATATTTTAAGGAAGTTACATAATATTCTATTAAATTGTCAAGAATTTAATAGTAATGAATTATTGTCTTCTGTATTCTTGGATTCAAAAATAATACAGTGGCGCGATAGCTTGCCAGAAGCAAGCGACAAAAATGAGCGGGTACAACTTGTAACAGATTATCTTTATAGAGAATATACCAGTTCTGGTGAGAATGCTTTGATATTATTCCTAGAGGTTATCAGGAACAAAACAAATCCTTGAATCCTTACTCATCAAAAATTGACTAAAATAATCGAAACCTTAATTCCAAAACTTTCACGGCCAGCGCAGGATAAGGAAAAAGCAGTTGATAGTATTCCTGGGCTGAATAAGACAGATACTCTTATACTCAGTAGATCACAATTTGGTCGGCGTAGACTACAAAAGTCTTACGAGATGCCTTGTTAAGCAGGTGCTAGCTAAGACTTTTGTAGTCTTGAGTCATAAATTTCGATCTACTGATACTAAAGCTTATTTGTGAAACATCCTTGCCCGCGAGCGTGCCGCTGCCTCCTTTGCCGGATTTTCTGACCCGCGATCCCCGCCGGGCCGACCACGATGGGCGGGATCTACGTCAGGGTTTTAGCCTGATGGTGTAGCTGCGATTCGCGTCGCTGGTCCCAGGACAGATGATCCTGGATAGCCGCATGCCCAGTGGGCGGGGGATCGCCCTGCAAACCGCTGTTCAGGGCACGGTGGAGATCGTGCTCAACGACGGGCGTATCGAGAACCGTAGTGCTCTGGTTTTATGCTTTGATGTGGCTATGATTATTCATAATTCTCCGGCTTCTTGTAAGACAGCGATAACCAATGCCGGTGAGGCTCGAAATCCCAATAGTTGTAAGCGATCAATTTCAATCTTGAGTGAGGGGATTTCGCCTCGTAGCCGCGCAGCGAGTAAGAGTCCCAATGTACCTACGGGCTTCAATCCTGCGCGGCGCGCAAACCGGCGGGCGTCCAAGTCGTCTAACAAGACCCGGTGGGCATTAAGTGTTTTCGCCAGAGCAATGACTTCTGCTTCTCCTAAGTCCAAGTCGATAGACAGTAGCTCTACCACTTGCGGGTTGTTTACCTTTCGCACGGTGAGCCAGGTGCGAACCGCAGTCGTAATCGCAGCTTTTGCCATGTCCGGTTTGGCCTGGACTTCGGCCAGTACTGCTTCGGGGATGCAAACAGTATCTACGCCATAGCGCGCGAGGTCCAGCCGCTCTAACTTGGCGAGAAAAATTAGTGGGCTGGCATCAGCGACCCACAACGTCACGCGGCAAGCTCCCGCGCGGCTTGGAGTTCAGCATCGATTTCTTCATCACGCAAATTGATAGCGGGGACACCGAGGTCGGCCAGACGCTGCAAAAAGTCGAGGCGCGTCATGTGGGCCAGCCGCGCGGCTTTGCCAGCGGAGATACGGCCCAATTCGTACAGTTTGGCGGCAGCGAAAAGCGCAATCGTTTGGGCAAACTCCGTATCGGACATTTTGAGGCTCTGCGGTAGCCCCGATGGATATGTGACAATGGCTTGTTTTTCCATAGTGCTTTATCCTTATGCTTTGATGTTCTACCTTAATATCTACATTATAGCACATCTATGGGATCTCGGCGCGTAGTGTGGCGTGCTGGCAGGGTTTTGGCGTTTTCACCGCTGTATTTTTTGCCCCAAGGGGATTGCCAAATCCCCTTGGGGCAAAAATGGTACTTGAACCTTCCGGGAAGTGCGCGACGGGTAGTGCTAAGCGCATTTGGGTGTGTTTTATCTAAGTTAGGGTACAAGTGCAACGCACTTCGGAAAGTGCATCGCACCAGTTTTGCTCAACCGAAATGAAACACACCCAGCGCATTTGTGAGGTTAAGGCGAGTGTGTGGAATTTCCCGGAAGGATAGCGTGCAGGACGGCGGAGAGGGTGCGGGTGAGGATGGTAATCTTTTCTATGGGGGATTATTCAAAAAGTCACTGGTTCACCTGAAATAACCTGTTTTTTACCACAGAGACACAGAGGACACAAAGATTTTAAATTTCGAATTAATAAAGTTTTGTTGTTATGGCAAAAAAAGTTAATTTTATTAATTAAAAATATTATTTTTTCTCAGTGTCTCAGTGTCTCAGTGGTGAACTGGCCTTTTTCAGAGAAATTACTCATTAATGCTGTGCGTTCACCAGCAGTCGGATGAAAATTTAAGATGAAACCAAGTTTTCAAGGGTTTTCACAATTTGCCAATTTTCGATTTTCAAGGGAGCCATCACTTAACTGTGATAAGGTAAATTTATAGCCGGTGATAGTGTGGGGGGATAGCTAAGTCCAACAAAAAGCCGTCAATGGCTTGTGAGGTTAGCACAATGTCGCTCTCCTTTCGATTTTGGGAATGAGTAACATTATGCTAAAGGCATTTAGCCCGTCATGATATGATCAGAGCGGGTGTGGGGATTCGAACCCCAGACATCAGGCTTGGGAAGCATGCGTTCTACCACTGAACTACACCCGCATATTAACTCAGTAAGAAAAATTATAGCACAAGGTAGAATTTGTGCAAGTGGGGACACCGTCCCCACCTGCTTATAACATTATCATCGCTCGAACTTACTGCTTTAGTGGCATAACCACGCATCGAGACCGTTTTAGCTTTTCTTATCGCTTAGAAACCCGGTTTTTCACGACATCCATAAAAACCGGGTTCCTTTGCACCCTTATTATAGGGCATAAGGGAATAAAAATCAAGTCAAGGCGGGTATAAGAGACGTAGCCGCGACATTCTTGTCGCGTGTCTCCCGTTTGACGTTTGACGTTTGACGCAAACACAAATGCGATAGCCCTGGTCAGAGCAGGTATAAGAGCCGCGACATCCTTGTCGCGTATCCGGGTGCGCGCTGCCCACCAATTTGTAGATTTGGCGAGTTTATGTTAAAGTGGACATATTGAAGGAATTTCTCATTAACGCCGCGCGTTCACCGGCGGGTGGATGAAAATTTAAGACGAAACTAAGTTTTTAAGGGTTTTTACAATTTGCGATTTGCCGATTTGCCGATTTGCGATTTTCAGGAGCGTCTGATGGCGAAAAAGAAAAAAAAGGACATTGAAGAACTCACTCTGGTTCAATCCCCAGAGGTATTAGCGGATACCAGCCTTTATTTTAATCGTGAACTTAGCCAACTTCAATTTAACTGGCGCGTGCTTGAGGAAGGTCTGGAGGAACGCCATCCTTTGTTGGAGCGGGTGAAATTCCTCGCGATCTTTTCCAGCAACACCGATGAGTTTTTTATGATCCGGGTCTCCGGATTGCAGCGGCTCTATGTAGCAGGGATAGAGGAAACCCAGGCGGATGGTATATTGCCTTCGGAATTGTTAGCCACGATCCGGCGCGAGTTGTTGCCCCAGTTGACCATGCAGATGAATTGCTGGCATAAGGATATTTTGCCTAAGTTGCAGGCTGAGGGAATCAATGTGCTGCGCTATGACGAGTTAAAGCACAAGCAGCGCAAGTTATTGCGGCGGTACTTTGAGCGGGAGATTTTCCCCGCTCTGACACCCCTGGCGTTTGATCCCGGCCATCCCTTCCCCCATATTTCTAACCTCAGTATGAACCTGGCAGTGGTGATTAACGATCCCATCCTCGGCCGTCTGTTTGCCCGGTTAAAGATTCCAAAAGCTCTGCCCCGGTTGCTGCGTATCCCGGAAGAAGAGGCCCTGAGTGAGTATGAGGAATTGGGCTTTGAGACGGTAGTATCCAACAACTTTGTGTGGATCGAAGAAGTGGTAGCGGCCAATTTGGATATGCTTTTCCCCGGCCTGGAAGTGGTCGAAGTCTATCCTTTCCGTATCACGCGCGACGCAGATATGGAAATTGAGGAAGATGAGGCTTCGGATTTGCTGGCGGCTATTGAGGAGGGCGTGGTGCGGCGGCAGTTCGGTTCGGTAGTGCGGATGGAAATTGATAAGCACATGTCCGAAGAAGTCCGCGATATTTTGATGGCGAATATGAATGTCGCGCCTTATTTGGTATATACTGCCGACGGCCCGATAGGGCTTGCTGACCTGGTGGAATTGGCCAAAATAGAGCGCCGCGATCTCAAAGATCCCTCTTTTGTCCCCTACATCTCACCGTCCTTTACAAGTGAGGAGTCTATCTTTTCCGTTATCCGGCGCAGGAATATTCTGCTCTATCATCCTTATGATAGCTTCCTGCCAGTGGTGGATTTCTTGCGTGAAGCGGCCCGTGACCCGGATGTGTTGGCGATTAAGCAGACCCTCTACCGGGTAGGCCCGAACGCGCCGGTCGTGGACGCCCTGCGAGAAGCCCGCGAGAATGGGAAACAGGTGGCGGTGCTGGTGGAACTCAAGGCGCGTTTTGATGAGGAGAACAACATCGTGTGGGCCAAAGCGTTGGAGCGTGCCGGCGTTCACGTGGTGTACGGATTGGTCGGCCTGAAAACCCATTCGAAGGTGTGTATGGTGATTCGCCGGGAGGCCGATGGGATTGCGCGTTATGTTCACATGGCAACCGGGAACTACAACAGTGTCACGGCGCGGATTTATACGGATTTGGGGTACTTTACATGTGATCCCGATATCGGCGCGGATGCCTCGGACTTGTTTAATGCTCTGACCGGGTATTCACGCAAAGTTACTTATCGCAAGTTATTGGTGGCGCCGGAGCGGATGAAGGCGGAGCTTTTGCAGCGGATTGAGCGCGAGATTGAAGTCCATCGCACCCAGGGTAAGGGCTGGTTGGTTTTTAAGATGAACGCCCTGGTTGACCCGGTGTGTATTCAGGCGCTTTACCGGGCTTCTCAGGCAGGTGTTAGGGTAGACCTGCAAGTCCGCAGCCTGTGTTGCCTGCGGCCTGGGGTGCCTGGGGTGAGCGATAACATCCGGGTGACGTCCATTGTGGGCCGTTTTTTGGAGCACACGCGCATTTACTATTTTCACAATGGGGGGAATGAAGAGGTGTGGTTGGGCAGTGCCGATCTGATGCCGCGTAATCTGGACCGCCGGGTGGAGATTTTGTTCCCCGTCGAAGACGCGCACCTGCGGCGGACACTGCGCGACAATATTTTGTTAGTTCACCTTAAGGATAATGTGCAGGCGCGGGAACTACAGCCGAATGGGACGTATAAATGGGTCCACGCCGCCGATGGAGAAGCCGAACTCAACACACAATTGTGGATGATAGAACATCGTGGAGTATGGGATCGTTATGATGGGCAATGAGGCCGTGAGAGTCAAAAATCCTCTTAACTCCTAACTGCTCAGCCAGTTTGTTACCATCCATTGGGAGTGGCTAAAGCCGCAATTTAAGAGGATGATTTTTCCTTTTCTTCGTGGCTTTTTTAACCTTTTTGTTATCTATGAGTTCCACGGAGAGGGGGTCGGTAGGACGGTAGTTCAATTCTTTGCTCAATAGGTTGACCAGGGTGCGCACGGTTTTGACGCGCGCGAAAAATTTATCTTCCCCTTCCACAATTGTCCAGGGGGCGATGACGGTGCTGGTGCGCAAGAACATATCCTCGACCGCCTCTTCATAGTGTGCCCGTTTTTTGTATCTGTTCCAATGTTCCTCGGTGATTTTCCATTTCTGGTGCTGGGCATCTTGCCGTTGTTGGAGGCGGCGTAACTGCTCTTCTGCGCTAATATGAATCCAGAATTTGGCGATGATGATGCCAAAATCCACTAATTGTTGTTCAAATTCGTTGATTTCATAATATGCCCGTTCCCATGCCGCGGCAGAGCAATATCCTTCTACGCGCTCTGTGAGGACACGTTGGTACCAACTGTGTTCAAAAATGAGCACTTGCTTCTCGTCAGGTGGGGTGAGATATTGCCAATAGCGCCACTGATAGTGATGGGCCTTTTCCTCAGCAGTGGGAGAGGCGATGTTGTGGATCTCATAACCGCGTGAGTCCAGGCGCGCGACCAGGCGGTTGATATTGCCGGTTTTTCCCGCCGCGTCCCATCCTTCATAGACGACGACGAGGGTGCGTTTGTTGAGATACAGTTGGTACGCCAGTTGGCGGAGTTTGAGTTGTTGCCGGATGAGTCGCTCTTTGTAACTTTTTCGCGTGAGATGTTGATCTAAATCAATGATCCGTAACATAGTGATGCCCCTTTTGCGCTAGAGCAGTTTCCGTTCGTGAAATCAAGGTCTCAAACACCTCGGCCCGAGTACGATAACGATTCGCGGCCCCGATGATGGTCCAGGGACAACAGGAAGTATGAGTACGTTTGAACATTTCTTCGGTGGCTTCCACGTAGGTGTCATATTTATGGTGTTGTTCCCAGTATGCGGCCTGAATATGCCATTTGCGCAGGGGATCTTGTTCTAGTTTTCTGAAGCGCCGCACTTGTTCCTCTGCACTGATGTGTAGGAAGAACTTGATGATAACATATCCATCATTGGCCAGCGTATTCTCAAAATTGACAATATCCCGGTAGGCTTTGCGCCATTGCTCTGCTGGTGTGAGTTTTTCTACCCGTTCTAATAGCACTCGCCTGTACCAACTGTGATCAAAAATCGCAATCTCGCCGTATTGTGGCACTGTGTGCCAAAAGCGCCAAAGCCATGGTAGATGGGTTTCGTAAGTGCGCGGGTCCTGAATGTGATAGATGTTCAGGGCGCGCGTGTCCAGATTTTTAGTCAGGGCTTTAATTGCACTGCTTTTTCCCACGGCATCCCACCCTTCAAACACAATCATAATGGGGATGCCGGCCTCTATGCTGGCCTGGTGTAGCTCATAAAGCCGTTGCCGGTAAGCAGGCAACTGTTTTTGATAAGTCTCTCTGGAATATCTGGTGTTGAGATCTACAGCTTCCAACATAGACATATCCCCTTTGTGGGTTCTAGAACCATGACTTACGAGGATATTTTTTCGTTTTCGGACGCAGCCCGAAAACGAAAAAATACCCATAGATATCTAAAGATCGGCGACGGCAGCCTTTAGGTCTTCGGTTACATGATCAATGGACTGCGCCCCGTCAATGTCAACTAATACCCCTTTGGCGCGATAGTATTCAATGAGTGGGCTGGTTTGATCCCAGTAGACTTTAAGACGATTGCGCATGGTGGCCTCGGTATCGTCATCGCGTTGGTAGAGTTCTCCACCATCAAGGTCACAGATCCCTTCTTTTTGCGGGGGTTTGAATTTGATGTGATAGGGTTCTCCGCACGTGCGGCACAGCCGCCGCCCGGTTACGCGCTCGATCAGCGCGTCTTCGGGGACGTGAATGTTGAGCACGCGATTGATCTGCACGCCCTTGTTGGCTAACGCGACATCTAGTGCCTCTGCTTGGGGTAGGGTGCGGGGAAAACCATCCAGCAAGGCCCCTTCCGCGCAATCCTCGCGGCTTAACCGATCCAGAACCATCGCAATAGTGATATCGTCAGGTACGAGTTCGCCCCGGTCCATATAAGCCTTGGCCTTGAGTCCCAACGCCGTTTCATTTTTGAGATTGTAACGGAATAAATCACCGCTGGCGACGTGGGCCAGGTTCAGGTGATCGCGCAGGTTGCCTGCTTGTGTGCCTTTGCCCGAAGCGGGCGGCCCGAGAAGGATAATGTAGCTTGTCATAAGTCTCTCTCCTTAGTGTGAAGTCATTACATATATTGATTATAACATTGATATGGCTTTTGCGAGCAATTGATTGAAATCTGAATCCTGAAATTGTTGCCAGATGACTGGAAAACCCCTAAGTAACTTTTGGGTTTCGGTTTGTCGCGCCGCCAGGTAAACGGATACACCGGGTGATTGGATAGGTGTGGTGATCCAGGGTGAAGCACCGGGGGGCGCGTTCCATGTGCCCCATACCCCCACATTGCGTATTCGCGCGCTGGCAACAATAGCGTCTTGTAGATCTCCCAGGTAGTTCTGTAAAATTTTGATGGCTGCAATGGCGGCTTCCACTTCTGACACCAATACTTCGCGGAAGTATTCGAGCGTGTAACGCAATCTTTTGGCCGCAATCCGCAGGTTATGGTAGCGTTCTATCGGAGCATTAGGGAACAGTACCCATTCTTCGTACGCTCTTACCTCGGCCAACTGCCGGTAAATGGAGAGCGGCACACTATGCCGCACCCGGTAGGGTTTGGCCTGGTGTTCAATAATGTGGGCCGGTTCATTCAAGGGACTGTCTAGCAGCGCGCCAAACGTTTCTTTGAACTGCTGGTAGCGTTTTCCGTCCAGATAGGCCGCCATCTCGGCACGCGCGTGGGCATATTCAAGTTCCCAGACCTGGATGAGCGGTCGTAAGTCGGGTCGCGCTTTAGGGGATAGTCCATCCAGGTAAAGTTGGGTCTTCTCCATAAAGACGTCCATATCCCGGACAACGCCTAGCGCGCGCCCGGTACGTCGTAATCCTTTGAGATAGGGCTTCATCTGCTGCATATCCAGATAATCCCCAAATATACGGAACGCGGCCCGCATCCGCCGGGTGGCAACTCGCATATCGTGCAGTGCTTCGATATCCTCTCCACTGCGAGTTCCCGGTTCATGCACGAGCATTTTCTGGAAGTGATAGCGAAAGATTTTGCGCGCGGCCTCGGTCATTGTGTCATCAGGGTTGAGGCCAGGCCTTTGAAGCATAGGGAAACCTGCTTCCACGGTAAATACGGGGCCTTTTACAAAGGCTAACGCGCGCTCAAATTTTGACCTGGGCTCTGGTATTACGGCGTAGGTGGTTTGTAGGTGGTTGGCAAGTTGACCTAAGTCTGCTTCATAATCTGCGTGCTTAAGTTCGATCTCCAATTCCATATAGGTGTGGGTGTGATGGTTGTGCATCAGTGTGACGTGGTCCAGACTTAACTCCGCGATGGGCTGGGAGCCTTTATGAATCATGCGCACGAAGCGATTTTGTTGCAGGGTACATAAAGGAGTTAAAGTGGCATCTCCAATCATCTCTAGCACGCGGCTACGTACTGGACTGTCGGGCCAGGTGTGGGGGGGAAGCGGCGTAGTCGTCACAATTTCCAATTCTTCTCGTTTGTGAAGTGGCCCCGCCGCACTTTTTATAGCCTTTAGTGTTACAACCAGATCGTCGCTGCTTTGTCGCAAGCGGCAAGCATATCCTGCCGCGAGTATACGATGGTCGCCGGTGTCTAGATAAGTATCAGTGACGTGTTTGAGCTTCCCCCCTACAACCGTATAGTCTCCTAATTGTGTGAGGGCCTGTAATGCCTGGTAAGTCTCTCTATTGGGGATTGAGAATTTGGCTTCAATTTCCATTGCTATGACTTCCAGCGTGAATGATAAATAACATTATACACGATTTTTATGGTTTATTATACTGCGAAACTCAGGGCTATCGCATTTGACTTCAATTGTGTTTGCGTCAAACGTCAAACGTCAAACGGGAGCGCATTTTGACGTTTGACGTTTGACGTTTGACGTCTGACATCCCCACTAACTCAAATGAAACACGCCCAAATGGCGCCCTTTACCTTTCCCCATAGTTGACAAAATACCGGAATGTTGTAGTATAAGCTCATAAAATGAGTACTTGCTCATAAAGAGAGCAGGCACTCAAAAAGAATGACTTATTTCTTACTTAATTAAGCTGAGGGTCTTATGAATGTGAAAAAAATCAAACCATTCCAGTCACGACGGGAGCGACGGATTGAGCAGCGGCGGCAGGAGATTATGACGGCTGCCGCGCAGGTCTTTGCCGAGCAAGGCTATGCCTATGCAACGACGAAGGAAATCGCGGCGGTGGCAGATATGGCGGAAGGTACGCTGTATAACTATTTCCCGGGGAAGCGGGATATTTTGCTGGCCATTGCAGATGAGATGCAATGTATTGCCGAGCAGTTGTTTGCGGAAGCGGGAAGTCTGGAGAACCGGCGGGATATGGTATTTCTGGTGGAAAGGGGCCTGGAGATGTTCGTCGCCCGGCTGAATTTTACACGCATTCTTCTTTTGGAAGCATTGGTGGATGATGTGATTTTACAGGAGTTTGTGCAGCAACGGCTTAACTACATCGCGGCATTGGTGGCTACGTTTATCAATGAGCGTATTGAGGCGCAGGTGTTTCGCGAAGTGGATTCAGGTATGACCACGCGGATGGTGTTAGGGATGGTGTTGGCCCTGATGCTGCCGGTGCTGCGAGGCGTACAAGCACCTCCCACGCCCGTCCAGTGTCATGATTTGGCCGTAGCCGTGGTCGATTTGCTTTTGGATGGCCTGCGAGTGCGTTCGGTTGTTGAAGACGCTGCATTGTCACAAGGGGTAAGTGTGCCAGTATTATGTTAAAACGTACGTGGGCTGTGATTCAAAAAGAGTTTATTCAGACGCTGCGCGACCGGAGCACGCTCATTATGATGCTTAGTTTGCCGATAATCCAACTCCTATTATTTGGGTACGCGGTGGACATGAACGTCGAGCATATCCCTATGGTGGTTGCGGACCAAAGTCTGGATGCTGAGAGTTTGGCGTATGTGGATGCGCTGGTGAATTCTAAATATTTCGATGTCATAGAATATGTTGTGACCGAGGCTGAGGTCATTGCTGCTATTGATGCCGGGCGCGCGCAGGCAGGTGTGGTGATTCCTCCCGGTTTTTCTGCTCATGTTGAGCAGAAAGATGCGCAGGTACTGTTTTTGGTGGATGGCTCCGATCTATTTACTGTGCAATCAGGGTATAGAATGGCGTCAACAATTGCGCAATCTTACGCGGGCGATGTGATGCTGAAGAAACTCCAACGCTCTGGTTTGTCAATGCGTTCTAGTTTACCCATAGATACGAGTGTGCGCATCCTCTATAACCCGGATTTGGAGCAATTGTGGTTTGTGGTGCCCAATATCCTGGCGATGTTAATGCAGACGCAGACGATTGCGATGACCGCGGCGGCGGTGGTGCGCGAACGCGAGGCCGGCACCATCGAGCAAATCCTGGTCACACCCATTCGCCCCGGTGAGTTATTGATCGGCAAGATTACACCCAATATTGTCATTGCTATTATCAATGTCGTCACAGTGTTGGCAATGGGAACTTATCTTTTTAAAGTACCATTTCGGGGAAATTTTTGGTTGTTCTCTGCATTGGCGATGCTGTACGTTTTTTCTGGGCTTGGGTTGGGACTGTTAATATCAACGATAGCAAAAACGTTGAATCAAGCACAGCAGTTGGTGATGGTGATGATGTTTCTAGGGGTGGTTCTGGGGGGATTTATATTTCCCCGTTCTACAATGCCGCTGGGGCTATATCTACTGGGATACCTTTTCCCTTTAAGTTATTTCATCCCTATCTCACGGGGGATTATCAGTAAGGGTGTCGGGATGGATGCACTGTGGAGTAACTTTTGGGGATTAGTCATTTATAGTGCGATCATTATGCTCATTGCGACACGTGCTTTCCGGCAGGGGCTTGAATAGTATGGGCTACCAATTTAAACGTTTTTGGGCTATTGTGGGGAAAGAGACCATCCAGACTATCCGGGATTGGCCGACGTTATTGATGATGATTACGATGCCCATTATTGAGTTAATCTTTATCTCTTATTTGGGCGGCACAACGTTGGAGCATATGCCCACAGTTGTGGCAGATATGAGCCACGATAGTGCCAGCCGGGCGTTTCTCAGCGCGTTGGAGGTCTCCGGTTTCTTTGATATGACCTATTACGTGGAGAGTGAAAACGACGTCATCCAGGCCATTGATGAGGATCAGGCCTATGTAGGGGTTGTAATTCCCCCCAATTTTGCCGGTGAAGTAGAGCGGGGCACAGCTCAGGCGCTGGTGATTGTAGATGGATCCGATTCATTCATTGTGCAATCGGCGTATAGTTCGGCGAGTACGATTGCCCAGGCGCATGGAATGGATATTATGATGGAGAAGCTATCGCGGATGGGTGTGTCCGATATGGCTGATCTTCCACTGTATACGTCTACACGTATCCTTTATAACCCAAGTATTAATGAATTGATTTTTCTGATTCCCGGAATGGCGGCGATGTTGCTGCAACTCATCGCTGTGAATGCGACGGTGATGTCGGTGGTGCGCGAGCGCGAGTTGGGTACGATGGAGCAGATTTTGGTGACGCCGACGCGCCCCTTTGAACTTATTGTAGGGAAGATGATTCCCCCGGTGGGATTGGTGGTCGTTGACTTGGTGCTTATTATTGCGATGGGCGTTTACTGGTTCAAAGTGCCATTTAAGGGCTCGGTGGGGTTGTTTAGCTGGCTTTCTTTGCTCTTTATCATTTCTGGCTTGGGGATGGGTTTGTTGTTATCCACGATAGTCAATAGCCAGAAGCAGGCACAGCAGATTGCGGCTTTGATTATGATGCTCACGATGTTGTTGACGGGTCTAATCTATCCACGTTCAACGATGCCGCCGGTGATTCAGTTCGTTGGCAATCTGATCCCGGCCACTTACTTCATCCGCATCGCGCGCGGGATTATTACCAAGGGCGTAGGGTTGACTTTCCTCTGGCAAGATGTGGTCGCTTTGGTGATTTATGGCGTCGTTATTTTGACGATTGCTGCCGCCACATTCCGGCGGAGGTTAGACTGAGAGTTAAGGATTAGGAATGAAGCATTAGGCGTTAAGAACCGGTCGTTCGATTCATCCCTCCTAACTCCTAATTTTTCACTGAATGACTATGAACAAAAACATTACAATTCAAACTAAGGATCTGGTTAAAAAATTCAAGACTCGCACCGGTATGGTAACGGCGGTGGATGGCGTGTCATTACAGGTGCGCCATGGCGAGACGTATGGGTTAATCGGGCCGGATGGCGCGGGCAAGACGACGA
>JAFGFI010000080.1 GCA_016931185.1 Anaerolineae bacterium
ACGCACTTATTCCAGGCCAAAAACGGCGATTTTGCGTTTCCCACTGTCATTTCAGGCGTAAAAGTGCATCCCACCTGAATAGTTACCATATTTTAACACGACTCTGTCTGCGCGCCATAATAGTGCTATAATGACGCTATTCTAGCATTACGTCACAGTTTTCAAAGATAAACGGCGATTTTTGGGGCGATATGATCACAGAATACGTTGGACACTTGCTGCTCGCGCGCGGCCGGCGCATGGCCGTGGCGGAATCCGCCACCGGCGGCTTGATCGGACACCTGATGACGCAGGTATCGGGTAGCTCGCGGTACTTTTGGGGTGGCATTATCGCCTACGATAACGCCGTCAAAATAAAGGTGTTGGGGGTACGCGAGGAAACCCTCATCCGGTGGGGCGCGGTGAGCGCGGCGGTGGCATTGGAGATGGCGGCGGGCGCGTGTCGCGTGCTTGGCGTGGAGCTTGCGGTCAGTGTCACCGGCATCGCCGGTCCTGCCGGCGCGACCGCGTCGAAGCCGGTAGGACTGTATTACCTCGGTCTGGCAACGCCGACTGAGCGTTACGCCTGGCAGCACCTCTTCGCCGGTGCCCGCGTCGCCAACAACGAAGCCGCCGCCCACGCTGCCCTGTGCCATTTGGCCGAGTATCTGCGATAGATGGTCTCGAAAACTGCTCTATCCGTGCTGCGACTTGTGTTGAGGGCTCATTCTCCGGGCGGCTCCGGGGCCGTTACGGAAAATCGCCGGACAAAGACATAGTTGGAACCGTCGACCAGGGACATGCGCTGGATATCCGGCAGAGCGTAGATGGTCAAGCCGAGGGCATAATTGCCGGGTTGAAGTGGCGTGGGGAGTGGTAAATGCCAGATGGTCTGGAAGATATCCCCGCTATGCCATTCCCGGCTGTCTATTCCCACGCCATCTATTTGACCGATGAGGGTATCGTCGTTCAACAAGAGATGATTGCCAAAGCGTAGGGCTTCAGGTTGCGGTTTCGCGGCTGGGGATAGAGGTCCGTTTATTTCCCAGGTGTACGTGAAGACGAGGGGGGATGTTTCAGGGTAGGGGGAAAGTCCCGGCGCTGTTATCCCGGTGAGTTCCAAACCGTTTTCCCATACCGCCAGCGCATCTGCCAATTTTAAGCCCGACACGGCCTGTTCTTGGCTGGCGGCCGGCAGATCATAGAAAAGCCACGTCTCTGTGGGTGTCTGTACGGTGTAATCGGGTAGCGGCTGGGCGATATTTTCCAACCATGTCTGTACATCTTCGCGCAACTTCGGAAAGAAATAGACTGCGCACGGGTATGGATAAAGGTATGCGCTGCCCATCTCCACGATGCGCACGCGGTCTCGCCCCACAAACTCGTTGAACATACCAAAACGGGTGTCTTTCCACAGGGGACGATCCGCTAACACGACAAATTGACAGTCAGGGCGTTCTTCCATGAGTTGGCGGGCGTTATCAACTGCCCGCTGTACATCGACAATCCGCTGGCTACCGTGCTGATTTTGCGTGTACAAGTTTTGATTGATGAGATCGGCAGAAGTATAGTAAATAATGACCAGCATCAGGGGCAGGAACGCGATCCACGTTACCGTGTGGGCCTTGGGATACAGTCGTATCACCAATTGCCGTAAGTGCGTGTAAAGTTGCTCTGTCACGAAAGCTGATATGACCGGCCCAATCGGGAGGAGATAGAGAAAGTAGTAGTGGTGTATAAGGCGGGTGTGTGGGATGAAAAATAGAAGTGGCAGGCAAAACCATAACCATAGGACCAGCGCTCCGGTAACCGGGGGCTGGCCCTGTTTTTGGGGACGTAGACTGTACCAGATTGTATAGAGAATGCCAAGACCCAGGATGCCGATGGCTACTTGATCGAGGTGCAACGCGCGCAGGAACGGCATAGGCCAGATATGGTTCGTTTCAGCAAGGACCGGCGGATCGAATGTCGTCTGAACGCGAAACAAGTCCTGCATGATTTCCACCGCCGTTAGATTGACGTTCATACGGTTTTGCAGACCACTGCGCATAACTTCAATATCTGAGAACCCGGTGGCGATGTGGAAGATTAGGAAGGGGGTAAAGCTTAGGATGAAGATCCCCAGAGCCACCCAAAAAGGGCGAATTCTGATACGTCGGAAGTAACGAATGGCCAAAAGGGCCAATACTGGTAACAGAGTTACGGTAGTCGGGTGTGTCTGGATGGTAGCCGAGAGGCTCAGCGCCCCCAGGATTAAGTAGCGGGATCTGGCTTCGTCGGCGAAGTAGAGGATGACGCAGGCATATAGTGCCGAGGCGAAGCCCGGCACAAAACTGACCATCCAGATTAGTCGCCCATACATTACCGCGAAAGGGTTGACCACGAATAGCAAGCTTGCCCACCAGGCTACACGTTGGCCAAAAACGCGTGCTGTCGCCAGCCCGGCGACTAAGATTCCCAGCAGATTGATAAGGGCGATGAACCAACAGATTCCTATCATATCTTCTTTGAACAGCAATGGGAATGCGTACAAATACTCAACCAGTGGCGCGTTATGCACTCCTAGCGAAGTCAGGTCACCAACAAGTGGAAATGCGCCGCCATGCAGCCATTGTAAGGCCATGTTGATTGTGCGTGCCTGGTCATGCCATATTTCACTGTATCCCATGAGGCGCAGGCGCAGCCATAGAGCGAACACAATCAAAATACCAAACGCAAGGGTTTGCGATCTGGTGAAAACGCACCCTTGTTCGTGATCGGTTTGTGTAGATACTTTGGGAGAGTGTGTTGGAGTTAGTTTTGCATGATCAGATCGGGCACTCATGATTCCCCGTTTGCAATTCCCCGTTGTTCTTTTCGGGAATGGCTTGCGCCTGCTGGATCTCCACAATAAGGTGTTCCAATCCTGCTCTGATGCGCTTGACGGCTCTCTGCCCTTGAGCATTGTAGAAAGTCTGTCCTAAATCCTGCGCGCATTGGACGAGCTGAAAGCTGTTATGCCCTGCCAGGGTGCGCGCCGTGCGGCGCATCACGCGCATAAACTCGCGCTGTGATTCGATGGCGTTGTGCTGGATAGGGGCTTTGCCGCGCCCCGGCACGATGTGCCGGATGGTGGAGCGCCGCGCCAGGTTGCTCAATGTGTTCAGCCAAGCCTTGGAATCCGGAGTGTGCTCCAGCAAAGCCGGTTCATCCACGACGATCGTATCCCCGGCAAAAAACAGACCGTGCTCCGACAGGGTGACCCATAAACTACCGGGAGCGCCGCCCGCGACGCTCTCGAATTCCAATGGGGGTATGCAGCAATGTAGCAAGAAATGCCTATTGAAGGCCAGCGTGGGCGGATGCGGCTTGAGCCGGATGACATCCTCGATTTCTTCAGGATTTTGCGCGATGTAGCCCTGGAGCATTTCGCGCCAGCCGCGCTCGTCGTAAGCGGTGAGGGTGCGCAACATGACCTCCTCAGCGACGATGGGGGTATTCCACAGTGACGCAGCAATTTGCCGTTCCAACGTTGCGTCAGTCAGGACGACGTAACGTGGCTTGCCCGCAACCTCTTCGACTTGCTGTTGCCAGGCCCA
>JAFGFI010000081.1 GCA_016931185.1 Anaerolineae bacterium
CGCTTCCAGCAGCAAGATGTCGCCGGGCGCCAACGCGCGGGCGGGGATTTCCCGCACCTGACCGGCGCGGCGCACGCGCACCTGGGGGACGGCCAGCTTCTTGAGCGCGGCCATCGCCCGTTCGGCGCGATATTCTTGCACGAAACCCAGGATGGCGAACATCAGCACAATCGCCAGAATCGCAATGGTTTCGGTAGTTTTGCCGAGCAACCCAGACGCCACGGCCGCGATGATCAGGATGACCACCATCGTCTCCGTAAATTGCGCCACGAGCATTTGCCACGGACTTTTGCCCGCTTGTTCGCTTAATTCATTAGGGCCGTACTCTTGCAGGAGCTGCTGCGCAGTTTCTTCGCGTAGCCCTTGTTCCAGGCTTGTGCCTAGCGTTTCCAGCGCCTGGGAAACAGATTGTTGATACCACTCGGTCATTTTTACCTCCGCGTCGTTTGTATAAGGAAGTTGTTGCTCCATCGCATAGACACCTGTGTGGGACTTTTCATGCCTGACCGACCCGCCAGGCGTTACTCAAAGCGGCTTGTTACCGATGACGTTGCCTTCAGTATCCGTCTCCAGCCAGCCTTTGGTGGAGTCCAGCAGTACGAGTTCGTTTCCCCACGGGTCGTGAACTACCACGCAGCGCCCGATTTGGATGTCAAAGGGCGGAACGACGACTTTGCCGCCGGCCTTCTCGAATCGGGTTGCCGTTTCCTCAGCCCGCTCCACCTTGAGGTCAATTTCTGGGACTTGCCGTTCTGCGTGAAGCACGATCTCCGTCTCGTCATCCGGTAGCCGCAGCCCCACCGCTTGCTCCGTGCGCCAGATCAACGCAAGGCCCAGTTGGTCGCGATAAAACGCGAGACCCGATTTGAGGTCGGTCACGTAGAGGCGGATGCAGTCAACTTTTTGTATGAGTGGGGCGGGCATGTTCTTTCTTGGTTCCTATCCTATGTGGGGTTTTGCAGAGATTACCTGAGGGTGCATAGTGTCGCCGTCGGCAGCATTGGATGGATGCAGTGTTAGGTGTGTTTGCTTTAATGCGAGAATATTCTCCGAGATCACTGCGACGAGAATTGTACGAAGAGTTGCATCATATGTTCATCGCTCACGCCAGGGAATGCTTTTTTCAAAGCAGCGTAGGCCTGATCGGTGATGTAGAGCGGCTTTGCTAACTCAGTTCCCTCAATATATTCTGAGCGGCTCTCTTTCAGGGCGTGAACCTCTTTCGCACGGCCAATAATCGCCTTACTGAGAACATCAGTATTTGTGCTTCCCAAAAGAGAACTCAGAACGATTGCTGTGGTAGGCGTAACCCAGATGCGGATTAGCCCATCAACTTCCTCACCTTGGACGCAAAAGTAATAGAGATTGGGATCGTTTGGGGGTGGAACTTCGAAGTATGGCTGAATTTTCGCCCCTGCACTGGTTGTAATGGAGTATCGTTTTATTCCAGTATCGTTCTCGAATACCCAAAGATTCTTGCTAGGCTTCCTGTTGCCACTTTTGCTCTCGTGCCATTCTGCCCAATATTCACCAGGATCCGGTGGAAGCATCTCTTTTTCGAAGTACAGAAACTCCACCAAATCAATTTGCCATAGTAGCCATCCTGTTCTCATATCTGGTTCTTCGCCTGGGGCATTCTCAACTACTCTTTGACGACGCTGTGCAATGAGATCGGCGTACTGCTGTAATATCTCCTGTGCTATCTCTGTTGCATCTCCCTCAGTTGAAGGAATCCTTATTGATCTTGTAGCAGCCGGGTGCATAAGCTGAGTACCACAGTATTCCTTTATCGATTTGTCTGATCGCACGCATAACATCTTGTGTTCCACGCCTAATGGTCCATGCATAACATCTATGTGAAGATTGCTCCATCCTTCATTTGGAAAGCCTTTGGCAGAACAATAGACGTATGACCAATCGCCTTCCTCAAATTTCCTTCCCATCATTGTTGCGACTCTGGATGCGAGAGACCTGTGAGCATTCGCAAACTCTACTGTAGAAAATGCTTCAAGTGTTTTTGCCCGTTTCATCATCATTATTCTACTCCAAACAAAGAAGTTTCAACTAATTCCAGTTGAACAACATCACCAAGAATATTACGGAATTCTTCATAGCTAACATCTATACATTCGCCGACCTCTAGTTTCTCTTTCAGCCAAAGTGAGTAAAGTTTACGGCTGTCAATCTCATTTCGGCGTTCGACATGTAGGTATCGAACAATAAAGTCTTCAGGTGCTTGATCCAACGCAGTTTTCAAAAACTTAACGATGGTATTTTTCGAGGTGCCGTTATTGTGCAAGGCAGGGGTAGTAGACGAATTGCTACTCTCTTTTTGGCAATGGAGCAGTAAGTCATATCCAACAGCATTTTGTGAAACGAATTGCTTGAATGTGCCATGCTGCTTATCGAGTGTCTGGGTTGTTTCAATACCGAATCCACTTACAGCAAGCGCTTTCTGAATCGCTGACCAGACTTTGGCAGATGAATTGTGAAACATTACAGTAAGCCGTCCGCCTGGTTTGAGAACTCGATGCATTTCACCAAACGCCTTTGCCATAAGTTCTTGGTAATCATTGATAGATTTTCCTTGCACGCGGTTGATGATGGCCTCTTCCTCTACATTGGTGAAAACACCCAACCACGACTCCCATAAGTAGTTCATTTCCGAATAATTGATATTTCCTCCAAATGGAGGGTCAGTAAAGATGTAATCAATAGAGTCATCAGTAATTGTGCTCAAATCAGTTGCACTCTGAGTAGAAATGCAGAATGGGTTGGAAGGTGGTGTAGCCCAAGTAGCAAAATACTTCTGAATTGTTTTCGCCTTTCTCTCAAAAACCTGGAAAACATTCTGCTCGTTGAAAATCATAGGCACATTGTAATTAGCGGTGTTGCTACTACCGCCCCAAAATCGGAACTCGGATAATTGTGTCACCCTCTGATAAAGTGAGGTTATTGTATACATCAATTTCAAACTAATTTCTGGCTCTTGCCATCTGCGGGCGATATCCCAAAGACGAGCCATTGCACGCAGTTGACGAGTCGTATACAGAGCATCTATTGATTTTAGCCCATGAGAGGTCGGTTGCCTTGTATTCAGACCTGGAAGAAAATTGTTGGTTGGATACCATAGGCTATCAGGTATGCCCTCTGCATCAATTTCCTGTATCAGAGCCAAATCATACTCATCTGGGATCGCTGTTGATTCCCGTCGCCCGGAATCACAGCAATCATAGCCAACTTGAACTGGGTATAATCGGGTGCGGCGAAGATTACGCTTTTTCAGGTGCTTACCACAATGTGGACAATTAAATTCGGTTTTTATCTTGCTTTTACGTACATCTTCATGTTCATCGCGTGCGACATCCCATAGCACGAATTCTTCCTGACAATACTTACATATTAGACCATAACTCCATACCATGTAATTCATAGGGACCAACTTGCTACACGTTCGACAATGCGTTCCATACAATGATAATGCCTCATCCCCTAACGTGGATAGGACTTTTTCAAAAGCTTCTGTATACCGGGATTCGTCTACAGGGGTCACAAAATTGAGCGCAATAAAGGTCGCTGCTGGTGAGAGGTCAATGAGTATAGGAGTTCTTCCCACCTGAAGGGCTGCTACACCAGTCATACCAGAACCACAAAATGGATCAAGGACGAGCCCATTTGGTTCTGTATAATGTTCGATTAAGCGGGCAATTGCTTGTGGCGGAACTTTAGTATGATATGTGTGAGCATCATAAACATAGGTGTTCTTCCCAGCAACTAATTCTTCAAGTAGCGGTTTGATTTCACGCTGTACTTTCTTCAAGGAGTTAGCCTGCACGAAGTCTGTGAGTTTTGAATTTGAGTAGGGCGAATATGAATCACTCTTGAATTCTTGCAGAGAACGAGGGGTGCCGAGTAAATCTAATTCGGTTCCCTGATTTTGCATTTCGAATAACTTAAATTGTTCCATCACTTCTGTATCTCTCTCGTATGATCCTCAGATATTATTATAACAGCACACAACCCTAAAACTCCCCCGCCACCGCCTCCAACAAATTCAACGCTTCGATAATGCTATCCCGCCGGAAGCACACCTTGTCCCCAAACATAAACGTGCGGTAGCCCAGGCCGATCAGGAAGGCCACGTCGCCGATGTCGGCGCTTTCGGGAACGGGCTGGTAGGCGAGGGAGTCGCAGAGCCGGCTGGCGACGATGGCGTCCGGGTCGGCGGCGATGAGGTCGCGCAGGGCGCTCACGATGCGGTGCGGGCGCAGGACTTCGATGTAGAGGTCGCCGCGCGCGGCCATGAGGCGGCCATGCGCCGCTTTGTGCCGCCGGGCGAAGGTCAACCCGCGTTCCGACTCGATTTTCAGGACGATCTCCGCGCCGGGGAGCAGGGCGCGCACCTCGTCCACGTCGGCGGGCGATTCGACGTAGGAGAGCATCACGCGCGTGAGGCCCATCTCGCGCATCGCTGCCAGATACGCGCGGTCCGTCTCGGTGAGCGTACCCGCGATGCGCAGGGTGGGGTGGACGATGTTGACGCTTTCCCCCGGCCCGATGAGGCGGCGCGGCCCGTCCTCCAGGATGAGCCGGTCGCCATCCACCGCGGCGACGCGCGCGCTCTCCGTGCCATCGGAGAAGAAGGCGTCCACCGGTGTCTTGACCTGGATGGGGTGGCTCAGGCGGACTTCGGTGTACGGCGGGATCGCCGCGCCGACCACGCGCAGTTGCCGCCCTTTGAGGTCCACCCACAACGGCTGCCCCAGCGCGCCGAGCCGCTCCAACGCCTCCCTCGGCCCTTCCTTGAGCGGCATCACCGTGTTGAGCCGCAGCCCACCCACCAACGGATGCCGCGCCACCTCCTCCAAAAACGGCGCGTAAGGCGGCGCAGTGACAATAGCCTTGATCTTCATCAATCCCTTACTCCCTACTCCCTACTCCCTACTCCCCAATCACAACTTCAACGTCACCCGGCAATACTTGCACGTAAACATCCCCTTCGCGTCCACCGGCAGGGGCGCGCCGCAACTGGGGCACTTCATCACGATGGGCGTGCTCACGGCCTGGACTTTCTCCTCGCTCTGGCGGGCGCGCATGTTGTCCTGGAAGTCGCC
>JAFGFI010000082.1 GCA_016931185.1 Anaerolineae bacterium
ATTAACGCGGTGCGTTCACCAGCAGTAGGATGAAAATTGAATCCGTAATTCGTTATTCGTAATTCGCTATTCGCTATTTTCAGAGGAGGGAGCACTATGAGTAAAATTCACCTTCTTGAACGTGAGATGACACCGGTTGAATTGGAACAGATGAACGCGGGATTTGACGAAAACGCAGCGGAACATGGTGTCGCCATCCAAAGTTCTGAACGATTTGGGTTTATTGCGCTGGATGGCGAACGTTTTATCGGGTGTTCGTCCGGGCTGGCGTACAAAAACGGCACAACGTACAGCGGTTGGTTCTATCTGACGGACCTATTCGTCGATAAGGCATACCGATCCCAGGGGGTCGGGGCACAGTTGCTCAAAGCGCTCGAAAATAAGCTGCTGGCCTGTGGCATCTTCAAGATATGGACGTGGACGGCAGGATACGAAGCCCCGGAGTTCTATAAAAAGCAGGGTTATAGCATTTTCACCGAAATGGAAGGCTGGTATTCAAATGGCGCCAGTCGCGTGGGGCTGAGAAAAGTCATCAAGCCGTAAATATGAGAAAAACGTATGATTACTTTATATGATCACTCCTTTCGCTGCGTATGTTTCATTTCAAAGATGCGCACGATCACATACGCGATCAGGGCAAAGACAAAGAAAACCAGCAGCATCCAGGCCATCCCCTGGAGCGCGCCGATAACGGTCCGGTAAACTTCTAAAATCCAGCGCGATTGCGTGAGTTCGACGATTTGCGCATCCTCGTATTGCGGGGCTGTGATGTATTTCTCCAATTCCCAAATCCGCACGCCATTGGAGATTCCTACTACGTAGATCGCGAACTTCAAATATTTCAACCACGCATCACTAAGCTCATCGGAGATAATACGGCACAGTATCTTATCAATGGATGGAGAAAACACCTTCACCACAACCAACGACACTACAAAAGCAATCACAAAGGTAACGGCTAATAGTGCAAAAAACATTTCTCACTCCTTTCGGTGAATAACACGACTTTATTTTCGCTCTCCCTACTTCAGTTGCGGCAGGGGGATCGGGTCTTGTTTGGGTTTACAAATTCCACAATACAAGGCATCAACGACAACGAGAGCCATAGGCATACCATCCCCGTCACGGTAGATGGTAATAATATAGGGCATGGTTTGCGCATGCTCCTTGCATACACCTCGCCCGCAAAACCGGCATACGCCATGTGCCGGACGATCGCAGTGCCAACAGTTCATAGTGTCCCCCCAGTTGAAGCCACTCGCCGTAAATCGATCATCCGCCGGCTGGTCTGCCGCTCCAAACCACGGCTGACGTAAAGTTGCTCAGCGATCAGACGGTCAAAATCGTCTTTGTGCAATGCCAGGACACGGGTCGGCACTAACGCTTTGACCGTGGCCGTGCGCGGCACCTGGAGCAGCAGGGCGATCTCACCGACATACTCCCCCGGCCCCAGCTCGGCAACTACCTGCTCCACGCCATCCCGCGCGACAAAGACCTGGAGCCGTCCCGACGCGATCACATAAAAGGCATCCCCAATTTCTCCCTGGCGAATGAGGATCGCGCCAGCCGCATAAACCTGCTCGCGCAACTGCGCCGTGATCGAGCGAATCTGTCGCCCGCTCAGTTCAGCAAAGAGCGGCATCTGCCGCAGCAAACTCGCCCATGTAATAGAATGGTCAACTTTGTCTCGCATATCAAAGTGCGCCTTGACCAGTTGATCAAAATCCCGTCGACTCAGGGAGAGCACATCAGTGGGCATCACGGTCCGGCAAGTGGCGTTGCGTGACGCATCTCTGAGCAGGGCCAACTCGCCAAAGTAATCCCCGCGATCCAGTTGATCGATCACCTCGGACACGCCATGTTCATTACGCACCTCCACCTCCACCAGTCCCCACACGATAATATAGAACCTATCGCCCCGCTCCCCCTGGCGGACAATAGCCTGGCCCGGTGCATACGATTCCGAGCGCAAACGCGCGCAGAGCAATCCAATCTCGTTATCATCCATGGTGGCAAAGAGTGGCATGCGCCGCAACATCCCCAAATAGCTTTGATGAGTGGCTTCAAACTCGCGACTCAGCGTCTCAGCACGTTCCACGTCCGGGAAAAGATAGAGCGCGCCAATTTCCCGCTCTTCCCAGGGTAGCGCATCGTAAACGTGTTGCAGCGTGCGCACCGTCAGTTTGTCGCCTATCTCATCGGCCACAAGGTCGAGGAATAACGTAAGGATAGTAGCGTACACCTCTCCCTGCTCGATCAAACTGAGAGTAGCAGGTAAATCAGCGTTCACCTGTCCCCCGCCGACACGGACCCGCCAATTAGCAGCCAGGGCATAGTGATTAAGCTCCTTGATCATAAACTGGGTCTGGTGATCCCCCATAATCTCACGAAACTGACGTAAGATGGCACTCATCGTCCATGTAAAAGCCCGGTGCAGGCGCTGCCGGTCGCTCAAACTAAGCCTGGCCTCCAGTCCCTCTCTGGACAGCGTGATACGTGCATAGGTCAAGTGATGAAGGAAAAACGCAGCAGCCAAGACCAGGTAAGCCGGATACAGAGGAAAATCCAACAGCGCCGCGAGCAGCAATACCCCCATCGCCAGGGCAAGCATCGTCCACGCGGGGGCGAAATGGGTACGCCAGAAGGCGAAAAGCGAGGGAATCAGCGCAGTCAGGAACAATATGGGCGACAAAGTCCGGCCAACGGCCAGTATCACCCCTGCATCAAAGGGAATCAGTCCCAGGTGGGTCCTGGAAATCACAATGGTGAGCATATACGTCGCTCCCAGACCCAGGGTCATCAACACCTTTTCCGGGGGCGAAAGTGTGCGAAGATTTGTGCGGGCCAGGAGGAATAAGGCGCTCAAAAATAAGACAGTGTACGCCGCGTAGCCCATCATGGAGGCAAAAAGGGATCCAAAGCCGGCACCTATAAATCCGGCATCCATAGCCGCGTGGGTCACATCCTGCAGCAAAAGCAATAGAGCCAGACTCATCCACAGCCAGAACGGTGGGGCGAGGCGCGAACCGGCATAGTGGCTGGCGTTCCATCCGGCAAAAAAGGCAGCCAGGATTAAGCCTATCAGACCGATAGGTAAATACAAGTATACATAATCCAGGACGCCGGGCAATGCGGCCAGGATTACGGTAACACACAAGATCGTGGCGGCCACAGCCTCAGTGTTATCCAGGAAGCCACGTCTAACGACCCAGACTGCAATCTTGCGGACCAGACGAAACAGATACGTACCTATAGACAGGACGATAGGAAAAGCGATGGCGATGCCCCCTAGCACCAGAACGATCTGCCCCGCGATGCCTTTTTGAGTCCACAGCTCGCGCACAGCCGAGGCCAACCGTACCTGCCAGAAACGGATACCGACAAAGATCGCGTAGGCCGTCCACGCCGCCGACAGCAGGCCAAAAATGCTAAAGATTCGTTCTTCCCTGGAAAACGCGCGCAGCGCTGTGAAAATGCGCGTGATAGCGGGTGAACGACCGGTGACTGGAGCCTTATCCTTTGATGCAGGACTCCCAGGCGTTTGAGGCTGGGTCGTAGCATGTTTCAGTTTATCCCAAAGTCCGGTACGAATAAAATCCAGTGACTTGCGGCGCAACATAGGGATCTCAAGCCAATCCATAAGGATAAAGTAACCATCCAATTCCAGCAGGGGATTCAGATTGAGAAAGGCAGTGAGATAGGTCAGCGAGGCAAACTTAAATAACAGTGTATTGAGGGACAGGTTTGGCCAAAGGGTAAGGACAATACTGGCCGAGCCGGCCAGGATAAGGCTCGAATATGGCCCGGCCCAGGAGACGGCCAAACGCGCTCGCTTATCCTCCAACCATATATCGGTCGTATCCACAAAAAAGGCGGGCAGGCCAAAATAGATCAGGAAGCCTCCCCGCCGCACCTCGCGCCCGTAATGTTTAACGGTCAGGGCGTGCGCCATCTCGTGAAGAAAGATACTGACCAGGTTGGCGGCGAGCAACGCAATGACCCCAAGACCGTAGGAACCGCCGGTGGTTATCAAATCGTAATCACCCGCGCTAAAGATCTGGACAAACATATATAAGCCCACAACGGCGATCACCATAGAGAGGATCTGCACAGGCCATGTGAACAAGAGCCACCCGCCCCACCGGTAAAGACTGCCAAACAGGTGATCCAAGCCACTGATGGCAAAAGGCTTTTCACGGAAGGTCTTCCATACCTGATTCAGATAGAAAGTAAGCCGGTGGCGCTGCAAGCGGTCGTTCACCTGTTGGTAGACGTCCACGGGCGGGTCACTCAGAAAAGCCCCGGCCTTGAGCGCTTCTATCAATGAAGCGACACGGGTGAAAGCAAACGCGCCATATTGCAAAAAGTAGGCCACCACCAGATCTTTGACCGTCTGCATGCCATCCATACGCACCCACAGGAAATAATCCCGCTCGCTCAGGCGATAATAGGTCTTAATATCCGGATTCTTGAGAATGACATAGTCACCCTCACGCCCACTTAACTGGCGGGCAATGATGTTCGGCGCAGCCCGGGGACGATATTGAGCCAGATCCACCCTTGCCTTGAGCCAGGTCCAGAGATCCCGTCCTCCCGCGTCAGGCTGGCGTGCCTCCTCATGAAGTTGATCCCAAAATGATGTAGTTCCCATGCCCATTACTCATCTATCTTCCTGCCTACCGACACCAACACGTGACGCTCCGCGTCCAGGTAGGTACGCGCGGCGTCCAACACGTCATCGCGCGTCACTGCGTTGATGCGGGCAACGGCGTCTTCGAGGGATTCGGGCCGGTGCAGCAGCCCCTCAACACCGAAAATGCCCGCCAGGGCCAGGTTAGTCTCGAAGCGACGGGCCAATGTGCCCGCGTAGTTGCCCTTAGCCGCGCGCAATTCATCCTCACTCACTCCCTGCTGGCGCAGCCTGTCCCATTCCTCAAATATGACCTGGAGTACCTGGGTTACGTTCTCCGGAGCGCAACCGGTGTAGACGGCGAAATAGCCCGCGTCCTCATATTGAGCCATCACCGTATGTATGCTGTAGGCCAGTTGCGCTTGCTCGCGCAGTCGCTGGTAGAGACGAGCACTGCCCCCCATACCCAACACCCGCTCGATGAGCTTAAGCGCGCTGCGGTCCGGATGCTTCATGCTCACCGTAGGGACACCGGCAAGCAGATAAACCTGGTTAATGTCCTTTTCTATGTGGGCCACCCGCGATGCCTCCAGGGGGGGGTCCTGTACCGGGAGCGGCGGCTGCTCGGCGCCGGGAAGCAACGCGGCAAAATGCTCAGCGACCTGTCGTTCAACAGCCTCATGCTCAATATCGCCACACACGAGTAACAACATGTTTCCGGCTACATAACGCTGCCGGTAAAAGGCATACAATGATTCGTGATCCAGATCATATAGGCCCTGCGAAGTGCCCAGGGCAGGGTAGCGCAGGGGATGTACCTGCCACAATGTCTCGGCAAAGTGATCGATGAGAATGCCCTGTCCATCCTGGGCGCGGCGGATTTCCTCCAGGACAACTAACTTTTCCGGCCACACATCCTCCTGGCGCAGGCCGGGCCGGGTCAGCACTTCGGCCAAAATAGCAATGGCGGCCTCAAGGCCATAAGGGGGGATAACGGCGTAAAAGGTAGTATATTCCTTAGTTGTTCCTGCTTCCAGTTCCCCCCCCAGCCGTTCCACCATGGCAAAGATCTCACGCTGCTCCCGCTGCTGAGTACTCTTGAAGAGCAGGTGTTCTGTAAAATGAGCCAGGCCGGGGAGTGACAACTCGCGCTCAAAATCATAGCGGCTCCCGGCACGCACATAGACACGCACAGCGACAACGGGCGTGCCGGGACGTGCAATAGTTATCAAGTGCAGCCCGTTGGGCAACTGTACCTGGCGCCAGTCCAAACCCAATCCCATATATATGCCCCCTAAAGCTATAATACACACAAATCTAACTACTGCAAATTCACCCCGAATTATGCAGCGCAGCACTGTAGGTTGGTGTGCAGGGTCTGGGCATATTCGGGGTACAGATACAAATAACCGATCAGCGACAACAGGGCGCCGGTATCAGGGCCAATAGGTGGCTGCTGTAGCCACACACCTGCAGATAGGCATAAGCCATATCCGCTACATCCAATACAGTAAACCGGGATAGTATCTCTAGCGCGGCCAGGATCTCAAAATACAGTATCTGCTGCAAACATCCTCGTGCCCCACGCGATTGGCCTTCGCGCGTGGAGCCGAGGATGTTTTGCGTTGCATCGGGTGTAATATGTGATTAATGTTTCATGGCCGGCTTGATATAGGGTGTTCACGTTTTTCTCCTGGGAAAAGTAGACCGTGGATCGTAGACTGTAAACGGCGAGAAGTTACATCACTACCTTGCTCTTGGTAATACGTTCGTCAAGTTTGCGACTGAAGCCTTCTACATCCTCCATCCGGGTCTTGAGCAAAGCCTGTCGCTCCTCAGGTGTCAGATCCCATCCTTTAAGCGCATTTTCCGGATGTGTGAAGAACTGCCGGCGGTAAACTTCATCCACAATCATTCGCCCAATAATCTGCTCTACAACTTGCTTAGTCATCATGCCCTCCTTATGGCTTTTAACTCCCTGTCACACCCGGCCGCGCCGGGCGACAAGGGATCACAATACTATCTTCCCCTTGGAGATACGCTCATCAAGACCGCCGACAAAATTCTCCAGATGCTCAGCGTTGATCGTCTTAAGCGCAGCGATCTCCTCCTGGGTCAGGTCATAATTCTTCAGCGCTCGCTCCGGGTTAGTGAAGAGTTGCTTGCGAAATGCCGGCTCTGTCACGGCTCTACCAATAACCATCTGTACAACTTCCTTAGACACCTTACTTACCTCCCTAAACTTATGCTGGATCTTCCATCTACATCCACACCAGGGAATTGGCCTCCATTGACACACCGAGTCGCTCCCTGGGGCAGAACGATTCCAACTTTCAACTTTTAGCTTTCGACCTCAGGCATTGCCCCAAAATAGCTTCGTCATTTAGAAACCATTTACCGTGCAAACACAAATGGAAACGCGACGTTGTTCCTACAACGCCCAACGTTGTTCCTACAACGCCTTAACGTTGTTCCTACAACGCCTTAACGTTGTTCCTACAACGCCTTAACGTTGTTCCTACAACGCCCAACGTTGTTCTTACAACGCTTTTGCCTTGAATTTCCCACTTAGTAGAAGATCCCCAATATGCTCTTGGAGACGCGTTCATCAAGAGATCCGACAAAAGTTTCCATACTCTCTGCATCGAGCGTTATAAGCGATGCGACTTCCTCCATAGTGAGATCGTACTCCACCAGCGCCTGGGCAGGGTCGCTGAACAACCATTTACGGAACTCGCTATCCATCACCGCTCTGCCAATTATTATCTGCACGGCCTGTTCAGACATATAACTCACCTCCTTTCTTATCCCTATATGAGAACTTTCATCCTGGTAATGCGCTATCGCATGCACATCTTCCCAAGATAGGGGCAATTCCTTGCTGCCCTCTCTTACCACCGGCACAGGGGCAGCTCCGACCCACAAAAACAGCCGATGCCCACCGGGGTATATCCCTTATGGAAATCGGCTGTCTATGCATACTTTATCCCTCCATCGAGCAACTATGGCTGCGATGATGGCTGCGATGATGTCACATGAGTATCTAACTGAGCGGACGCTTGTACAACGCGCAAGAACTTTCTGACGAAAAACCGGAAGCCATTCAAAAACAGGAGAAGTTTATGTGATTCGTGATCGAAGAACAACATCGTAGATGGTACAATCCCCGCCACACACCCCTATAATAGCATAGGGTAAGGGCAAAGTCAATAGGTAAATTTGGGTGGACGTCAAAGTTTCGCATCCACAGATGGTCACAATGCGGGACAAGCCCCCATCCCCCCTTGATCCCCCCTTCCCCCGGCAGACCGGGGGAAGGGGGGAAAATTAAAGTGGCATTTTGCGCGTTCGAGCTTTGCTCGAACGCGCAAAATCCCCTTAAAAAGCCCCCTCCCACAAAGTGGGAGGGGGCTGGGGGTGGGCAAGTCTCGCTATACAAGCGGGTTGCGAAAATGTGACGGACACCCATTTTTATAACTACAGATCTATTGCCGGTTTATCTATTGACAAATCGACAATAGTATGGTATAGTAATTAAGAAGAAACGTTAATGATAAGAGAAGGAGTATAAACAATGCCAGGACAACGACACCGGTGCCGGCGTGGTCAGCATGGAGGATGGTTACAGGAACCGGCTTTGCTCTTGTTATTACATCAAGGGCCAGCCCACGGCTATACATTGGTTGAGCAACTCAATGACCTGGGCATTGAAGGATTAAACCCACGGGTCGTATACCGGGCGTTGCAGGATATGGAAAACAATGGCTGGATAACCTCGGATTGGGATACGGAGCAGACACAAGGGCCGCCCCGAAGAGTCTATTCACTCACCCAGTCAGGGAATGAAGCCCTGCGCACATGTATCCAAACTCTGCACCAAACGCGCGGGCAGATTGACGGGTTGATAAATAGCTACCAGCGGCACATCAACGAAGGCAAGGGTGATTATCATTAAGAAACGTGATGCATCATTCGTCATTCGCTATTTTCAAGGGAATTACGCATTAACGCGGTGTGTTCACCAGCAGTTGGATGAAAAGTTACGGCCTAATGAACTTTAAGAAATTATTTCGGTAACGCGCTCCGCCGGGGCGTCAACGCCCCGGCTACATCAACCACGCCCCCTGAGGGGGA
>JAFGFI010000083.1 GCA_016931185.1 Anaerolineae bacterium
ATGTGCTTGTGGCGGCACGCTAACCGTACGCAGCGTGGGGGAAAAAGTGTAGCCGGCCAACATCGGCGTGAGAGTATAGGTGCCGGTGGGTAAGTGCGTGAGGGCATAGAGGCCATTTTCACCGGTCGCAGTGCTATAGGGTTCGCTTGCCAACAGCACATCGGGTAAGGGATTGCCATAAGTATCCAACACCTGCCCACTGACCGCAAAATAGTCTAGCTGAATGGTCATCACTTTGAGATAGCTTTTGTCATCGTAGCCCTGGATGGGTTCAGCGAAGTTGTACCAACCATCTGTATAGCCTTCAACGCCCATATTGATATGCACCCAAAGCTGTCCGTCATCCATATAATATCCATCCGCGACCACCGCATGGTAGCCTACATCCCCACTGTAGGCCAATGTGCGTAAATGCAGGAGTACCGGGCGATGGGCATCTATTTCTTGCTGGATGATTTGCTCGAGTTGCTCCATCGAATGACTACTGCTGGAATATAAATGAGCCTCGGCATCATAGTGTGTGGCGACAGCTTCAGCTCTTTCGGCGTGACCTAACAGATAGTCCCCGGTATCAAAATCTTTCTGAATGACAACCGCGGTAAAATAAGCATAGCGCGCCACCTCGTCAATGGAGGTTTCCGAGGTATCTGCCGCTATCTTATTGACAAACCGATCCCAATTGAATGAATAAGCATCAAAGTCCTCATGGATAGCGTACCCGGTGCTTGTGGTATAGCTCACACTCCCTAAAGGTAATAAACGATGATAATAGACGATCTGGGCAATCGCCGTCGACCAACAGCCCAGACGCAAATGATCGGGGGAGAAGCGGGTGAATTCATCCCGTTGCCCCCATTGAGTTTCCAGGAGATAGGGGCGCGGGGGAAGCATCTGTAAATGGACCGGTACGGTAATGCTCTTTGCCAGAGCCGGCGCATCAAATTGTAACGTGCCGGTGTAGTCACCTACGGTCAACTGGTCGGTCTCTGCTACAATCTCTAGGGTGCTAGGGGTTGTCCCGTAATCTCCGCTAGGGTTCAGCCAATCGCTTGTGGCTGCTAGACTCCAACTATAATCGCCATTCGTAGACATCAGACTTACTTCGCCAATGACCGGATTAACTTCATCAGCGTAGATATGTTGGCTGATAACGGTAGGTGTCACCACCAACTCCGACGGATAGGAGATCCAGAGAAAACTACGCTCGCGTGTGCATGACGGCGCCGTCCCATCATAGGTGTAATTATAGTTATCATGGTAATTCCACCCCAGATATTCTGAGTCTCCCCCGCCAATCGTGGTCACAAAGTGCCGGTTATCTAACGCGCCAAAGTAATCATACCTGGGTAATGGAGCATCTACATCATCGTAGGTGACGTCAATGGGCACCCAACCATACGGTGGCAGGTACACTTCGGCCCAGCGGTGAAATACCGTGTCGGTGTAGACGTCTAAAGCACGTTGATGGGAGCCACCTACGTACCGTGCCGGCAAGCCATTCGCCCGGCACAGGGCAATAAACAGAATGGTATATTCACTACAGGAGCCATGTTGCTGAAGATAAACCGTCTCGGCATCATCCCATTGATGGTCATTGACGTAAGTCAGACGTGCCGCCACAAAGTCATGAACATTGCGGGCAATTAAATACGGGGTAATCGCCCCATTCGCCGCTATTTGCGCCGCATCCTGGATGATTTGACTATCTAGCCGGTAGTAACTTTCAGCGGTGGTGTAAAGCTCAATCACATCGGTAGGAATGTGGCTCATATCCTGGACTTGAGCGGGGTCTATATTGAAACTCATCGGCTCAATCCAAACATCGGCCCCCCAGGAAACCGTCGCCTGTTGTCCGGCCGCTAAATTATCAAATTCCATGTGCGCAACAGCCTGTCCATAGCGATCCACCAGGGGCGTATAGGGATGTGAAAAACTCAAGTCCGTCATGCGTTGATTGTTGTGGCTGGTAGGGATAGGCAGATAAACATCGAGGTGCGTCACCGTGCTTGGGCCGTCATTTCTAAACAGGAAATTGAAGGTAAGGTGCGAATAGCGGGGGTTGATATCGGTCACAGCTAAACTTTGGTTCACCCCGACCAGATGACGCCGGTCATCCGGTGGATCCGGTTCCGGCCCGGCAGTTGCTTGAGCAAAACTATAGGATGTGCCTAATAATAACCCCAATGTACACAGGAACACATAGAACACTGCCAGATGCTTTTTCATTTTACATACCTCATGCTGTTTCAGATATTCCCAACTCTGCTGCTCAACGACCATGGCCATGAGTATCCCGGCTTGCCCGCCAACCCGAAGTAGTGCGTGGGATGAAGCCATAGGTCAAGTACGCAACGAGTGGATTATAGCTTAACTACGTATGTATAGCAACATACCCCATAAGGGAATGTCCGCCCCTTGCTCTGGCAGGAACCAGGGCGTCAAATGTCCGAAACGGGAAGGTCTGGCGGCATGTCGCGAGCCAAATGTAACGATTCCCGCCTGGCATAGTGTGGGAATGTGAACCCCACCACCCATATCACCATGGTACAAGTCTCAAGCAGGTCTCTGTCAGGGAGAATACGAGTGTGTTGACTGTACTTCCCTGTTCTCCACGCCGTCGACGGCGGTGTTGACCAGCGCGCCGGTGCGCGCCTCTCGTTGCGAGAGGCTACCGCTCATAAAATCGGGATCCAGCTTGACCAGGTGCGCGTACAAACGGTCGCGCAACGCGAGCTTGGTCGCTGCGGCGGCCTTGTGCGAGGCCAGGCGTCCCCACCAGACCAGCGCCGCCCGCGTCAAAAGGATGAAAGCAAACGCGGGCAGCAGCCAACCGGGTTGGGGAATCTGGGCCAACAAGCGATCTACAATCTGGCCGATCAGAACGATTTGGATAACGTTGGACAAGACAACCGCTCACCCTGACAATACGACTGCACCAATCTAGCGGCGGGTGTGCGGCATAATAAGCTGTAAAAGACGCCGATCTATCAACATTATTCTTAGTCAAACCTTTTCCCACAGTAGGCCTTTAACCAGCGCTCTGAACGTTTGCGGGCTTCACCCTGCCGCGCCGCCAGCCGAAATACCGCCCGGTTCGGGCGCAGTAGTCCTGGTACGCCCTGCCATAGGTCTGGGCGAGGAACTTTTCTTCCTGGAGAATCTGATAGTGCAGTCCGGCCAGGATCAAAACTGTAAAGATCAGAAAACTCGCCGTTCCGTTGATGAAAAACGTCCCGATGAGATACAAGTCCACGAACAAAAAGATGGG
>JAFGFI010000084.1 GCA_016931185.1 Anaerolineae bacterium
GTATTTTTTGATTTCGAGCTACGCTCGAAATCAAAAAATACCTACTTAAAAGCGATTTTAGTCGCAAAATCCAACCTAATTGCGGCTCAATACTCCGCTGTGGAAAAGTGTCCGGTAGCTAGAAAACATTATAGAATATGAGCGTCCATTATCTTTATACCACTGATATTGCTTACGCGGTTGCTATCCATCCCAATACCGTCCGCATGTACGAGGAATGGAACGTGTTGCCACCCGTGCCGCGTAGCACAAGTGGCTACCGGTTGTTTACCGAGGACCACCTTGACCAGATGCGTCTGGTGCGCAGCACAATGCATTTCACCTGGCTAGGTGGCGATATCCGGCGCATGGCGTATAAAATGATGCGGCAAGCTGCTACGGGCGATCTGGGGGGGGCGTTGGAGCGCGCATATCACATCCTGGTACAGATTCGCTCGGAACGCACCCAGGCAGAAGCCGCCGCTGCCCTGCTTGAGCGGTGGGCAAAGGGCACTGCTACCGATGCGACGGCGAAGCCGTTGCGTATCGGCCAGGTGGCGAAGCTATTGGATGTAACCAACGATATGCTGCGCAACTGGGAATTGGATGGCCTGGTTAAAATTCCCCGTGACCCCCACAACGGCTATCGTGTCTATGGCCCAGAACAGATCGGACGATTGCGCGTGATCCGTATGCTGCGCCACGCCCGCTATAGCACAATGGCAATTCTCCGGATGCTCACGCAACTCGACCAGGGGCGGCGCAATGGACTGCGCCAGGTGCTGGACACCCCGGCCCCCGATGAGGATATCGGGTACGCTACCGACCGCTGGCTTTCCTCATTAGCGGAACTGGAGCCACGCTCGGAGGACCTGATCGCGCAATTAGAAAGGATGATCCAAAAACACACTGTAGACGCTCCACCTATAGGATCTGAGCCGGCTCGCAGTCATTTATTGAAATTGCAAGGGGCGATGTCGGGCGGGCGGGAAATCGTCGCGCGGCAGTTTGCCGAGACATTAGCGACTGTGTTGGATCGAATTGTCCCCATCATAGATACAGGCTATTGTGATCGTTCGGACTATCGACTGGCCGGTACGACGGCGGCATTATTGCAGGGCGTCTTTTTGCCGGTACGCGACATTAATCTGCTGGTGCGAACGCGCGCGCAGGTGGATGCTTGCGCCGTGGCAATGACTGAATTCCCATGCCCAACCCCGCCCTCGTATCGGGATGAGGATCAGCTTTATTTAACGACATACCTGGTTCGTGGTTTTGAAATAACGATAGCGACAAATGAACGATCACCAGATGTGCAGGAATGTGCAACGTCGGATCCGGGACCGTGGGAACATTATGTATATATTTCCTGTGGAGCATATCAAGTGCCCGCCGTGATGCTTGAGCTATGCCTGGCACTAGAACTGCATCGCAACCGGCCGGCGCGTTACCGGCCTTTGATCAGGCATCTACAACGTCATGGGTATGACCTGGCCTTGCTGTTGCGCGCAATGGAGGCCCATGTATTACCGGAGGCCCTACAACAGAAAGTATTAGCGCAACTGGGAGGTGAAATATAATACGTGATGCGTTTTATTGTAAATCAAGCATATTTCAGAATACGTTGCAATTATAAAATGAACGAGGGTTTGAGTGTGTTTTTTCGTTGGCGGACTACGCCCGCCAACGAAAAAACACCTCTTTCCTGCGGCCTTAGCCGCTTTGCCGCTGTCAATGGCACCGTTTGCTCACAAAACTAAACGTATACTAAAACACACAACAGCCCTGGAAAAAGTCCAGGGCTGTTGTGTGTTTTATGGATAAAGGGTACTTTACCCATCATACAAGGTCTGATACACATTATTTTCATATTTAACGTTTGACGCCTCGCGTTTTACGCTTTTTCCTAGAAAATCTTAAGTTACCTATTGACAAAATTAAGTTATATATTATAATTATTTATAAGTGACTTAATAATATAAAGGAGATAGTTATGTACGCAGTTCCATCAGAGTGTCCGGTCTGTCATGATGATTTGTTAGTGACCCAATTGGTCTGTCGCAATTGTGGTACAGAACTGAGAAATCGGTTTGAGATGGACGCGCTTTCGCGGTTGATCCCGGAGCAGCGTCATTTTGTAGAAGTTTTTCTCCTCTGTGAGGGAAAACTTAATTGTGTGCAGGATGAATTAGGGATTTCCTATCCCACAGTACGCAGTCGTCTGGATGAAATTATCCGCGCCTTACGGCAGAAGTCGCCGGCCCAAGAACGGTTTGTGGAAGAAAGCACGGAAGACCAGGGGATTCTGGATCGCTTAGCGCGCCAGGAAATTACAGCAGAAGAAGCACTGCGTTATTTTGAAGAAAAGTAAAATACATTTAAGGAGATAAACATGGTTACTAAAACAATTGACACAACCGAAACTCCCCATATCACAGTGACGGAATGTCTTGGAAACCTCACGGTACAGGGAACCGAAGCTGTCCAAGTGACGCTGAAAACTTCCGATCAGGATGAAGACATCAGCATCATCCAGGAAACAGAAACTTTGGTCCTTAGCACGCGCAGTGATTTGCGCCTTATGTGCCCGCTGGGAACCACACTTGTAATCGAGGTGGTACGAGGGGATCTCAAGGTTTCTGACGTTCATGGGACGGTTACGGTCGGTGAAGTCAACGGTAATGCGAGTTTACGTACCCTTGGCGCGCTCTCTATGACAAAGGTCTTTGGGGATTTACGCGCGCAACAAGTGCAAGGCGATGTTCATATTGAGTCGGTGGCGTCAGATGTGCGAATTCATGAAGTGGAAGGGAATGTCTTTGTGCAATCTGTGGCATCGGATGCGCGGATTCAAGATATAACCGGGGACATTCATGTAGAATTGGTGGCCTCAGACGCGCGCATCCGTGATGTAGACGGGCAGGTTACCCTACAAAGTGTGGGGAGTGATCTTAAAGGATCGGGACTGGCACAGGGATTGTTAGCGGAGTCTGTCGGATCAGACGTTAAGCTAGGCCCGCCCTTTATGCCGGGACAAAGTTATATTGTAAATGCCGGCAGCGATCTTAAGGTGATACTCCCAGAAGAAGCCAGTTTACGCTTCGTAGTACAAGCTGGCGGTGGTGTACGTAACAAAGTCCCAAACCTGGTTTTTCATGAGGAAGCAGGTGAGTATACGGCTACTTTGGGCGAGGGAGAAGCCCTTATTGAGGCCCATGTAGGCGGACGTGTGACGTTAAGTGGTATGGGAGAGGAAGGAGAATCAGATTTTGATTTTGATATTGACCTGAGTTTCCTGGATGGGCTTGAAGAACTTGGGCCTATCATTGATGCCCGTGTTGCAGAAGCGATGTCCGAATTGGACGTGCGTTTGCAGGAAGGTCTGAACTTTCTGGATAGCGATAGATTTCGGCTTCACATAGAACGCGCGGCCGAAAAGGCCAGTGAAACTGCCACACGCGCAGTGGAGCGTGCTCGCGAAGTAGCAGAACGTGAAGCCGAACGTGCTGCCGAGCGCGCGCGGCGCACGGCTGAGCGTGAAGCGGAGCGCGCCCGTCTGCGCGCCGAACATGCCGAGCGGCGTTGGCAGCGGGCCAGCGGACACCGTCCTCCCGCGCCGCCCACGCCCCCCACCCCACCGACCCCAGTAGTTCACGTAACACCGCCAACGCCACCAACCCCCGCAACACCGCCGACCCCGTCTGTAGACGATATGCGCGAGGAACGGTTAAAGGTACTCCAGATGGTAGAACAGGGGAAAATTTCTCCGGAGGATGCGGCTAACTTATTATCTGCATTGCGTTAAGGTTGGAGTGTCATTGTAGTCACTTGCGTTAAGATATGGAAAGGAGAAACCTATGATAGATGGCTTGGGAACTATCAACCCTGATACGTTGCTACAACTGGATGCATTACACCACCGTCAGATGGTGGAGGAAGCGGCGAAGTGGCGTTTGTTGCACGGCTTTCAGGAAAAGCAATCAAGTTGGCTTGCTCAACAGGGAGGTAAGATGTTATGTCAGTTAGGTCATCTCCTGATAAACTTTGGGCAACGGCTTGAGCATCGTGGTACAGTACATGTCACATCATGCTAATTTGATAAGATTGACCGCCCCGGAACTTCTTTCCGGGGCGTTTTTTATTAGCTAACGCGAGTTGCTGCCTTGTGGTAGGGGAAGCGAAAAGGGTGTTTTTTCCCCGTGATAGATAGCAACTTAGGTTAGCTATCTCTCCACTAAGGACTATAATGCACAGTGCGTCTGAATAACCATCATCATAGGAGGGGGGCAATGACAACAAGTCATTTTCATGATGCAACCAACACGGATAATCGCATCCGGCCTGAAGCATTAAGTTCTGTTTCGGAAACGATGTTAATGACCCTCTATATGCACGCGCTGGAAAGCCGCCGCCCCGACGCGCTGATCCGTGACCCGTATGCTGAGCGTTTAGTGGGCCAGATTGATTATGACTTTTCCCATTTCAAGATAGATGACGATGACCAGGCAGGCGCCTGTGTGCGCTTGCGGCAGTTTGACCGTTTTGTCCGGACATTCTTAGACGTACATCCTGATGGTGTCGTAGTTCACATTGGGTGTGGATTGGATACCCGTTTTGACCGGGTGGATAACGGGCAGGTGATGTGGTATGACCTTGATATGCCCCCTGTCATTGAACTACGTCGCCAGTTATTGGCAGAAACGGCGCGTTACACCATGATTGCGTCTTCTGCGTTAGATTTGGCGTGGTTGGATCTCGTGCGCACGCAAAACAACAGGCCATTTTTCTTTGTTGCCGAGGGTGTCTTTATGTATTTCACAAATGCCGAGATGCAGCGGCTGGTGCTGGCACTGCATGAACGTTTCCCCGGCGCGGAATTGGTTTTTGATGTATGCTCGCCTTTAATTGTAGGAATACAGAACCTAAAACTGAAATTGATGAAAGCTGATTTTCGGATGCGTTGGTCCCTACATCATTATGATGCCCTGGAACAATGGGCGCCAGGTATCCGGTTGTTGGAGCCGTGGTATTATGTGGATATTCAAGAATCGATCCCCCGTTTGCAGCGGATTAAGACGCTGTTCCGCCTGTTTCCCCCGCTCGGCAAGGGTATGGTACTCTTACATTACGTGCTAGATTCCCCCACTTAAATACTACGATCTATCGTCACTGCTGAGGTGGGACGCACTTTTACGCTTTAAAACAACGCAATCGGTTACCACCATAACTGTATTCAACGTAAGTGAAGTGCGTCCCACCTGAGGTGATTAATAACGATCTACCAATATTATTTTAAATGTATCCTGATCGGTAGCCCCTTTCACAAACGCATTGCTCAGGTGAATGGCATCGAAATTACAAGAAACCTCGCATTGACCACAATAGGCGCAGCGCTCAGGGTGATAGATCAAACGGTATTTATCCTTTCCCTGTCGCTCTAATTCCAGGGCAGCAGCAGGGCAATCCCGGACACACATAGAGCAGCCCCGGCAATTCTCGGCATTAATAACTACGTGCCCGCGAAATCCTGCCGGCAACTGCGGCGGTGCAAACGGATAAGCTACCGTTTGCGGGCGGTGCCACAGCGCATCCCAGAGTTGGGGCCAAAGATAGAGAAACGACCGGAACAGTGACATCACTACCCTCCCATCCAGATTGTGGCGATAACTTGCAACAGCGCCAGTGGCGCCAACACGCGCCATCCCAGGTTTGCCAGTTGGTCAATGCGCATCCGAGCATAGAGTACACTCGTAGCCGAGAGCATAAACAAAATTAACAAAGATTTTAAAAGGAACCCCAGTATCGTCAGCACAGGTGAAAATGCACTATACCCCCCCAGGAACATGTTAACCAACAAGAATGTTCCCAGGACGGCATGCATTTCCATTGCCAGGTGCCACAATGCCAGCTTGCGCCCGCTGAATTCGGTGAGTGACCCCGCTACAACTTCGGATTTGGCCTTGGGAATGTCCAGGGGATCGCGCTTGAGCTTGCCGATCAATCCTATCAGGGCCAGGAAAAAACCGACAGGTTGCATGAAAAGTCCCCATCCGGTAGCAGCTTGATAGCGCGTAATGTGTACGATAGACCAGGAGTTGCTGAGAATCGCCGGGCTGCTGAGCGCTATCAGGAAGGGAACTTCATAAGAAAAGTATTGCAACAGCGCGCGATTGCCTCCCAGGATGCCATATACCCCCCCCGATATCCACCCGGCCAGGAAATAAGCCAATGCCGGAATGCTGAGTAAAAACAGCACTAGAATCAAATCACCCTCAAAGGCATCTGCGGCTTTATTCGCAATGGGCACATACATACTGGCCGTCAGTACCGCGGCTAAGGATAACATTGGCAAGAGTGCCGCCAGGGCTTCACTAACATTATCAAGCTGGATATCTTCCTTTGCCAATAACTTGATAAAATCCGCTAAAGGTTGGTACCACGGCGGACCCACACGATTTTGCAACCGCGCAATGATCCGCCGGTCAAGCCAGTCAAAAGCCCACGCGCAGATAAAGAGAAACCCAAAGCCCGGGAACACAAGCCAGGCGAAAAGAGCGGCGAAAATGTCGCGTAAATTCAAAAGCCATTCCTCCATAAATAATTGCACCATCATCCTACCGGTCCCCGCACGCAATGCACAGATCTACGCCGGAAAGTACCACGGAGACATCAGCCATATTCACACCGCGCAGTTGGTCAGGAAGCGTGATGAGCGTGGTAAGGGTGGGCGTGCGGATTTTGAGGCGCGCCGGTTTGTCGCTGCCGTCGCTGCGGATGTAGTAAATGACTTCACCGCGCGGCGCCTCAGAGCGACTGACAACCTCGCCTGGCGGCACACGTCGCTTAGCCCGGGCAGTGACAGGGCCATCAGGCAACTGTAACAGAATTTGGCGACACAGACGGCTGCTTTCAACGGCCTCCAACATTCGCACCAGGGTGCGCGCCCACACATCACCCGCGTGATGGGTGATGACATTGAAGCCAAGTTCCGTATAAGGAGGGCGAGGAATGTCGCGACGTAAATCTATATCCACGCCGGAGGCTCGCGCCACAGGCCCCACCGTACAATAGCGCCACACCTGCTCCTGTGATAAAAGTCCCACATTTTGTGTGCGGGCCTTAAACGAGCGCTCGTGTTCGACGACGCCTAACAATTGGTGAATTTGCGTATCCAGTGCATCCAACTGTTGCAAAATAACCTTGCAGTGTTCATCATCCAGATCGACACGGACACCACCAATAATATTCACTGCGTGAGAAACACGTCCGCCGGATAGATCTTCCATAACATCCAGTACGATCTCCCGGTCACGCCAGGCGTACATAAAGATGGTCTCAAAACCCATATTTTTCGCCAGCACACCGAGCCAGAGCAAGTGACTATGAATGCGTTCCAGTTCGCACAACAGCGCGCGCAGGTACAGTCCGCGCGGAGGCACGGTCAAACCGAGCAGCGATTCGACGCCCTGGCAATAGGTGGTAGAGTGGATGTGGGAGCAAATGCCGCACACGCGCTCAATCAAGTGGACGTTCTGGACGTATGTGCGTTCCTGCGCCAGTCGCTCAATGCCGCGATGGACATAGCCCAGGCGCATCGTGCTTTCAACCACGCGCTCCCCTTCAACTTCCAATTTGAAGGATAACGGTTCCTTTAACAGCGGATGCTGCGGGCCAATCGGGATTGTCATCCGGTTCATTATGCCTCCCTTGAAAATCGCAAATTGGCAAATTTAAAATCGACAAATTGTGAAAACCCTTGAAAACTTAGTTTCGTCTTAAATTTTCATCTTACTGCTGATGAACACACGATGTTAATGGGGAATTCCCTTGAAAATAGACCGCTAAAGCGGTAGGGAAAAGAGGGTAGGGTTGCGGGCGGAGTACCGCCCGCAACCCTACCACTTTATCTCTTGGCCTTATGAACTTTAAGAAATTATTTCGGTAACGCGCTCCGCCGGGGCGTCAACGCCCCGGCTACATCAACCACGCCCCCTGAGGGGGA
>JAFGFI010000006.1 GCA_016931185.1 Anaerolineae bacterium
CGCCAACGAAAAATCCCCCCCCCACTCTCGTTTCTGTCTAGAGTGGGCGACAGAAAACGGTAATCGCTCATATTGAGTTACGTTACTATACAACTACTGTGTTGGTGTGGGTTTCTCCTGCTCCGACTCGGGTTTTTCGCAACACCATCGCATCCTGTAATGTAACACCATCCTCAATATAGCAATCTCGCTCGATGTAGACATTGGGGCCGATAACACAATCCGCCCCAATGATGGTTCCAGTCTCAATGCGCAGCGGCGTCAGCAGTTGGGTGTGTGCCCCGATCACACACGGGGCGATCTGGGGCACATTGCTCTCCTGTGCCAGATAGACGCGATTGAGCGATAATAGATCGGCGACGTTGGTCAGCGTCACGCGCCGGTCAACGGCCACACCCCCGACATATCCATCTCGCTCAATCACCAGCCGGATTGCGTCCTGTATCTCATATTCCCCGCGCGGTGAAGGTTGGACTTCAGGTAAATATTCTAGGATACGAGGCGTGAAACTATACAAGGGTAAACTGTACATATTTGAAGGGGCATTTTCTGGCTCAGGTTTCTCGATAATATAGGTAATCCATGGCCCCTCCATTTTAACGATTGCCCCTTTCCGTACATATTCAGGCTCCACCGCCAGCAACGTTAAAATACCATTAGGTCGTGGAGTATGTTGCCAAAATCCTAGCACACTCCCCAGAGCTTCTGCCGGCACCAGGTTATCGCAGGCAGAAAGTACAAAGTCCTCCTTGACCAACGGGGCCGCGCACATCAGAGCGTGAGCCATTCCCAGACGTTTGGCCTGATAAACAAAGCGGACTTCTGCCTGGATCTGTGATTCGCGCTGAAAATAGCGGGTGATCTCGCGGTCTTCAGGACTCACTACCAGGATAAAATCATCCACCCCATTTTGTAATAACATTTCCATTACACGCTCAACAATGGGCTTCCCCACTATCGGCATCATCGCTTTGGATCTTTGTAAAGAAAGAGGATATAGGCGCGTGCCCTTACCCGCCGCTAAAATTATACCCTGCATACACCGTACCTCCCTACGCTAATAACCATCTATCATACCAAGATTCACGCGTACCGCAATGTCAGTGGAGCTATCGCACTTGATTAGAAAGGTTAGGATACGGCTCCTTGCTACATTGGATTTCCTGCGTATACTGAAAGTGATACTTTAATAACAGTTGGATGCATAATATAGAGGAGGCTTCTCAGCCTGTATTTTTAGAAGAAACCAGGGTTTTTTTTTGAAAATCTGGCTGCTAGGGAAGGGAAAAATGGAAGAGATTATACAACAATTGGAACACGAGTTAGCCTTGCAAAAGCGCGCATTTGAAATGATTATGGCAATTGACCATATTCGTGATAGCACTGCCGGCCCTGAAGCTATGCTTTCCGGTATTGTCAATTTATTGGTGAAACAGTTTGGCGTAGAGTTGTGTTTGCTCTATCTTATCAACCGCGAAACCCAGGAATTAGAATTAAAAGTAGTGGAGACAGGCGTCAATCCCTGGTGGGTAGGATTGGATAGTTTCCAGTCTTTAGCTGCGCGGGCTATTGTCGAAGGAAAGGACAATGTTGATGGGGTGCTGTTCTGGCAAGCCCAGGACATACTCGAGGCCAAACTATTGACAACGCTCCCGCAGACTGCGCAATTTATCGCAATCCCTATTATTATGGAAGAGCACCCTCTGGGGGCGTTGCTCATGGCTCATTCCCAACGTTCGTTCGATGTAGATGATCTACAACTCCTGGAAATAGCCGAAAGTCAAATTGATTCGGCCGTGATCCAGGCTTATGCAGCGCACGAGTTAACCCAGCGTAATAAGGAACTGGAAACGCTCTATCGCGTGGATCAGATCCGTGATCAGAATTTACCTTTTGATGAAATGCTAAGCCTGGTACTTCAGGAACTGCGCAATGTCATTCAGGCGAAAATGGGCTTTGTTATGCTGTATGATCGCCATGGCGACCGGCTCGAAATGCGCGCTATTACCCATGATGACCTGGTTAATGTGCCCGCTTACTATGAAACCATCAACCGCGTCGCTAACGAGGCTATCCAAAGCGGCGAGTTGATCTGTTATCATCAAAAGGGTGAGTCTAGCTGCACTTTGATCTGTATCCCCCTGATTTTGCGAAATGAAATTCTAGGCGTCTTCGGCGCGGTTAATCCTGCAAGCCATAAAACATTCAGTAACGATGACCAGCGGCTCCTCAGAGCTATTGTGAGCCAAATGGATACCGCGATTTTAGAAAGTATGGAACGTCGACGATTGCGGCGTGTGTTAGGCCGTTCTGTAGACCCGCATGTACTCCAGAAACTCCTCGCCGATCCCAATGTTGACTTATTGGAGGGCGAGCGGCTGCTGCTTACGGTTCTCTATGGGGATCTGCGTGGTTCTACGGCCCTGGCAGAACGACTCGATCCCGAAATCCTGGTAGAGTTTATCAATGATTACCTGGGACGGATGACCGAAGTGGTTCTCGCGTATGGTGGCACCCTGGATAAATTTGTGGGAGATGAAGTGATGGCGCTTTTTGGCGCTCCTATCCCCCAATCTGATCACGCGCTGCGGGCGGTTCAAGTGGGGTTGGCGATGCAGGAACGACATAAGCACATAATGGAACAATGGCAAGCGCGCGGTGTAGAGACAGCAGGACTTGGTATCGGGATTGCTACCGGGGAACTCATTGTAGGGGAGATCGGATGCGAACAACGCACAGATTACACCGTTATTGGCCCGGCGGCGAATCTAGGCTCGCGTATATGCGGCACAGCCAAAGCCGGGCAAGTTCTCATAAGTCCGGCAACTTACGCGCTTATCTCTGAACAATCTGAAGTGGTCGCCATTCCGGGGCAACGGTTTAAGGGAATCGACCATGAAATAACGGTCTATAACGTCACGCGAGTTTCATAATATGCTACGTAAAAGAAACCGGGCTTTTTTAAGCCCGGTTTCTCGATGACCTCATAGACAAATGTGAAGCCCCAAGTTGTTGATTACTTATAGTTTCCAACAACTTACTTATTTCCATTTCTGGAAATTCCCTACGTTGGTTCCCAGTTAGTTGACAGTCTTCATTCAACTCTCTGCTTGTCAATTTCCTGGTATTTACCTTTTATTGATTTTCTGTCATTTGGGTACTTCACCCCTTATGACTTACTTACCAATCTTTTTTCTGGTATTTACCTTTTCATTGACTTACGATTGCTTTCTAACCGAAAAAGGTTAGAGCATCCATCGCTTACCAACTTCAGGTTGTTTTCTGTTGTTTTCCCCTATTTTGTAATCTTCTTCCCTTGGGGCTTCTAACTATATTATAGGGGAAATTCATACATTTGTCAAGAGGTTTCTGGTATGAAATTCAAATTTCATTTTTATATTAAAAATCAATGAAATAATTTTATGTATCAGATAAATAGTACGCATCACACAGCGCCGCGCTGTGATTCATTCATTTTGAAGAACAACACTGTGAGTGCCAGCGCTACACCGTTAAGTATACCCACGATGAGGAATGGCAACCGGATATCGACCTCCAGGAATTCGCCGCCGAGCAACGTTCCTAAGATCATAGCGACCGTCCAGAGCAAGTGCAGCAACCCAAACACACGCCCGTGGATTTCCGGGTTGGCTGCCACCGTAACCAACCCCGGTAACAGAGTGGAAAGCGCCCAGGCTGCACCCAACCCCAGTGTTCCAAAAACATATAGTCCCCACACCCATCGCGCTGTGATTATCGTACCGATGATGGAGATTAATATGACGCCGAATGCAACTTGTGTGGGCAAACGCACACCCCGGCGGTCGGCGACCTGCCCGGCAAGCAATTGCGTTAGCGAGGCAAAGATAGAACTGCCGGCCGCATACCAGGCGACGGCAGCGTTGCTTCCCCCCTGCTGCTTGATTAACAAGGGTAACAGAGTTATGACGCCGTAATAGCATGTAGGAAGGAAACGCAGCAATCCTAACACAAGGATACGTGGACGGCGGAGCAGTTCGCCGTAGCCGCCATGTATGGGGGTATCGCTTATCTGGCGCGTCTGTGGACGTAGGTGTGGCAGGAAACCGGTGATGAGGGTGGTGAGTATCCCAAAACCGGTCAATGCCAGACCCAGGGCGTAATAGTTATCCTCGCCAAGAATTATGGCCGCCAGAGGGTTGCCCACCGCGCCCCCAATTGTATATCCCCAGTTGTAGAGTGCGGAGAAGAGGCCGAGGGTACTTGCACCGGCAGCCAGTGTGAGATACCCCTGACTACTTAACGTAGAAAATCCAAGCGCGGCACTGCCCATTCCCCACAAGACGGCAATGAACCAGGGCGTACGAAAGACGTAGAGCAAGCTGCTCAATGCTATGCCGCCCACTCCTAAAACTAACATCCACTTGTGACCCCACCGGTCGCTCAGGCTCCCCCCTACCAGGGAAGCCAACATCCCTACAACCTGTCCCACGGCCATCACCTGGGCGACCTGGCGCACGGGATACTCTATGACCTCATTGAGGTAGATGCTGATGAAATTGCGCGATGGCATCAACATAATGCCGCTGAAAAGTTGTACAACGAGTAACAAAATCAAAGGCCAAAGATTCTTTTTGTCTGTCATTTCATTACCTTAATCATTCTCCAAGATTCTCGTAAAAATATAAGCCGTCTTTCCCCGGCGCGACAATATCCAACCGTCCGTTGCCGGTAAGATCGGCGATGGCAAAATGGATACCGCAGCCTTTGCCCAGGCCTGGAGGGCCGTAGGTAATCACCTGTTTGCTCAACGATTCGCCGTTCCACTTGAAATAGTAGATACCCACATCGTCATACGCGCCCGGGTCGTGGCCACAGTGGGCACGGTAGCGCTTGCCAGTGACTAATTCACACTGCCCGTCGCCGTCCAGGTCCACCCAGTGCAAGTCATGATATTGGGAGTTAAATGGGTCAATGGGATGCTTAACCCAAGTGCGGGCACCATCCCTGTCTACGCGCTGCTCCCACCAATCCAGGCCATAGGGATGCCCCTGGCCCACGATAAAGTCGTTCAATCCGCTGCCGTTAACGTCCACCACGAGAATGGGGACACTGCCCATACCCAGGTCGAAGTTCGGGTGGAACATCCATTCCCCGTTGTAGATATCCTCCGGTGCTTCGAGCCACCCCTTTGTCAATACGAAATCGCCGCGCCCATTCCCGTTGATGTCTCCAAAACCGAGGCCATGATCCTGCTTCTCACCATAGACGGTGTGGGCTACAAACTCGCCGGTTCCATGACCGTTCACATCAGTCACAAGTTTGTAGACTACGAGTGGCCCACCCGGTGTGTTGGGCACCAATTCCAACTGCCCGTCACCGTCCACATCCCAGGCGCGTGTCGTTTCGACATTGCCGGTGTGCGCAATGATATGTTCCGGCCATTCCTTAGTGGGATCGCCGGGATTCTCGCGCCAGCGAAGCGTGTCACCCCACCAACCCCCGGTGATAAAGTCCAGCCGCCCATTGCCGTTTACATCCATCGGGATCGTCGAGAAATCGTCGTAATACTCCCCGACAGCGCACACTTCCCCCACCGGGTGCTGTGTACGAAGATCCGGCGTCTCGTACCAATACGCGCCGGAGACAATATTGGGCTTACCGTCACCGGTCACGTCGAAAACACCAGCGGATTCATAACGTTCTAATGCGATGACCTGTTTTCTCCATTTGATTGGCATTGTTATCCTCCTTGAAAATCGAAAATTTGCAAATTTAAAATTGAAAAATTGTCCTCTCGGTAATGGTGCATTGCACTTTCTGAAGTGCAATGCGCCTGTTTTCATCCAACCGCTAGCGACAGTCTAAAAGGAGGTATTTTTGCGGGCGATACCCCGCCCGCAAAAATACCCCTTTACTCCTCGGCCTTTAGGCTGTAACTTTTCATCCAACCGCCGATGAACTACCGGTTAATGAGTCATTCCTTAGAATAAGGATAAAAGGTGAAGTGTGAATTACATCCTTGTCACGCGGATGCAGATATCCGAATGACCTTGTCATCTTGTCATTTTTCCAACAGTCGTATGTATGCCCGCGCCACGCGCAGATCTTCTAATGCTTCCTCGGCTTCGCACGGAGGCTTGATTTCGCCTTTGATGGCGGCGACGAAATTCATGGCCTGTTGGCGCATGGCGTGAACCCAGGGGTATTGCGGAATGACAGTCTCCGGCGTCGCTCCATCACCGGGATCGCGGAAAATCTCGACGCGGCCCGGACGGTTGCTTGCCAGCGGCGCGGGCAACGCCAGCCGCACGTATCCTTTCTCGAAGCAGACCAGCGCCGACTCCTGCCAGTCCACCGTCGTGCGATAGGGTGACATCTCAATAGTGCAGGCAACGCCACTCACGCTCTGCCCCGTCAGCAACACACCCGACGGGTCAGCATAAGTGACATTGTAAGGTTCACCAAGCAAGTAACGCATCAGATTCACCTGGTGGATGTAGTAATTGACGAAGGTTGTGTATTTCGTGTACGTTGCTGCATTCATATCCGGCGCGGGCGGGTCACGTTGTAGATCGGGATAAGGAGCAGCGGTGTGGAGTAGGTCGTTGAATCCCCCGGCTACCCAATCCCCGGCGGGCATCAGAATGCGCACGTAAGTCAGCTTGCCCAGCTCGCCCGACGTTTTAAGCCGCTCAATCTCGGCCTTTGCCGCCATTGTTGCCGGATCGCTGCGCTTGTGATAGCCGATCATGTGCCACGTTCCGCTAGATTTAACCGCCGCCACGAGCTGCTCCCCAACCTGGAACGATGCCGCCAGGGGTTTCTCGGTGAAGATCGGCACACCGGCCCGGAGCAATTCCGGCACCAGCACCCCGTGACGGTCAAAGGGCTGCGAAGCAACAATGCCGTCCAGCGTCTCATTTGCCAGCATTGCCTCGTGCGAGGAATACATGCGCGGGATGCCGTAGCGCGCCGCGACTTTTTTCCCTAATGCCTCGCGGATTTCGGCAATTGCTACCACCTCGCATGTGTCCAATGTCACGTAGTTCTTGAGATGGGCGCATTGCCCCATCCCACCCACACCGACAAAACCGATTTTTACTTTTTGATTTGACATAGTCCTCCTTATACGCTTATATCTTATCAGGGCACAACAACCCATTCAATATCTAACCTAAGTTGCTACCTATCACGTGAATTTCTTTTTTCGCCCCATAGGGGCGAAAAAAGAGGGGGAAAGAGGTTTTTTTTCGCACGCGGCAAGAGGCCGCGTGCGAAAAAACACCCTTTTCTCTTCCACTAC
>JAFGFI010000085.1 GCA_016931185.1 Anaerolineae bacterium
GTACTCGCGATCAAAGCGAGAAACGGTCAGCAACACGGACTCACGATGCAAGGGTTCCGGAGTCTTGAGGTGTGCTGATCGCTCGTTGCGCCACACCTGTCCATCTGGGGTCGTGTAGAACAAATCTCCCGTTGTGGGTAATAAGAAAAATCCACCGATAGGATCCCCGCCTTCTACCAATCCAATAGCGATCCCCCATACCGGTAATCCTGCCGCAAATGCTGAGGTGCCATCTATCGGGTCAATCACCCAATACCGCTCCCCCACAGTTGGTGGCTTCTGTAAATCATACTCTTCCGCGATGATACCATCATCAGGGAAATGCGCATCCAGTCGCTTTTTAAGATACTCCTGCACGGCCAGATCTGCATCCGTAACGTAGGTTTGATTCGCCTTCCACGCGGGTTTAACCTTGAGAAAGTGTTCCATTGCCAAAGTACCAGCAGACCTGATCAGGTCTTTCATAAAATCAACATCGTACATAGTCCTCCTTCGCAAATAGGTGCGTTGCACTTCCGAAGTGCGATGCACCTGTTTTTATCTATTAACGGTGAACCTTGTTATATGGAAACTCCTTATGGGGTTTGTTTTTACCTGTCATTCAATGCTTGAAAAAGCACTATATCCTCGGTTGACACAAATTATCTTCAAACTGTACCTGACACGTAACTCCATGGCGGACTGCAAAAGAGACCGTTCCATGGAGTTGGTGTTCTGCGAGGGCGAAAACTGTCTGTAAACCGAAGGCATTATTATGGCGGAAGTCAAACCCTTCAGGTACTCCAACCCCATTATCAGAAACAGAAAATACAATAACGTTATTCTCTGTTTTGGCCAGACGGATAACGATTTCTCCTTCTCGTCCCTCGGGAAAAGCGTGTTTGAGGGCATTGGAGATAAGCTCATTGAGGATCAAACCACACGGTATCGCCGTATCAATCAACACCATCACACTGTCCACGTTAAGAATGAAGCTGATCCTATTGAGCAACATTTGATAACTGCCGATCAGCAACGAGAGCAGATCACTAATATACATTCCCAAGTCAATGCTGGATAGGTTTTGTGACTCGTAAAGTTTTTGGTGTACTAGGGCCATCGCCCGGATACGATTTTTCAACTCTGTAAACGCAGTCAAAACACGTTTATCCTCAATATGGGCGGCCTGCAAATCAAGCATCGCGGAGATTACCTGCATATTATTCTTAGTGCGGTGATACAGCTCACGCAGCAACGTTTCTTTTTCTCGCACAGCCACGCGAAGCTTTTCCTCAGACAATTTAATCGCGGTAATATCGTAAAAACTGACCACTGCTGCCATAATATTGCCATCGTTGTCGTAAACCGGCACTGCGCTTGCCTCTACTAAAATTTCCGTTCCATTGCTATGACGGAATATAAATTCCTCATTTCTAACCACTTCTCCCTTCAAAGCTCTGGGCGAGGGCATTTCAGCCAGGGGAATCTCTCTTTGGCCGTCAAGAGTAAAGAAACGACACTGAAGCATCTCAGGTTTGCTCGCATCAATATAAGTACGCCCCTCAACGGGCTCTCCCATAATGCGCCTGGATTCCTCATTTTCAATCAACACGCGAATCTGATTAAACGATCCCTCAACCACATGCACTGCAAAGGGAGCCTGTTGAATCACAGCTTCAAAAAGCTTGTTATATTTAAAGAGAGCATCTTCTACCTTCTTGCGCGCATCTATGTCGGTCATTATCGTCATCGTATGATCCGAATTGGCCTGGAGTCGCTCTGCACTCTGAGGGTTTATCATCTCGGCTTGCTTGTAATGGGTGACATTGGAAATGGTCAGCACCAATCCTCCTGCGGACTGCCTGACGACATCATGGGGACGAATCTCTAGCAAATACCAGCATCCATCCTGTCCCTGTACTTCTCTTTTTGTACTTTGTAAGGTTTCTAACACCACGTGATACTCGGCGAGCAGATCCCCACACACCGACCTCTCTCCCACCATTTGCATGGACTGTCCCAAATCTCCGTTCGTCAAGTGCATCATCTTCTGAGCGGAAGAATTAAAACGCCGGATCCGCAGCTCTCGATCCAGGACAATCATCCCTACCGGGATACTGTTAAATAGATGGTTAAGTTCATCATTGACCTGCGCGAGGTCCTCAACCTGGCACCGCGATTCAGCGTCAACAATTGCCAATTTTGAGTTAGTTATAGAATCCGGATCTGTCATACGATACATACTCTATCTTCGTGTTTACAAGGTAGGATCACGTCACTACTCCTTTAACATTATGTATCCATTATAACGTATCACTTGTACCTCAACAATCCCAAATCGGTTATTTGATCTTGGGACGGTTCAAATTACCTTACACTCTATGCTCTATCCAGTGTAAAAGTGTCAAGGTAAAAGGCAGGGTTTTCTGAACCTTGCCGATATCTTCTCAGAAAAAAGTCTCCGTTACACAGCGGGGACTTTTGATGGTTACGGTTTTTTAATGATGCTCAGGATGATCCTCCACCGGCGTGTGATCGTGATAATACCCCATCCGGTGCATCCGGTTGTGCAGGCTGCGGTGGGCGGATTCCAGTACCAGGCGCATCCGTTTGTAAGCGCGATCCTCCGCGCGGGTGCCGACCGTATCCAGGTAGGCTAACGCTCCCTCGATCTGTTCCAGGATGGTGACGGCATCGGCTGCCGCCAATAGCTGCGAACCTTCCACATCTACCATCACGGGGGAAGAATGGGCTGCGATGATTTCAGTTTTATCCTCATAGTGCCCACGTATTAAGAGCGCGAGCCACGAACTCTTCTCCACTTTTACCGACCATGACCCGCCGGCCTGTGCTGCATCCACCACCACGCTTTCGCGGATCTCGCCGTTGACGACCAACTCTACTCGTGACATAGGCACGGTCACGCTGGCTGCCTGCCATACCACGTCCACGGTGCCGCCGGTGTGCGTCATGGCGATGCGACTGCCCATCGGTTGCCCATCCACACTGAATTCCAGTAGCGGTCCATAGGTCACAAACGTCTCGGCGCGGCGCACCGCGTCCATCCAGGCGTTGTAAGTAAACGGCGTCTCCGGCGCAATATGGGCATAGGTGCGCACTGTGCCTACAGCGACCCCAGCCCACATTTTATCTGTTCCCCCCACCGCCGCAACCAGGTAACCGCAGTTGAGGTAACGGTACCAGTCGGAGAGACTGTAAGGATTGATGCCGCTGTACAGATCACTCCACGAGGTCATTTCCAGCGCGTCAATGTCGCCGCTGATGATGCTGGCGGCGTGTTCAGCGCGAGGATTGGGAAAGTGGGGAAGCACGACGAGACCGCCCTGCTTCTTGCACTGGCGCGCCCACTCGGTGAGCAGTATCTCGATGGGATCACCCAGTGCGGACTCGTCCGGCCCTCCCGTCGTCATCGGCGCGATGATGGGGCCGCGATAACCGAGCAGCGAGATATGGCCCAGGATATGCTGGCGATTTTCCGTACCCACGCGCACAAGATATTCTCCATCGGACTCGCAGGTCCCGATGCCGCCAGTTTCCTTTGCTCCCCAGGTATTTTTGCCGTCGAAGTCACCCACGTTGGTCATCAGTTCCCCCCACTGACTTGCCAGCAAGTTGACCACGTTGACACCCTCCCCGGCCCCTTCCAACATCGCCGTCATAGGCGAGAGGAAGTGAACGTGCGTGTCTGCCGTTACCCAACCCCGCTCGCGCCAGGGTAACACCTTCTCCAATTCAATCACTATGGTGTCCGTGTCTGCTGTAATCTCGATAACCTTGCGCACGGGACGGATTTCAAACCCCTTGGAGATTTCGACATAGACATTGCCCAGGGGCAGGTTGATGACGGTTTCGCCAGGGATGTAGGTACAGGAATGTTGCCCATTATGCGTAAAGTCCGCGCTGTAATCCTCAAACCACGCTGCATTGATGATGCGATGGCGGTCCACCGGCGCGAGGTATTCCCCCGCCTCGCCGTGGACATGCAGTTTCACGGCGACAGGATGGCGGCTGACTCGGTCTATAACTTTAAGCGTGATGCGCTGTGTGGCAGGAGGAATGGGTTTTAGATTATGGGTTGGGAGGTGTGAGTTCTGTGCAACTTGCGATTGTTTCCTCGATGCGTGATGCGTGATGCGTAATTCGTAATTCTCGCTTCCCGCTTCTACCTGTCTCACAGAAATAATGTGTCCGTTCGCTAAGTGAAAGTGTGCATCGGGGTGCGAGGTATATTCGATAAGCAGGTCATACTCGGAGAAAGCGGAGAGCTGGTTGTTGTAAGATTTGGCCCAATCCGTGTTGGGATAGAGCGGGCGCGGTAGAGTGGAAATGACCTGACCCATGTCCAACTGGAGTTGGTTTAGCCGTCCATCGTCGTCCAGGTCAGGTTCAAAGGCGACGCCCTCCGGCAGGGTGAGGATAGCCTTGCGGCGCGACCGCCAGCGCAGCGGCTGCTCGGTCACATCGCCCACCGCCAGCCCGGAAACCACCAACACGCCGCTGACCGGCTCAAAGCGCACGGCGACCACAGTCTTGTCCGGGCACGGATTCTCCAACGCCCAGAGCCAGTTGGTCCAGAGATCCCAGTCCGCCGACTGCGCGCGGGTCTGCGACTGCCCCCACTCGCGCTGTATCTGTTCGTGGTGCGCGCGCGTGGGATAGGGTTTGTGTTGCGCCACCGCCTGGAAGCAGTTCTCCCCCCACCCGCGCTGGAACGCGCCTACGTGGTGGCGGCGGCGGATCTCGACGCGAGCCTCCGTTCCATCGGCGTAAATCAGCACATAATGGGCAGCAAGCTCATTAAGCTGCCCCGCGCCTCGCATCGGGAAGATAAAACCATCGATATTCTTTTCCAATAGGCGCACATCCGACGTGTGCATAAAGACCCACCAACGTGCCCTTGTCGGCGCGACTGCTACTGTGACGGGAACATCTGCCACTTTTACCGCCTTCCCCACGGTGAAGGGAATTCCCCAGCAGATGCAGTCTCCGCGAGGCGCATGTTCCACCGCATGCGCCATCTGCTCGGAGATACCACTGTCAGGTAAGTCATCAAAACTTATGTTTCCCGCAAGCTCCACGGGGGTAAGGCGCGGGGATTTTGGACCATCGGTTATGGGTTTCATGTTTAATGCCTCCTAATAAGAATTAAGAAGGGAACACATCGGTTTCTACATGATGTGTTCTTTTATAATCCACCTTATGATCTGGGTCATTCAGCCATCGCCACAATCCGCTCAGTAAGCCGTCACAGTGTTGGTTCGTCAATCATATTTTCTGTACTCTTGGGCGGTATTGCACTGCTTTCCCAAGTCTATACTCAAAAGTTTAGCCAATTTATAGTAAATCGCAAATCAGCAAATCTGAAAAACGTGACGCACGAGGTGCCTCCATTGGACCAAAAACGCGCAAAATACAGTCACCTGCTAAGACTTTTGTAGTCTGTGATTTCAAATGCGATAGCCCTGAAGATTCTAATGCAAATCAAATAAACGCCAGCTATAATCTGTACCATGATACCCAATCATTTGCCCATGTGTGAAAAAATCCATACTGCTTATTTGCAGGGAGAAGAGACCATCAATCACTTGGTCGGTGGCTTGCTTGCACAGGGTGAAACTTTTTACAACCCTCGGCGGACTATTTTTTCAAGGAGTAAACAAAAACTATGCAATACACCATCGTTCCTTTAAAGACTATTGGCATCTTGGGCGGGATGAGTACAGAGGCGACACGGGAATATTACCAACTTATCAACGCCGGTGTGCAAGCCCTCAAGGGTGAACACAATGGTGCCGAACTGATCATCTACAGTGTGAATTTCCAGAATATTGAGCGCCTTATACGCACCCGGCAGTGGGAGGCAGCGGGCGACTATCTCGCGCAAAAAGCGAAGCAGTTGGAAGCCGGCGGCGCGGAATACCTATTCCTGGCGACCAATACGTTGCATATTGTGCGGGATGCCATCACGTCCGCAATCTCCATCCCGTTTATTGATATTTTTGAGGTAGCGGCGCGGGCTGTGCAACAGCAGGGATTGCGCAAGGTTGGTTTATTGGGTACCTACCCTGTGATGACCGATGTCTTTTATCAACAGGCATACCAGGCGCATAATATTAGCGTGCTAACCCCGTCGGAATCCGAAAAGCGGGAGATAGACCGCATTATCTTCGACGAGATGTGTCATCACCAGTTTTTGCCGGCCTCCAAGCAGTACTTTATAGACACTGTAGGACGGCTGCGTGACCAGGGAGCCGAAGGTGTGATTTTAGGTTGTACTGAAATCAAGATGCTGGTCAACCAGGCAGACTTCTCGGATTTCCCGGTCTTTGACACTACCACCCTGCACTGCGAGAAAGCTGTGCGGCTGTGTGTGGGGATAGACGACTCATGAACAACTTGAGAAAGTATGGTAGTACACCCTTCACCGTTGCTGTGATCCACGGCGGGCCAGGGGCAGCGGGTGAGATGGCTCCGGTAGCGCGCGAACTGGCGCAGGGTTGTGGCATATTAGAGCCATTGCAAACGGCAGATTCATTGGATGGTCAGGTGGAGGAACTACGCATGGTGCTGAAAGACCAGGGGATTCCTCCCCTCACGCTAATCGGCTATTCCTGGGGTGCGTGGCTTGGTTACATATTGACAGCGCGTTACCCGGCCCTGGTCAAACGCTTGATCCTGGTCAGCAGCGGGGCCTTTGAAGCACACTATGTCTCACGTCTCTATGAAAATCGTCTGAAACATCTTAATGCGGATGAGGGTCAGGAGTTCGAACAACTTATTCGTGAATTAGAAGACCCTGCCGTGCCGGATAAGGATACCCGCCTAGCGCGACTGGGTGCGCTGGCTTCCAATGCCGATATGTATGATCCACTTCCGCATGATGGGAAAGATGTGCGCGTTGACGGCAACATTTATCATCGCGTGTGGCCCGTAGCCGCGGAAATGCGCCGGAGTGGGGAATTGCTGGAATTGGGGAAATTCATTCGAGGTCCGGTGGTAGCGATCCACGGTGATTATGATCCCTCCCCGGCGGAGGGTGTCTACGAGCCGTTGTCGGCTGTACTTGATGATTTTCGCTTTATCCTGTTGCCAAACTGCGGTCACACGCCCTGGCATGAACGGCAGGCAAAAGACAAATTCTATCAAATTATCAAAGAGGAGATCTCTTTTATTTCATAGTCCGTTAATCGATCTCAATAAAATAATGCGAGTTGCTACCTTGTGGTAGCGGAAGAGAAAGGGGGTGTTTTTTTTCGCGCGTGGCTCTTGACGCGTGCGAAAAAAACATCTTTTCCCTTCTCTTTTTCGCCCCGTAGGGGCGAAAAAGAGAAATTCACGTGATAGGTAGCAACTTAGGTTAAAATAACTCAAAGCGAGGACGGTGGGGAAAGCCCCGCGCACGCCAGAAGTAGAAGCGCTGCGCACGCAGATTCGTCAAAGCATTGGGCAAGGCAAACCAATATCAAGGGATTAACTTTTTTATCAGCGCATCAGATAAGGAGTGTCACCGGATAGAAGCCGCAGAACGTCTGTTTTTTCAATCAGGGGCAAGTTTTGCGGGATGGTCATTTTGAGCGCGGCCATCGCGTTGCCATACGCCAGCCCGGTTTGTAGATCGGCGGTAAGTAGGCCATAGAGCAACCCGGCATCAAAGGCGTCACCCGCGCCAAGCCGGTTGACGATGTGGAACATGTGACTCGGTTCGCAGTAGGTCTGTACGCCGTTGTAGGCAATGCTGCCATTGCTGCCACACGTGAGTACTACAGCGTCCGGGTGATAAGTGTTGAAAAGCCGTGTTGCCAGGGTTTCTCGCGGCAGCGATGCATCCAGTAACAACGCGGCGTCGGTTTCTGCCGCGATGAGGAGATTGACGTAAGGCACGATCTCAACCCAGGCGGCGCGTGCTTCGTCCGGCGTCCATAGCAGCGAGCGATAGTTCAGATCAAAGGAGACGTGAATACCCAACGCGCGCGCTTGCCGCACAATATCCATCGTACTTTGACGGCATGTAGCACTTAACGCGGGCGTGATGCCGGTGAGATGCAGCCATTCAGCCTGGGCGATATACGTCCAGTCCAATTCGTCCACCGTCAACGTTGTGGCGGCGCTGTAAGCGCGGTCGTAGATGGTCCTGATGGGGCGCGGATCCGCGCCCCATTCTACGTAAAACGTCCCCACGCGACCTGTATCGGACCACACCACCCCGCTGGTATCCACGCCGTAGGCGCGGATGCCGTTCACCACTTTGCGCCCTAGCGCGTTGCGTGGCAGTTTGCCGATCCAGCCCGCGTGGATGCCAAGCCGCTCCAATCCCACCGCAACATTGGCTTCTGATCCACCAATGTAGGTAATAAACTCCCGGCTATGCTCAAGCAGCTCGTGCCCAGGCGGAGCCAACATCAACATCGTTTCACCAAGTGCAATAACGCGCGCAGGATGTAATAAAGTGTGTGACATACGTTGTTATTCGTTCAGCCCTGTTATTCCTCAAGTCAATACTTTATAGCAATCCCATTTCTTTAAATGCGGCCAACATCGCGTTCGCCTTGTCCGCTGCCACCGGTAGGATGGGGGCTTTGGGCATCCCGGCGTCAATTCCCCGCGCGTGCAACACCGTGTAGCACGCGGCATTAGTGGAACTGGGAATATGCAGGTACTTGCGTGCTTTAATGACTTGTAATTGCAGGTCAGAGGCCTTTTCGTACTCGCCTGCCTGATAGGTATCCCATAACTTGACCATCAATTCCGGGAAGCCATTTGCCAGCCCGGAAACGCAGCCCTGTGCGCCGAGCATAAGGGCAGGCAGGGCAATTCCCTCTGTGCCGACAATAAAGCGAAAATCCGGGCGATCTTCCATCGCCAGTACAAAATGCGCGAACTCAATGTAGCTGAACGCACTATCCTTGATGCCCTGCACTCCAACATCAGCCAAATGGTGCAGGAAGTTGGGCGTCAACGTCACCCCAGAGGCGCCGGGATTATTATACACATACACTGGAATATTCACGGCTTTGACCAACGCGCGGAAATATTCCACAACGCAGCGTTCATCATGATGGTGATAGTAGGGCGAAATAGATGCGATATAGTCCGCGCCCATACTTTCGGCGTGCTGCGCTAGTTCCACCGATTGCATTGTAGAGGTAGTGCCCACGTGTGCCACTACGGTGATGCGGCCTTTTACCTGGTTTATAACAATTTTATGAACCTGTTTGCGTTCCTCCAGCGTCATAATTGGCCCGGAGCCGTAGGTGCCACAAATAAAAAGACCGTGGCTGCCTTTCTCGATCTGAAACTCCACCAGACGGCGGAGACCTTCTTCGTAAACGGCGCCATCTTCGGTAAACGGCGTGGTTAATGGAGGAATGATTCCATACAATTTTTTAGTCATTGTTAATTTTGCTCCTAATGATATAGTTGAAAGTTATCGGACGTAAGACTGCCCGCGTGACAAACCCAATTTAGATTAAACGTAATTGTTTAGTTTTGTGAGCGATTACCGTTTTCTGTCACCTGCTCCAGACAGAAACGAGAGTTTGGGGGGTGTTTTTTCGTTGGCGGGCGTAGCCCGCCAACGAAAAAACACCTCTCATCTGCGGCTTTAGCCGCCTTGCTGTCATCAATGGCGCCGTTTGCTCACAAAACTAAACGCATACGATTAAACTACGCCTTAAATGGATACTGCGGTTCAAAACCAATGAGCGATCGCGCCTTTGCGATACTGACCAGGGACTCTGTCCCATCTACTGTCGTTTTCCACGTGGTGACATCGGGGAAGAAGGCTTCCGCCAGTTCCCGTGAGGGTAACCCCACGAAATTGTGCGTGTCAGTGATATAGACTGCGTGACTGCCCTTGTAGTCTGCAAGTAATCCCTTCTCAGCGGCCTGGGCCGCGTCGCGCACATCGAGGCTGGTCCAGAAGTTGCTGCGCCCAAACATAGTCGCACCATCAGCGAAAGTAAGATCAAATTGGGTCTCCCATTCATGGGCTAACGCTCTACGCTCAAAATCTGTAATGATAGCTTGAACCCGTTGAGCACGTGCCTGCTCTGCCATCGCTAACAGTGTCGCGGTTTGCTCATAACAGGCGGAGACAAACATACGAAGAATAGCAGGCCCTGGCGCGTTTAAATCGTACACCGCGGGGAAACGCAGGAACATACTGTTGATGCCCTCCCGCCGCCAGAAGTACGCGCCAACCTCCTCAATCATCTGCTTAGAGAAAGAGTAAGGATCGGTAGTGTATAGAGGATGCTCCTCGTCAATGGGAAAATAACGCAGTTGATTGGGGATAAACTTGACCCCAAAGTTGTAGCCGAGCGCGTTAATTGAGCTGGCGCATACTACCCGCTTGATACCGGCCTCGGCAGCCGCCTGGAACACATTGAATGTCCCGCTCACGTTGACACGGAACAGTTCATGTCCGGGGGCCATACTTGGATGGCGGTAAGCCGCCAGGTGAATAATGCCCTCAATACCCTGCATGAGATCGGACAGCAATGCGAAATCGGTAATATCTCCCGTATGACAGTCTGCACCAGGGATCGGCGATTCGACCTGCAAATCCAACACGCGCACCTCATGCCCATGCGCCAACAATCCTTCTACAGTTGGGCGTCCAATTTCGCCCATCCCACCGGTAACAAGAATTTTCATGTTGTAAGCTCCTTTTTACTTTGATCGCCAATCACAAATTACAGCTATACAATCAACAACCGAAGGTCGAAATTCATTATTCGCTATTCGTAAATTGCTCCTTGCCTGAACTTCGCCCACGCCGTCTCAAACCAAGAATCGGGGTGCGGGAGCGGGCGACGAGGAACCCATTCGCATGTCACCTCGCCGTCCAATGTGGCAACCGTTTCCAGAACCTTATCGCGGAATGTTTCGTTCTCCTCAACAATGCGCCACATAACGTCCAGTTTATCATGAACCGGCACGCCCCCCGGGTCCAGTGTGATAGAAGATCCTCGGCTGCCCACGCCATTTTCGAGCGCAAACAGCAGGGTTTCCAGGTAAACAGCGTGTGCAAAGCAAAGCTGGCGGTTGCGTAAACTCTCACTCACATCGTCGGGGTCAGGGGCAGCGTTCACGCGCTCGAACTGCGCCCACGCCTCGGTCACAGCCTGACGCAATCCCTCAATCGAGCGGATGTGCGCACCCGCTTTGCTCATCCGGGCCTGGAACTCAGTGCGCTCATCTTGCCACGGGTGGCCCTCCCCCGGCGTTTGTTCTATCCAGGTGAGTAACTCGGTAGCGGCATTCGTCACCGTTTGCGTTACCGCACTTTCATCCAGCGTCCACTCCGCATAACGGTTGGCGATGTACTCTGCCGCGCGGAAGCCTGCTACCTGTCCAGAGTTGAGCGCGGAACCACCGGGCCGGTAAATGCCATGGGAGCCGTTGACCTCTCCGAGCGGGAAAAGGTGCTTGACGTTGAGCGATTCCCACCACAGGCTGCCTGCCAGCCCACCGTTGTTATGTTGCGCGCACACAGCGACCTCCAGCGGTTCGGTGTGGATGTCAATGCCGTGATCCAGGTAAAGCTGGATCGCGCCGGGGTTCATTTTCTCCAATCGAGCAATAGGTGTATCCAGCAGAGCTTTGGATTTGGTTAGATACGCGCGGGCCTCATCGCTTAACTCCTCAAAACTGAAGCCCTCTGGATTCTCGCGGAAGTCAAGGAAGACGCGCCGCCCGCGCAGCACCGTCTCGATGTAAACCAAAATATCCACGATAGATGAGCCTCCGCGTACCTTGCGCCAATCGAAGGGCCATTGATAGCCTTTGAGAAAGACCATCGAGTTCATCTCACCCGCGTTGTTAAAATAGGGATGCATAAATTCTTGCGGATCGGAAACGCCATCTACTCCCGTGCTGATAAAGCGCGGCACCACCTGCATATAAGTCCCGGAAACATTCCAACGGAACTTGATGGATGCCAGGCCATATTGCGACTCTGGCAAACTCTGCGCCTTTGCGCCTGCCATCAGGGCTAAGCCAATCGCGCCGGTATGCACATCGGGATAGACACTGGTCTTGTACAACCCTCCCGGCCCACCCACTGCAAAAATCACATTCTCCGCTGCATAAACTTCCAACTGCCCCTCTACATCCAAAGCCAACGCTCCCACAACTCGCTTGCTTCCTTGTTCCTCTGCTCCCCCGCTCCCCTGCGGCGCATCCCTTGTCACCAATTGCACCACATTCCGCCCCTCGCGCACCGGAATCCCCAGACGCTTCACCTCGTGGATCAGAGCGCGGCACATCTCGCGGGATGTATATGGCCCGATGGATGTGGCGCGTTGGCGGGGATCGTGGTCGGTCTTATAGCCGACAAATTGTCCGTAGGCATCGCGGGGAAAGGGCACACCCAGGTTCACCAGGTGCAAAAAGGCACGTGCCGAAAGGCTGGCTTCGACCAGGGCCAGATCACCGTGCATACTGCCACCCTCAAAATACGTCTCTGCCATTACCTCCGGTGCATCGGTATCCTGACCGCACAATGAGAGTTTGTAGTACGTTTGCTTATCACTGCCGGTGTTAATAGAGGTGCCTTTGTCCAGTCCCTCACTGATCATAAGCACATCCTCGACGCCGTTGGCATGGAGTTGAACGGCGGCATTAAGTCCTGCCGCCCCACTGCCGATCACGAGAGTGTGGGCCCAGGTGAGCGGGATTTCCTTCGCTGAAATAGTTATCGTTTGCTTCCGCATGGTTTACTCCTTTGTCAATAGGCGCGCTGCACTTTCCGAAGTGCGATGCACCTGTTTTTACCCATTCAGGGTGAATTCTCACTTATGGTAGTTCTCCAGAATGTATAAGATGATATAACCGTGGTACCTCTTCTGCCAGCGTCGCCTCGTCCATAACGGCCTCGTAAATCCAGCCAACGCCTCCACATTCATAGGCGATCACCCACGGTTCTGCCCACGCGCCGCTACGTATCTGTCGTAATGCCCATTCCAACATCTCCCAATCTTCCCCGAGCATCGGCAAATGATCAATAGGTCGCTCCACAAAACGTAGCTTATCAGGATCAATACCCGCTCGACGGGCCTTTTCTAGCCAATGTCCGGTGAAGGTCTGGATGCCGGTTACGTGGACTTCACGGATATGGGCTACAGGTAGCGCATTGAGATAGCCACGCGGGTCCATCCCCAGGTCATGGGCCGCCAGTCGCGCGTGGGAAAGATCGAGCAGGAAACCACACCCGGTCGCTTCGACCACGCACCGGAGCACATCCGGCAGTGTTGCAGCCCATAGATGACTGCTGTAATAACTAAAGATATTCTCCCCTACCACATGTTCCGGCCCGAAGCGCGCTACCACTGCGTTGACATCACGTATGAGGGCCTCGGTGACACGTTCGACATGTTCGGGAGACAACGAGGCGACCGGAATTTCCGGGTGATCCCCCGGTTGCGGGCCTAGATGTAAACTCACCCACGGCGTCCCCGTTTGCATGAGGAGTGCTTCATACTTATCCCAGTCGGCAGAACTACCTGTCTCGGTATCTAGCGCGTCGCCAGTGCCCATCCCCACGCGAAGCGGACAATGGATGTAAACAGGATATTGAGCCTGTACACGCGCGACCAAATCGGGCCACGCGGGACACTTGAAGCGGTTGAACTGAACTTTACCGGCATGCAACAATGCTGCAGCAGCTTCTGAATAATTGACGGCGAATTGCATAGCTATTGCAGCATCCCACGCGCCGCAACGGGCCACACGACCTCAACAGTGTCCTTGCGTATACCTATGATCTGATTAAAAAGATTGCTGACTACACAACAGTGGTTTGGGATAACGGTCACACGCTCACCGATCTCGGGTTGATGCGCGCACTGGGAGAAATCTACGAATCCGTGCTCTTCCGATAACTTGTAAATCCGTGCATCGGGATATTCCAGGATCAGACCATAGCCTTCCAATCCTCCCTTATCGGAAGAAAGTGTTTTACTGCCTGCATCCAGGATGCCCCGCTCGGCAGTAGGACGGCTGACCACGGTGGTCATTACCTGGAGCGCGCAGTGTTTGACCCGCATTGCTCCTGCCGCAATGGTATTCCGGTCTCCATAAACGTAGGTTCCTGCCCGGTGTTCGGTCACTTCACTATGCGTGTGCGCCTGCCACATAGTGGGCGTCCCCCCACCGCTTACGGATTCCACGGCAATTCCCTCCACTTGTAATAACGTTTTCGTTTGTTGAACGAAGGGATCGGTATCCACATTGCTAGGATATGTCATCAATCCCGCAAAGTGCAAGTTCGGTGATTCTTTAATGAGCCGTGCCAGTTCTGCGGCCTCTGCCGGGGTCTGTACCCCACACCGGTGCAGACCCGTATCGAATTCTACAAACACAGGCAAGGCGAAGGTGGGATCCCAATCGGATGCCGTGTGCCGGGCTGCTTCCGATAGACCGTGTACTACGAATGCTGAGTCAGCCGTCACACTGATTTTAATCCGCCGGGCCAGGCGTATGAGATGTTCCAGTTTTGTCTCCCCGATGATATTGTAAGGCAAGAAAATATCACGGATACCTGCTTGCGCCATCACCTCTGCCTCTCCCAATTTCTGGCACGTAATACCCACTGCGCCCGCGTTGATCTGCATCCACGCGATCTCCGGAATCTTGTGTGTTTTGATGTGTGGTCGGTTAACGATCCCATACTTGTCCAAATATTGCTGTAGCCCGGTAATGTTGGCCTCTAATTTATCCAAATCGACCACCGCAACGGGCGTTTCTAAATCATCTATATGTATCATATTTTAGCTCCCGCAAGGTTCAGCGAATAAGGCTATTTTACGGCTAGTGTTATTTCAAGATATAGTTGGCGGGTATTTGCTCCATACATGTAACCCGTTTTTACCCGTCATTCAATGCTTGAAAAAGCACTAGAACTGCAATGCAGATAGAAGAGTATTTTTCATTTTGGGGCATAGACCCAGAATGAAAAATACCCTTGAGAAGCTCCCTCTCTATGGAACGCGCGCGATGCAGTCTACTTCGATAAGCATCTTTGGCGGCAGTCCCACCTCAACTGTAGTGCGCGCCGGGTAGGGTTCCTGTAAGTACGTCCGGTAAATCTCGTTCATCTCGGCAAAGTTACCCAGATCGGCCAGGAACACACCTACCCGCACCACGTTAGCCCACGAAGTACCGGCAGCTTCCAGCAACACACTGATATTCTGGAAGACTAACTCCGCCTGCTCTTGGAAACTCCCCAGACGCAACTCACCGGTTTCCGGGTCCACCGGCCCTTGCCCTGAGACATAGACCATCGGTCCATCGGCGACAATCGCCGGGGAATAAGGCCCCTTAGGGGGCGCGCCCTTTTCGCTGACAATTTGTTTACGCATCATAAACCTCCTGATAAAAAGTGATATGTGAAACGTGATACGTGGCACGTTTTAGAGTTTGACGTATGACGTTTGACGCAGTTTAGTACACAAATTCGATTGGCACTTGGTTAGAAACAGTGTTCCTTAACCGCCAGGCCAACCGGGTATTCCTGCGAGTAATCTTATCATTATGCACGGCAATGGCAATCGCGCGCGGATTTCCCACCAGGACGACCAGCTTTCGCGCGCGGGTCACGCCGGTATAGAGTAAGTTGCGCTGTAACATCATATAGTGCTGCGTCAAAATGGGAATGACAACCACCGGGAATTCGGAGCCTTGCGATTTGTGGATACTTATCGCGTAGGCGTGTATCAACTCGTCAAGCTGCGTGAATTCATATCCTACCTGTGCGCCCTCAAAATCCACGACCAGGAGCGCGTTCTCCAGATCAATGCGCGTGACGCGCCCCATATCCCCATTGAAAACTTGCTTATCATAGTCATTGCGAATTTGCATTACCCGGTCTCCTTCTCGGAAGACACGTTGTCCCATTTTATATTCTACCTTGCGCTCCGAGGGAGGATTAAGCCGCGCCTGCAAGCGCTGATTGAGGGTTCCTACGCCCGCCGCCCCCCGATGCATTGGGCTAAGCACCTGAATATCGGTATCCGGATCATAACCGAATTTCTGGGGAATTCGCTGCGCCACAATATCCAATATCCAATCCGCGGCAACCTCTACTTCGGTCTGCTTAAAGAGGTAAAAATCCCGTGCCCCCCTGAACTCAGGCATCTCACCCTGATTGATACGGTGAGCATTGACCACGATATAGCTATCCTTTGCCTGCCGGAAAATGGTTGCTAACCGCGTAACCGGCAAAACTTCACTGGTAATGAGATCGTGCAGCACATTGCCAGGTCCCACCGATGGCAACTGATCCACGTCACCCACCAGTAGCAAATGGCTGCCGGCTTCCAATGCTTTGACCAGGTGATTCATCAGTAAAATATCCACCATGGAGGTCTCATCCACAATAATCAGATCGGCGTCCAGGGGATTTTCCTGATCGCGCATAAACAGGTTGCCCGCCGCAGGCGTGAACTCTAACAACCGGTGGAGGGTTTTGGCCTCCAATCCCGTGGTCTCGCTCAGTCGCTTCGCCGCGCGTCCCGTAGGCGCGGCTAATAGCACAGAGTGTCCTTTCACTTGAAGTAACTGGATGACACTGCCCACAATTGTAGTCTTGCCCGTCCCCGGCCCCCCGGTAAGGACACTCACCTTCTCCGTCAATGCCATCCGCACAGCGGCCTTCTGCTGCTCGGCCAGCGCGAAGGGATTGCGTCCATCGAGCCACTCAAACGCCTTATCCCACGCGAGCGATTGGAATACCGCCAGCCGGTCCCGAGAATGGTCGTGCAGTTGTCGCAGCTTGTTAGCCACGCCTTTCTCGGCGTAGAAAAAGGGGGGCAAATAAATCGCCGTCTCCTCCGCTTTCACCGGATCTCCCCCCTTCATTTTCCCCTCTTCATTTTCCATATCTACCGGAAGCTCTTGTTCGCGACTCTCTCTTTGCTCCTCCGCAATGACCTCTTCCATCCGAATCAATGTCTCAAGCTGCGTCTCACAGGCTTCCACAGGCACTTCCAACAATTCCGCGCCGGCAGTGATCAGTTGTATCCGGGTGGCAAAGCAATGCCCGTCGTCACTAAAAACACCCAGCGCGTAGCGCAACCCTGCCTGGATGCGCGGCGGCGCATCATGGGCGAATCCCATTTGTTGCGCGATCTTATCCGCCGTCTTAAACCCAATGCCGTAAATGTCCTTCGCCAGCCGGTAGGGATCGCTGCGCACAATCCCGATAGCCTCATCCCCATATTTTTTATAGATCTTCACCGCCAGGCCGGTGCTGACGCCGTGGCTTTGCAGGAAGATCATAATTTCCTTGATCTGTTTCTGTTCTTCCCACGCGACTGCGATCAAGCTCGCCCGCTTCGTACCGATGCCGGGCACTTCTCGCAGGCGGTTAGGGGCTTCCTCAATCACGTCCAGAGTTTTCAGACCGAAATAATCTACAATGCGCCCGGCGTTGACCGGACCGATACCCTTCACCAGGCCACTTCCCAGGTACTTGCGCAATCCCTCTATCGTTGCCGGAAGCTGCACCGTGTACGTCCGCACCTCAAACTGACGCCCATACCGGGGATGGGTCGTCCATACACCCCGCAACCGCACTGACTCTCCCACCTGTACCCCGGTCAACGCGCCCACTACGGTGACTTCGTAGTTTTTTCCTTTGGGGATTACCTTCGCCACCGTATAACCGTTCTCATCGTTTTGAAAGGTGAGCCGCTCAAGCGTGCCGACTAATTCTTGTTGTGGCACGCTATTTTCTGGGGGAGCTTTGTCAGTTAGTGTATTCACAGCGATCCAATCCAGCCCTCACGATAGAGCAACCATGCAATCCCACTGAGACCACCGGCCAACAGCAGGATTTGTACAAGCACCGTTCCTGGAGATGCCGCCGCGTACCAGGCCGGGAAATAGATTCCCGGCAAAACGAAAAGTCCTAACAAAATATAATGCGCGCAATACAACAACAAAGGATTCTGTCCCCAGGCAACAAGCAAAGGTAATCCTAAGTTATCGTACTCCGTGAGATATGCAAAACCGGCGAATAATAGGCCACTCATTCCCAGGCTAACCAAAACGTAGCTGGCAGATACACGATTTTTGCTGATCGGGACCCACAGGGATACCATAGACCCCAAGGCCAATAATAGAAAAATTGTTCCCAGGTAACGCCAACGCTGTTGTGGGTATGTGTGGAACACATCAGCTACCACCGTCGCCAGAATCAGCATCGCCGTCCAACTCAGTGACCCCAACAGCCCGCCATGTGGCGCAGCCATCACTACCGCCAACCAGCCGTGGTCGAGCAGCACTTGATATCCCGCCAGTAATACCAGTCCAATCCCGGCCCTGATGACAATAGGTAACCGGACTACCCACAGCGTCAATAATCCGGCGACGCCAATAGCTTGCAGGACACCCCAGTTCACGGGACTATCGGATACCCCTACCAGCGACTCGCCCGCCGAGAGCAACGCCCCGATACCCACAAAAGCCAGATAACGGCGCGTGACGTGGGCCACCGTTTTTCCCCATCCCGCGCGCGCAACGCGCCGCCGCACTGATAATCCGTAAGTCAGCCCAATAGCAAAGATGAAAAGTGGTGCAATGCTATCTACTACGGTAAACCCTATGTCCGGCGCGTGTTTCAACCACGCCGGCACACACGTTATCCCGGCGAGATAATTCGCCAACACCATCAACAAAATGGCAAAACCGCGAAACTGATCTATCGCTGCCAGCCTGAACTTCACGTGCCGGTAGGGCACGTTCCATTCTCGCGCAAAATGCGACATTGCTACCGTAACTTTTCCAAACACGTTATGCTGTAATTTCTCCGTGAATAGGTGCGTTGCACTTTCTGAAGTGCGATCCACCTGTTTTCGTTCATTGTCGTGAGTTCCCACTTATAACAACTCCTGGTTATAGCAAGGAGAAAGGGCTTATTTTTGTCAAGAATCACAACTTAGGCTATAATGGTATATAAGTCGGTCTTCAACCCTGACATATTCTTAAATTCTGTACATACTCCACTTCTCAAATTCTCCGTCTATTTCATGGCATCACTATAATGCAGGTGTGCGCCAAGGTCAAGGAGTAAGGAGGTAATATTATGAAAAGAACCCTCACACTAACACTTACATTGGAAGTTGAAGGTGAAGAAGCCGCAATTGCTGGCTTTGAAGAAGTAATCCAGGGTGACCTTTCTCAACCTGTGTTACAAGAAATTTGGGATGATACTTGTCCCTTATGTAAAGTCTGGCGGGAAAGCAAAGAGTACCAATATACAATGAACCTGTCGTTACTTGGTGGGCGAATCACCAAAGCAGCTTGATGACAGTTTTGCCACATATTTAGCGGCGCGTCACCTGCACCTACTCTTGGCCCCCGACCTGGATCGGGGGCCATTCTTATTATTTTTTAAAATCGATCAATAACGGTGACCCCAATTTGAGCAAAATGTGTCATCGCCATTAACTCTGCTATCGAGTCTTCCAGTGTTACGGTCTTGCGGATTAACTTCCTGGGATCCAGCTTACCCGACACAATCATCTCCAACATCGGCGGATAGGCGTGGGCCTGCATGCCGTGGCTGCCCAAGAGTTCCAGTTCTTTAGCGATCACTACATTCATCGGGATGAGCGCATCTTTATAGTCTGCCACCATCAATCCAACCTGGATATGTCGCCCGCGCTTGCGCAAACTCAACACCGAATTACGGCAAGTCTGCGCGCTGCCCAGCGCATCCAGGGAAACGTGCGCTCCTCCGCCGGTCAGGTCGTGGATGTGTTCAACCAAATGCGCTTCCTCACGCGCGTTGAGGACATAGTCCGCGCCGATCTCCCGTGCAAAGGCCAGCGTCTCCGCCTTAATATCTACCCCGATCACGTTGGCCCCCATCGCGTGAGCGATCATAATTGCCGAAAGTCCCACCCCTCCACAGCCGTGGATGACTACCCATTCCCCAGGTGCGGCGCGGCCTTGTGCTACCACCGCCCGGAAGGAGGTGATAAAGCGACACCCCAGGCTGGCCGCCGCGACGAAGTCCAGCGCGTCGGGCACGCGCACCAGGTTCACATCCGCGTGAGGGATGGCGACGTACTGCGCAAACGATCCCCACGCGGTAAAGCCGGGCTGGAAATAATCATCGCAGATGTGTGGGTTGCCGGAGAGGCACTGCGGACAGCGACCGCAGCCCACGGCAAACGGAACCGTCACCCGGTCACCGGGCTGCCAGCGGCGGACCTCTTTACCTGCGGTTTCCACTACACCTGCCAGCTCATGGCCGGGGACGTGGGGTAACACAATGTCAGGGTCATGCCCCATCCACCCGTGCCAGTCACTACGACAGATGCCGTTCGCCTCCACGCGCACCACAACGCCATCAGGGGCAGGTAGAGGGTCAGGAACGTTCTGGATAGTTAAAGCTTCACCAAATGCCTCGTATATTACAGCTTTCATTATGACTCCTTAATCTTGTGATGCCTGAACTGCCTCAAAGTTAAGCAATTGCATCGTCTACCTCAATGCGACTTTTTACAATCGCTGCAATGTCAAGCCCCCATCTACCACAATGACCTGCCCGGTAGAGTAGGGGAAATCCCCGCGTGCAAGGGCGGCGACGGCCTTGCCAATGTCATCGGGATAGCCCCAGCGCGCTTGCACGGTTATGCCTTCGGCGATAAGTTTATCGTATTTAGTCTGTACTGTCTCCGTCATTGGAGTTTTGATAATACCCGGCCGGATTTCGTAGACGGGAATATCGTATTCACCCAGGCGCGCGGCCCAGAGCTGGGTTGCCATACTGACTCCTGCCTTCGAAATGCAATATTCTCCCCGGCTTACAGAGACTACCGTTGCAGAAGTGGAGGAAATATTGACGATACAACCCTTGAACCCTGCGTGTGCTTCCTGTTGCGCGATCATCCACCTGGCAGCAGCCTGTGTGAGGAAATAAGGGCCTTTAAGATTGATGTCCATCACCCAGTTGTAGCTTTCCTCGGTCGCTTCCAGGATGTCGGCGCGTACCTTTGGCGCGACCCCCGCGTTGTTCACCAGCACATTGAGCCGCCCAAAACGAGCCTTAATTTCATCCAGCACCCGCGCGCGCGCTTTCGCATCGGTCACATCCGCGCGACAGTAAAGCACCTCCGCCCCCACATTGCGCAGTTCATTTAGCGCATTGCCCACAACGTCATCGGGATGGATATCCATCACCACAATATCGCACGGCGCAGCCGCATCCTGCGCCAGGGCCAGCGCAATGCCCAGGCCAATGCCGCGTCCCGCGCCCGTAATCAATGCTACTTTCTTCATCTTCATTTACCTCCTAAAACCCGGCCTAATTCGAGTTAGATTGGCACTTTTCCCATCTTTAGCCTGGAAGTGTCAATTTTAGAAGCAAGGTTTCTGAACCTTGCCTAGTATGTGTTTAGTTTTGTGAGCAAACAGCGCCATTGACGGCAGCAAAGCGGCTAAAGCCGCAGGGAAGAGGTA
>JAFGFI010000086.1 GCA_016931185.1 Anaerolineae bacterium
GTCCGCCGCGCCCGTGACAATGGCATCAAAGTGTTCGCCGATGCGCGCCTCAAGAAGCAATGCGGCCGCGGATTTACTGACCTGCCGCTCAACTTTGTTAACCACATCTTCTTCTATGGTGAGATGTTTCGCCAGCGCATCCAGTTCAGCATAAGTATACGGCGTGCCGTGGCCGGCAAGGGCGGCTTTCAACAACCGCTGGGTGATCAGATCGGCATAACGGCGATTCGGTGCAGTAGAATGGGCATAGTCTTTGACCGCGAGGCCGAAGTGTCCGGCGAACGGGGTTCGCATAGCCGCATCATCAGGGGGTTCTGCACTGTATTCACCTGCGCCCAGGAGTTTAATCACCGTCAGGGATAAGTCAGGGAATTGCAGCGGGTTGGCGGCTTTTTCCTTGATGAGAAATGCATCCAGTGCTTTTGAGTTTGGAACATCGGGCAACTTGAACCCATGATCTCCGGCCAGCTTGACAATGCGTCCCCAGCGCTTGGGTGTGCGGACTATCCGGCGGATAGAAGGGAATCTTCTGGACGCAAGATAGCGGGCAGTGACGCCGTTGGCAGCGATCATAAAATCCTCAATCATTTCTGTGGCGCGATTTTTTCTTTCCACTTCGAGATCGCGGATTTGCTCGCCATCAAAAATCGGTTTCGCCTCAAGCGTTTCCAGACTCAACGCTCCGTGAACATGCCGGAGATGCCGCAGCCTTTGTGCTATCCTGTCCTGTAGGCGCAAGTTCTCGCCCAGCCCCTGCACGGCAGCGATTGCGTCCGGCATGTTGCCCCCCTCCAACCAAGCGGCCACGCTGTGATAAGCAAGCTGCGCATGATTGCGGACGCGCGCCCGGTAGATATCCGAGTCCTGAAGTGAGCCATCCACGCCAATTACCATTTCGACGACGACGGCCAGTCGCTCCACATTCACGTTCAGTGAGGTGAGGTTAGTGGATAGTTTTTCAGGCAGCATGGGGAATATCTTGGCCGCCGTGTAAACCGAGGTTGTATTGTGACGCGCGCGTACATCAATGGCTGATCCATGCTTGACGAGTGCATCCACATCGGCGATGGCGACCAAGAGTTTGACTTTGTCTCCGGGCAGTACCTCGGCTACCGTCAACTGATCCAGGTCGCGAGAGTCATCGTTGTCAATCGAGACCCACAGCCGGTGGTTCAGATCACGTACTAACTCACCGTTCATCGTGGTGACCGGCGACTGCATCCCTTCAAGTTCGGCAAGGGCTTGGGGTGAGAAATCAGGGAGCAAGCCGCGCTCGATCATTGCCCTGTGGGCAAGGCTTTGCAGAATAGTGTGATGGCGTTGATCATTGGTATTCATAAAATGTACCTCTTCCCTACAATGTTTGAGTTTTACTGATGGCTAAACTCAGCCATAGTACGCAACAGGCTAATCACATCATCTCGGCCCAATAAACCCTGAAGCTGATCATCCGCCATCACCGGCAACTGGTTGACGCCATCGCGATCCATTTCTCTCAGGGCATCATTCAACTCCGTGTCGGGCCGAATCCACTTCATGTGCTCCGCCGCTATCATCGCCTGAGCAGCAGTCGTGGTTGCCCAATCAGAACGTGGAATCTTTTTGAGGGTATGCAGTGTCAGTAAGCCAACAACCCTATCATTTTGTTCGACGATCAGGCTGCGCCGGCCAGCGCCCAAGATATGCTCATTGACCAATTGCTCCAGGGTATCGCTGGGTTTTACCACAGTATAGTCGTGGCGCATGGCGTCGGCGACATGTTGCCCGGCTAACATGTCTTGAAGAGTCTGTTGCCGGATTTCAGAGACTGCAGCGCTCTCTAAGAACCAACCGATGAGGGCAATCCAGAGACCGTTACCGAAATTGCCGGTGAACATTTGCCACACGCCCAAGAAAATAAAGAAATAGGCAATGAATCGCCCTAAATTGGCTGCGATGAGGGTAGCGCGGCGCAAGTTGTGGGTGATTCCCCAGACGATGGCGCGAAAGATGCGACCGCCGTCCAATGGGAACCCTGGAATTAAGTTAAAGAGAGCGAGCGAGCCATTGATATAGACCAGATACTTAGCCAGGGCCAGCAGTGAGGCAATTGCGCCGACTATGGGTTGCAACAGGCCAAAGAGAATCGCCAAGGCAACACTTGTCGCAGGTCCCGCAAGGGCAATCCAGAACTCGGCGCTGGCGCTGGGCGGTTCGGCCCCGATTTGAGCCACGCCGCCAAAGATAAAGAGGGTGATGCTGCGCACCGGGTTCTTGTAGCGCATAGCCACTATCGAATGGCCCAGCTCATGGAGCAGCACGCTCACAAATAGCATGATGGCCGTCACCGCGCCCACGATCCAATACTGAGCCACGGGCCAGCTTTTGAACTCAGTGGGATAATAACTGGTGGCCAGCGACCAGGTCAGTAATACAAAGATCAGAAACCAGGAATAATCCAACCCGATAGGGATTCCCAGAATGTGTCCTAACGAAAGGGTACTCTTGTTCATTGCTCACTACTCCTTATGTCCAATATACTAATTCCTAAAGCAGCACGCTTCTCAGCATCTGCTTGGGTACAGTTTATTCCGCAACAGACAGTTGCGCTTCGAATTCAGCCGACTCGGTTCTGACGCCGGCGACTCCATCCGTATGGATTCGTAAAAATATAACTTCCCCCATTTCTCCGCTCCCATCCCCCCTGACGTAGGAAGCTATTCTTTGCCAGTCCCTAAACGTATTTACTGAGTGGCGTGCCGGTCCCATTGTTAGCAGGGGGCTGATGAACATCAGGCTGCCAATGAAGAGACCGGTGGCAGCAATGACCGCGACAAATTGGTTGTCCTGCACCAAGAACCCGATCAGGCCCAACCAGCCAATCAACAGTATAACGCCGCCAACTATGCGATTGCGAGTTATGTCACCGAAACTCCCTGGGGTCTGGCTCAGATCCCGCTTTAGCCGCAGCCGTTTATCCCCGGCCCAGTCCATTTTCCGGGTAAAGATTTTGTTATTCATCGCTTTTCCCCCTGAATTTTTTGATTAAGCTGCCTTCAACTTGCGCCGGCGCTCCGGGCCGCGTTGCGCGCCGGCATTCCAGCCATTTCTTAAAATCCGTTAGGCTATTTCAACATATTCGGCGAACCGAGAAGTACGGCATAACGTAGGCCGTAGGAGTCGCTAACCACGACGGGAAGCACATGGAGCGCCGTGGAAAGATAATCCAACACATCGGTAGCACTATAGTCTTCCAGATGTTGCAAAGGGCTAACCTCCAAGACAACAAACAGCCAGGCATTGCCCTGCTCGGTTTCAGTCAGCACAAAGCGACTGATGAATGGATTCAACCCGCGTTGAGCCAGGATGCCTGGAATTGTCCGGGCTACATAACGGGCTGCTGGAAGGTAACGGTCAACACTCATGGATAGATCCTTCTGTCGGCACGCAATTTATGCTCGGCTTCGGTAATCCAGTTGACGATGGCTGGCTCGGACGGGTCGATGATCTCCACCTGTGGCGTTTCATCATTTGGAAATTGCGGCTGGTTGAGCTGACGCAGTTCCTGCTGCGTTAATGGGTGCTGATAGGGATCGAGATCCACGATCATCTCATCCACCGGAAACGCGGGGCTTATGATGTCATTCCCGCGTGGGTTACGCAGGCGAAACTCCAACACCGGCATAAGCTGCCGGTAAGCCATCACCATACCCGTGATAAGCAGAAGAACGACCAGGGTTAATAAGGCGAGTTTCAAGGGGGTGACAACAAATGCTTCCCACAAGCCTCGCCGTTCACGTTCACTCCGGGTTTGTACAATGTCAGCCTGGATTATGGCCTCCGGGGTGGCCGTCAACGCATAAGCCGTCCGGGTAGCATTTGCCTGAACCGTCTCCGAGGCATGGGCGTCCAGAATCGCCTGGGCCTGTGCGGTCTGTGTGACGTTCAATATGTAGGCAGCGTAAGTGGCTGTAGCCGCCTGGCTCTGCGTGGTGGCCGTAGCATTCTGCGCCATCTGCGTTTGTTCCATGATGAACTGCTGCGTGGCAGCCGCCCGGGCCATGTCCCGGCTGACCGTGGTAGCCTGGATGGACAGTTCCATCAATTGGCGCTGGTTATCGTTCAGGGTAGCCTGCGCCGCAATATTCGCGGCTTGTTCCATGTTTAGGCTGACCACAGTGGCCTGATGAGATAGCCCCAGTATCTCACTTTGGCCAGAAGCCAATGTAGACTGCGCGGCGGCATACGCTGTTTCCTGGTTATAGCCAGGCGATGGTAAAGAGGTCAACGTCGGGTACATAGACAGGGACCCTGGTCCGGGCAAAGGGGTACTTTCACACGCCAGCAGCGCCAGAACCATAAGGGTTATTATCATCGTGACACATCGCTTATTCATCAAAGAAGCCTTTCAAACTACGTATTCTCAGTAGATCGAAGATCTGCATTTGTAGTAACCGCTTCAACGGTTCTTTTCACGGCTAATGAACTTTAAGAAATTATTTCGGTAACGCGCTCCGCCGGGGCGTCAACGCCCCGGCTACATCAACCACGCCCCCTGAGGGGGA
>JAFGFI010000007.1 GCA_016931185.1 Anaerolineae bacterium
AAATTGAATCCGTAATTCGTTATTCGTAATTCGCTATTCGCTATTTTCAGAGGAATTACCCATTAACGACTGGCGTTCACCAGCAGTTGGATGAAAATTGAATCCGTAATTCGTTATTCGTAATTCGCTATTTGCGATTTTCAAGGGAGGGAGATGGCTATGAAAATACCCAAATACTGGGCGAAGGAAACACAATCTGTCACCAGTCCGGATGGCAGGGCTTTTGCGCTGGCGTGCTGGCAATGGTCGAATGAAAGCCAACTGGAGGCGGCACAACGCGCGCAGGCAAGAATTCGCACTGTCGCCGCTAAAGTTCAGCGCAATGAAACGTTACAGCGCTACATTTACGGAGAACAGCCCATAAGGGAAGAGATCATCCAGGCTATTCGTAACCGCAAAGGGAATGAGATCGGGATTGTGACCCGCAACGGGTATGGCGCGCTGGTGGTCAATGCGGTCAATGCGATGTTCATTGACATTGATTTTGAACAAGAACGCGCCCCCGGTATGCTGGCGTGGCTGGTACAAAGTATATTCGGCAAAACCCCCATCTCTCAAGAGGAACGTCTGATCGCTCACATTGAAACGTGGGCACAGACGCGGCCTGAGTTGGGAATCAGGATTTACCGCACGTTCGCTGGATTGCGTTGTTTGGTCACCAGTGAAGTCTTTTCGCCCACCGACGCCAGTACACAAGCAATTTTACGCGAGTTAAATAGCGATCCCCTCTATATGACGCTTTGCAAGCGGCAAGAATGTTTCCGCGCGCGTTTAACGCCCAAACCCTGGCGCTGCGGCATCCCCAACCCACCCTCCAGATATCCATGGGAAAATCAGCACGTGATGGCACAATACCGGCAGTGGGAGCAAACTTACACTGCCACCGCTGCGCGTTTTACTACATGCAGATTCATTAAACACGTCGGGCGCAGTCAGGTCCATCCAGATGTGCAGACTGTCCTCGACTTACATGATCAACAAGCGTGTGGCAACCCACAGTTAGAATTAGCCTAAAAATCATGAGAATCAACAAGATCCAAATTATCGAAACCTACGTCAAACAGACGATGGACGGCGTCATCAACCCTGACCTGCGCATCGGCCACGATTTCAAACATGTGGATCGGGTACGGCATAACGCGCTGCGGATTGCGCGAGCAGAAGGGGTTATGGATTTAGAGCTTGTGGAAGCTGCCGCGCTATTGCACGATATCGGGCTGGCGTATGTAAAAGAACGCAGCCAGCACGGGCTTGTAGGCGCGGAGATCGCGGCGTGCTTCCTGCGGGAGCAGCAACTTTTTAATGAAGATAGCATTATGGCAATTGCAAAAGCTATCCACAATCACAGCCTGATCCATGGGGATTGGGATGAGCTGGGTTATCTTCTGCGCGACGCGGACATCCTGGACATGCTTGGTGCAGTGGGGATGATGCGAGCTTTTAGCAGTAACTATTTCAAACCAGAATACGATCCAGATAACGTGAAAGGTGAGACATGGGAATTATCGGCCAACGACTTCACCGCTCGCTACGAGGCCGGGCTTGGCACCGGCCCGACAATTATGGATCAAATCAACCTGCAAATCAGCGTCTATGACGAGTTACACACCCCTACTGCGCAACAGATCGCCGCGCCCAGGGTAGCCTTTATGCAAACATTTGTGCAACAACTCGAAGCGGAAATTGCGATACGATAAGACAATAACAAGACGAATTACCATCCTGCACTTTCACTGCCCTCAAAATGAGGCATACAACGATAACGGAGTATTTAAAGACATTCATGAGAATAATAACATTTTAAATTCCCCCAAATAATGTAAAATATAGAACATCAGTACTATAACTAATGGGAAGAGGAGAAATGGATTTTACCAATAAAATTATTCGGGGAGATTGCGAAGAAATCTTAAAAAATCTTCCCGATAATTGTGTGGACTTGATTTTTACATCACCGCCTTACGCGGACCAGCGTAACCAAACATACGGAGGCGTCAAACCTGATGACTATGTGAATTGGTTCTTACCAAAAGCTGCACAATTCTTACGAGTGCTTAAACCCACCGGCACCTTTATTCTCAACATCAAAGAACGGGTTGTCAGAGGGGAACGCCACACGTATGTTATCGAACTTATTTTAGCGATGCGAAAACAGGGATGGCTATGGACCGAAGAGTTCATGTGGCATAAAAAAAATTCATATCCAGGCAAATGGCCGAATCGCTTCAGAGATTCTTGGGAAAGACTGCTTCAATTTAACAAACGGCGGAAATTCAATATGTATCAAGAAGCTGTTATGGTGCCGGTTGGCGATTGGGCTAAAACACGCTTGGATAATCTAAGCGAAACTGACCGCATCCGTGATGAATCCAAAGTAAATAGTGGCTTCGGAAAAAACATATCGAATTGGGTCGGGCGTGACAAGGTCTACCCGAATAATGTCATTTATATGGCGACTGAATGTTCCAATCGTAGCCACAGTGCTGCCTTTCCTCTTGATTTACCGTCGTGGTTTATAAAGCTTTTTACAATCAAAGATGATATGGTGCTGGATCCATTTATTGGCTCCGGAACAACAGCAGAAGCAGCTATGAAATTAGGACGAAATTATATAGGAATTGATATTAAAGAAGAGTATTGTCAGCTTGCCCAAGACAGACTATCACAATTACAAATTCGGCTTTTTGAACAAATTGGATCAAACTCGTTGAGTTCAATAGCTGCAATTATGATCTGGATCGGTTTCTCACTTAGAGGTTAGGATGCAAGCTTATCTCGCCATCAAGTACCATCCAGATAGCCGCAACCGCGAACGCATTGAACGGATCATCGCCGCGCTGGCAGCACACGGGATCGGCTCTATCTGCATTGCCCGGGACGTCGAACAATGGGGCACGGTGCAATTGGATGCGCCCACACTGATGCAGTGTTCTTTCGCTGCAATTGATACCTGCGATATGATGATCGTGGATCTTACCGAAAAGGGGGTGGGCACCGGTATTGAGGCGGGCTACGCCTACGCGCACCAGATCCCCATTATTACCATTGCACAAACCGGGGCGGATATCTCTGAAACATTGTTGGGTATATCAAGCCAGGTTTACAGCTATCATACCTACGATGATCTCGTCACTTTTCTAAAGGACGTAGAAGATAGAACACGGATGAACACGGAAAACACGGATCAAAACAAAAATCCGACAACTGCTTGTACATCATTACAAAATCTGTGTGTATCTGTGTAAATCTGCAGTTAAAGTAAAGCCTATTTCATAAGGAGCAAACTATGGACCTACGCAGTAAAGCCGTTTTGAAACGGCCCGATTATTCGATGCACCGCGCGCTGTATAAGTCAATGGGGTACAGCGATTACGACCTCGAACGCCCCTTGATCGGCATTGCCAACTCGTGGAACCGGATCACACCGGGCCACTATAACCTGAATCATGTTTCAGAGTACGTCAAGCAAGGTATTTTCCAGGCCGGGGGCACACCCATTGAATTCGGCGTGATCGCACCCTGCGATGGGATCGCGCAGGCGCACATCGGGATGCACTTTATTCTACCCAGCCGTGACTTGATTGCCAATGATGTCGAAATGATGGTCGAGGCCCACCAGCTAGATGCGGTCGTACTCTTAGGGTCATGCGACAAGATCGTGCCGGGGATGCTGATGGCAGCCGCGCGCCTGGATATTCCGGCTATCCTTGTGGTCGGCGGGCCGATGGAGGGCGGCTGTATGTTTGATGAGCGGGCAGCCGACACCACCTCACTCACCGAGGGGTTGGGAATGCTGCGGAACGGCAAGATTGACGAGGCAACCTATCTGAAGCTGGAAAACCACGCAGCACCCACATGCGGCTCCTGCTCTTTCCTGGGCACGGCAAACACGATGTGCTGTGTGGCGGAGGCAATAGGTATGTGCTTGCCGGGCAGCGCGACCATCCCGGCTATGCAGGCGAACCGGCTACGTTCAGCGCAAGCAGCAGGGCGGCAGATTGTTTACCTGGTTGAGCAGGGTATCACGGCGCGCGCCATTATCAATGAAAAGGGCATCGAGAACGCTATCCGGGTCAGCACCGCCATCGGCGGTTCCACCAATGTCGCCCTGCACATTCCGGCGATCGGCTATGAGGCAGACTGGAAGGTCACAATGGATCGCTTTGAGGAACTCTGTCGCACAACGCCCTACATCGCTAAGATGAACCCGGCGGCGGCCCCCAACGTCCCGGATTTCCACGCGGCAGGTGGTGTCCCGGCGGTAATGAAGGAAATTCTTCCCCTCCTGCACGGGGACGCGATGACGGTCACGGGTAAGAGTGTAGCAGAAAATGTCGCCGGTGCGGTCGTCCACGATCGGGGCATCATCAAACCCCTGAGCGCGCCCTGGCAAGCGGGCGGCGGCATCGCCGTGCTGCGCGGCAATCTCGCGCCCGACAGCGCGATCACCAAGCCGGCGGCCATTAAACCGGAGATGCACACCTTCACCGGCGCCGCGCGCTGCTTCGATTACGAGGAAGCAGCAATTGAGGCCATCTTGGAAGGCAAAGTAGAAGCGGGCAATGTGGTCGTCATCCGCTACGAAGGCCCCAAGGGAGGGCCAGGGATGCGCGAGATGTATACGGCAATGAAGCTACTCTACGGGCGCGGTCTCGCGCTTACCACGGCAGTGGTCACGGATGGACGCTTCTCCGGCACCAACAACGGCTGTTTCGTCGGCCATATCTCGCCGGAGGCTGCCGAAGGAGGGCCGCTAGCCATCGTGCAGGATGGCGACACCATTACGATTGATATCCCCACCCGGGGCCTGCACTTGCACGTTTCCGATGAAGAGATACAGACTCGGTTAGCCAGTTGGCAACCCCCCGAACCCAAATTCAAGCGGGGGTATCTCTCCCTCTACGCCCGGCTGGCAGAGTCGGCGGATAAAGGGGCGATTATTAAGAATAAAGCATAAGGCGTGATTTGTAATCTGTAATTCATCATTGGGTAATTAGGTGATTGTGGATCACAGGGACGCAGGTTCCCCATTCGTAATTCGCTACTGTAGGAAACATAGATGACAGAAAAAGATGCGATTCACACGCTCACGGGACGGGCATTGGAAGAACTAACCCTGGAAGCGGTGCTCAAGGGAGAAGTAACGGCTGAAGATTTCCGGATCAGTGCGGAGACGCTGCGGCAGCAGGCCGATGATGCGGAAGCGGCGGGCTATCATCAGTTCGCCGGAAACCTGCGCCGGGCCGCCGAATTAACAGGCATTTCCAACGAAGAGGTGTTGGCGATTTACACCGCGCTCCGTCCTGGTCGCACCTCCTATACCACACTGACCGCGCTGGCCGACCGCCTGGAACACGAACTGGCCGCGCCGCTCACCGCCGGTTTAGTGCGTGAAGCAGCGGAAACCTATCGCGCGCGCGGTTTGGTAATCTGACAAGGTGACAAGGATGACAAGGTGACAAGATGATCGGATCACCTTGTCACCTTGTCATCCTTGCACCCTAGCTTCTACGTCCCTGCCCATACCTTGCGCCACACCAATGTATCGGTGACTGTCTCGCGCAGAGAGCGCACGCGATAGCCTAACTCGGCCTGGGCTTTGGCACAACTGAAGATCGCGTTGTCATAGATTGTGTGCAACGAATAGGGCGTGTACTGCGGGATCGTGTGGGTCCAACGGTAAACGTGCTGCATCAGTCCGGCAAAGGCCAATGCCAGCTTAAAGGGCAAAATGACTTTTGCCGACCGCACATTGGCGAGTTCCTGCACAAGATCTCGAAGCCGCGTGATCTGGACGTGTGTGCCGGAAAGAATATAGGTCTCGCCCACGCGCCCTTTCTCTGCCGCCAATAGCAGTCCATTGGCAACATCGCGCACGTCCACAAAATCATACGCGCCCTTCACCAACAAATGTAACTTGCGCCTGGCAAACTTCACAATCGTCTGGCCCATCTCCGATCCCAGGTAATCGTGTGGCCCAATGATGCCGGTGGGACAGGCCACCACCGCGTTCAGACCCTGCTTTACCACATCCAGCAATGCCAGGGTCCCCTCCGCCTTCGTCCGATCGTAACTCCCGGCGGGATGCTCAACCTCGAACGGAGTACGCTCATCCATCGTCACCCCATGCGGTTCCCGGCGGAAAGCATGAACAGAACTCACGTGTACCATCCGCTGTACCCTGGCCCTGAGCGCGGCCTGCGCCGTATTGCGCACCCCCTCCACATTAACTTTGCGCATTAACACTTCCGCGCCCGGCACAATAGAAATGATGCCCACCAGATGAAAGACCGTATCTACTCCCGCCATCGCCCGATCGAGCGTCTCTGGATACAGGACATTCCCCTCCACATACTCCACATCCAGCCCCTCCAGCGAAATGCAATTATCCCCGGGAAGCACCATCGCCCGCACGTGTTCCCCGCGCTCCACCAACTTCCGCACCAATACATTGCCCACATGGCCCGTCGCCCCTGTCACCAAAATCATACTTACCTCCGTCTCAACCCATTAAATAAAATTTGGATGCTCTCTTCTGCCACCTCGCCCCAATCTGCGCTCTGGGGATCGAGAAGGCCCTGGAACAACAACCCACTCGCCAGCGATAGGACGACCTGCGCCCCCGCATTTGGATCCACCTCCTCAAATGCCCCTTCGTCAATACCGCGTTGAATGAGTCCGGCAATAAACTGTTGATAATGGCGATAGGTAGCGATACTTGCCTGGTGGGCCGTGGCATCACGGCTGGATTGGGTCCAAAATTCCAGGATTAACGGCATCCGTTCTAGATTGGATTGAAACGTAGTCTGCGCCGCGCGCACCATCTGCAAAAGCAGTTCTGCAATGGGCCATTTCTGCGCAGCAATCGTCATAAGGGCCTGCTCTAAATCGGCGAGCCAGCTCTCTAACAACGCCAGGAAGACAGCCTGTTTGCTCGCAAAATGATAATAAAATGCGCCCTTGCTGACCTCCGCCCGCGCGCAGATCTCGGCGACGCCGGTAGCATCGTAGCCATTTTGTGCAAAACACTGTTCGGCAGCCAGCAAGATGCTGGCGCGGGTTTCCTCACGACGTTGTTTGTTTTTCATAAAAGAAATTTTGAAGTATGTTTGCATTTTCGGGCTGTGCCCGAAAATGCAAACATACCCTTTTGCCCCCATAACTTCGACAGTGAAACGACTAAGTTACATCTGTCCCCTTTTTAACAATAAAAAACAGACCGAATGGTCTGTTTTTTATTATATAACTAAATTATAACTTGTCAATATGTGGGATCCAATGATTCTACCGGGGAACCAGCGTTCCCTGAAAGCAAAACCTTTCAGAATGTGATCCCTTTGGAGCGAGAAGGAGGCATTAACTGTTTTTCATAGATCGCGGGTAGCGGTATAATCGGGGGGAAATTGCCGGCCGACAGGAATGTCGGCCTACTATAAGGAGTCGAAATTTATGTCTACATCAGAACTTTACGAACGAATTCGTTTCCGAGGCCAACCGGTAGCCCATCCTGATGCCGTGGTCACGCGAGGCAATGCACGCTTTACGGTGCTGACCCCACGCTTGATCCGCCTGGAGTGGTCAGAAAGTGGCAAGTTTGAGGATCGCTGTACCTACGCCTTCCCCACCCGTTATAGCGCGTCCCCCCCCGCATTTGCGGTGCAGGATGAGGTAGGCGCGCTACTGGTGGATACGGGCGCGCTGGTAGTACAGTACGCAATGGAGAATGAAGAGACTACGGCGGACGGGAAGTTTAATGCTGAGAATCTCGCCATCACGTTTACGCTGAATGGGGAAACTGTTACCTGGCGGCCGGGGATGCCCAATCCACAGAATTTACGGGGCACGCGGCGCACACTCGATAACTGCGACGGGGATGCAAAGCTGGATGAGGGATTGCTCTCCCGCGCGGGCTGGTCGCTCTTCGACGATAGCAAAAATGTTATTTTCGAGGACGATGGATGGGTTGGCCCTCGTCCTGATTGGGAAGTGCAGGACTGGTACTTCTTCGGCTACGGGCATGATTACAAAGCCGCCATCGCCGATTACGTGCAGTTCGGTGGTGAAGCTCCCCTGGTCCCACGCTACATCCTGGGCGGCTGGTGGTCGCGCTATTGGGACTACAGCGAGCAAGATTTCCGCGATCTCGTTGCCGAATTCGAGAAATATGACGTACCCCTAGATGTCTTCGTCATTGATATGGACTGGCACACGCCTGACAGCTGGACAGGTTATACCTGGAACCGCGAGCTGTTCCCCGATCCGCCCGCGTTCTTACACTGGTTGCACGAGAAAGGTCTGCGGGTCACACTTAACCTGCATCCCGCCGACGGCATCCATCCTCACGAAGAAGTGTATCCCGAGTTCGCCGTCGCGATGGGTATAGATCCGGAAAGCGCAGAACCCGTTAAGTTTCAGATCGCTGATAAGGATTTCGTCAGGCACTACTTTGAACTGATCCACCATCCGATGGAGGACGACGGTGTGGATTTCTGGTGGATGGACTGGCAGCAAGGCGAAATTTCCGAGGTCAAGGGCTTGGACCCACTGCCGTGGATTAACCATCTGCATTTCAACGATATTAAACGAAAAAACACGCGCCCGATGCTCTACAGCCGGTGGGGCGGATTGGGAAACCAACGCTATTACATCGGCTTCTCCGGGGATACCTATGTGACTTGGGATTCACTGCAATTCCAGCCCTATCTCACGGCAACAGCTTCCAATGTAGCCTATGGCTGGTGGAGCCACGACATCGGCGGGCATATGGGCGGGGCAACGGAACCGGAACTTTATGCCCGGTGGGTGCAGTTTGGCGCGCTCAGCCCCATCCTGCGTCTTCACGCGACCAAGGACCCGCGCGCCGAGCGACGCCCCTGGGCCTACCCGGAACCGGTCTACGAAGCGGCAAAGGCAGCCTTCCACCTGCGCTATCGCCTGGTACCCTACCTCTACACACAAGCGCGGATCGCGTCCGATACCAGCATTCCCCTCTGCCGCCCGATGTACTATGAATCGCCAGAAGTAGAAGATGCCTATCTGCCGCGCTACCAGTATTACCTGGGCGATCACGTAATCGCTGCCCCCATCGTCTTCCCTGCCGACCCGGACACGGGCCTGGCCCATACCGATGTATGGCTGCCGGAAGGGACCTGGATCGCATATGATACCCTAGAACAATATGAAGGACCTGGATGGGTGCGCTTGCTCGGCGATCTGAACCGTATGCCAATGTTGGTGAAAGCCGGCACGATTTTGTCCCTCGCTGCCGATTTTGTCTCAAAATCCGAGGCCGTTATCACGTCTGGAACCACGGATGCGCAGCCCAAGGACAAGCTTGAACTGGTCATTTTCCCTGGCACAGGGAGCTTCCGTCTTTACGAGGATGATGGCATCACCGAAGCCTATCGTGCCGGGCAGTCCGAGTGGACAGAGATCACGACGCGACAGCCGGACGCGCGGACCTGGACGGTGACCATCGCGCCAGTAGAGGGACACTGCGACGCACTCCCCTCCGAGCGCGGGTATGAGGTTCATCTTATGGGTATGAACCCACCCACGAAGATAAAGGTAAACGGCACAACGACATCTCAATGGACGTATGATCCGCAATCCCTTAAAACCACGCTCCATCTGCCCAAGCAGACCAAGCAGCAAGCGACAGAAGTGACCGTCATCGCAGAGACATCTATCGTGGCGTTGGGCGAAGCGCACAACTGGGCGCACATCACAGAGGACATTGCTTGTCTATTGGGCGTGACCTGTGCCCTCGGCAATGATATAGACACATTATTGCACGAAGATGACATCGCCACACGCGAATCCGCTGCTTATGCCGACACCGTCGTGCGCCGGGGAGGGCCATTTGCCAGTGTCTTTCCATACACCATCCCTTATGAGGCGGCACAGCAACTGGGTCATATCATCATCGGTGCGCCGACTGACGGAACCCCTTATGAGGCTACGCTCACCTTCCGGCGACATCACGGGGGCAACACAGAAGTCACCACTCACACCATTCCCGCGTCCACCGTCTCCCACATTATCCCCACTCCCTTCGCTTTTGACGGACAAGCGCAGTCTACCTCCTGGGAAGTTGAAGTAACCCTTACCTGGCATAACGCGACATGGACGACACACTACAAGAGCCAGTCCACCTTCCCTACCCTTTACGCGCTCCAGGGTGTCATCTACAATCGGGAGATACAGCCCCTCACGTTAGCCGAAGTTATAGATGAGAACGGACGGCTCAATCCTAACCTGGCATGGGAGGATTTTTCCCAACAACCGGAAACTATGCGAAACCTGATGGAAAAACACGCGGTACGTTTCTTCCGGTATGGTGACTATGGGGAGCGACTGCGCGCGGGAGAACCCCTTGCGGCTTATGTCGCTGCCACCGTGGTCAGTCCAACAGAACGGGAAGCCATCTTCAAATTTATGGCCCCCGAACCGACCATGATCTATCTTAACGGGGAAGCCATACCTGTCGCCGAGCAACCCATAGACGCAGACACTCCGGCCTTCTTCCGTCCACCCCGCCAAACAGTGCCGGTGCAGCTTCAGGGCGGAGAAAACACCCTCGTCGTGTCCCTTGAGGCTCCCGAAGGCAACCCCTGGTGGTGGTTCTTCGGCGGCATGTTCGCCACACCGGATGGAGAATTCATCACCGATCTCGAATTTAAGACCAAGTTATAACCTATAAAGGGGTGTTTTTTCGTTGGCG
>JAFGFI010000087.1 GCA_016931185.1 Anaerolineae bacterium
TCCTGGATGTCCTTCTTGATCATATTCTGGCCGGGATCGGAGCACATGTACTTGTGTTCCTTCGCCACCACCACGTTGGGCAGCGTCGCGGCGTATTCCACCACGTCGGGAACCGTCACCACACTGGCAATGTTCGACCCACAGTGACAGACGTAGACGCCGATGCGTAGTTCTTCGTTGTTGTTGTTGTTTTCGGTCATACAGGCTCCTCGGAAAATAGTCTCAAGTCCCAAGTCCCAAGTCCTAAGTCCCAAGTCCTAAGTCCAAAGTCCTAAGTCCTAAGTCTTGAGAATCCGTTAAAATCCGTTCAATCCGTTGACAAATCTTGGTTATCGGGGCTACCCGCAAATTCGGTCACACGCTTTACGTTTCACGCAGAGGGTATCACCTGCGATTCGGCCTGCGCCATCGTGGCCGTTATCGGCTGATCTTTGCTGCCGAGGCTGGTGATGGCGTCGCGGATGATGGTTTTTCTTTCGGCCAGCGGCCCTTGCACGAAAACTTTCCCCAGTATAAAGCCCAACACGCACATCCGGCCGTCGAGCAGCACGTCTTCCACAACGCCGATCTTGGTGCCACCTTCGGTTTGTACTTCGCGCCCGCGCAAGTCGCTGACCTGGATGAAGGTCGCCGAGTCGGGGAGCGCGTCCAGCGTCGTGACGGTGTCGGAGCCGGCCACGAGCCACACATCTATGCCGCAGAGCTGCACCGCGCTTTGTGGCATCGCCAGCGTCTTGCGGTTGATCAGCCCCTCGGTCCCCAGAAATACTCCGACCACCTGGCGTGCATCGGGGTCAAGATACAGCCCCTTGATCTCGCCTAGCTTCTTGCCATCGGTGATGCTGATGAGCAGTTTGCCGGTATGTTCTTTGGATGTTGCCATTGGATCCTCCTTAGCGTAGGTAAAACCTCTTGTAATTCTTGGCCTCAAGTCGCTTGATACGCCTTATGACTTTCTACGTAGAAACGTAAAGCCGCCTATACTTGCGCTTCCCAATTGGCGCCGGTGTTCTGAAACCACTCCACGATATCAGCGTCCACCTGCATGGTGAGGGTGACTTTGGGCTGTGGCTGCCACACTTTGGCGTGCTTAAAGAAGGTTTCAGGCAATGGTGGACTATCGGAATAATCTATTTCTTCGTCGGTCATTGCGGCGAGAGCATCCCAATCGGTTTTAGAGGGTTTCTGCATAACTGCTGATTTCGATCCGCAGTGGCAAACGTACACACCAATACGTAGCTCTTTGTTGGTCAATATCTTTATCCACTCGATAATTCCTCCAAAACAGATCTACACCATACTTGGTTGTAGTTTTACCAGAGTTTTAACCAGATCGATGCCTCTGGGTAAGATGTATTTTTTCCTGAGACGTGACACATTGATATACCCAAATGGATTTCGATCCCAGTCACCACCCGATTTGTGATACACAAACAGGTTAACGCCATCTGTTGTCAAAATATACTTGACGTTACTCAACTCAAGCTCGCGAACATAATTTATCGGTTGGTCAAGCACATTACTTAATGCACTTCCCAGCCCCTTGGCCTCAAGGACCATCACACAATTTTCTTTTGTTCTCGGGGCGGTTTTGAAAAAAGCCATATCAACTCTTTGCCACTCGACTCCCATCTGCTGGTGTGACCAACCTAACCCCAGAAAAAGCGGTAAAATAACATGCGAGATGATTTCATGTTCAGAAGGAGTACGTAGCCTACCTTCCTTCTTTCCTTCCATCAAAGAGGCACAGTCCTTTTGTTCTGACTCGTACCATGAACATACCATTGCCGCTTGTTGTAAAGCTTTCAGTATATCTTCGATATTTTTGCTACTAATTCCAGCTCGAAAAAGCTCAAGCCCCAGTGAATCCTCCGTATAATCTTGTTCGTACTCGTTTTTATCGGGCATTGCTTCAAGAGGTCGCGTAAAGGCTTCGTCATCTATAGCCTGAACCATATCCACAACACATTCCTCATGAACTTGGGTAAAGGATGGCCTCTGTTTTACACTTTTAAAAACCTTGACTAAGTCTCCTAAGTTATAGTCTTTGGCCCAAGCGACTCGCCTGCAATGACATAAGTCCCAACCATAAACGCACCGAAAAGACTCATTAAAAGAATAACCGTTTGGCGGCTCTGGAATCTGACCTATTCCAATCGCCTCATTAGCGAAACGCATAATAACGCGGTCGCCTGGTTCTGGTTTACGAGCAAAACTATATACCTGGTTTTCACATGCGTTAGGACCAACACCAATGTAATCTTTTTCAAGTGCATCGCCAAGATCAACTCGGCACCCCAGGATCATTACATCATGATCAAAAAATAGTTCTTTATAGTTTCGCCCTGGTTCTCCAGTCGCAATTTGCCAAACTTTCATAAAACACCTCGACATTCACTCAACATAACCCGCATCGTTTCTATCCCATCCTGCGCCATCTCCCAATCCCAAAAATCCGATTTAACTTTTGCGCTCAACCGTGTACTGGCATTGGCGGCATGGCTGTAATCAACGCCCGCAAGACCTGATTGACGGCTTAACTTATCGCCCACACTCGGCAAATAGCAAATCTCAATACTGCTAAACTGCTACTGCCAGTATTTATCCAACAGGGGCACGGGGCAATCTATAATTCTAACACTAAACGCAAACCCGCTTCAATTTGCTCTACCAAGTTTGCGGGCAACTTGCCAATACGCTCGGTCAGGAATTGTTTGTCCACGGTAATAACCTGTGATACATTGGCGACAGATTCTTGAGGCAATCCCGTAGCGCGCTTTGGTAGCAACACATTGCCCGGCGCTTGCGCCAGGCGGATATTGGAAGTAACGATAACCGCAACAACGGTGGCAATTTGGCTATGGTTGAAAGCATTGGATTGTATGACAATGATGGGACGCCGGTATCCTGGTTCAGAACCGATAGGCTCAGGCAAGGTTGCCCACCAGATCTCACCGCGCTGGATTACCACGCTTCGTCTCCTACAGAAGTCAATTGCAACTTGATTAATTCTGGCTCAAGCGCAGACGGTTCTGTGCTATAGATTTGATTCAGCAATTCAGTAATGCTGTTTCTCTGGTGCGCTGTGACATACGTAGAAATTGCTGCTGTATAAAACTCGTTTAAAGAGATCCCCATTGCACGGGCCAATTGCTCGGCCGCTTGGGATAAGGATCGAGGGATGACTACCTCAGATTGCATAGACTGCCCCCCTTTCTAATGATAAAATTTCAGTTGTTATCACGTTCTTTGTCAACCTATCGCCTGCATACTCAGCAGATGGCAAATCTCAATCCCATCGTCCAAATCTTCCCAATAGACGGCAAATCCGCGAGGTTCGAGAGACCAATTCGCACGTTGTTCCGGCGTCGCCTGCGCCAACCAGGATAACCACGGCGTTTTACGAAGTGGCACGCTGATTTCGCGTTCGTCACTTAATGTAATGCACAACACATCGTCTTCAAAGTATACGTCAACTGCGCCAACAGCTTCTTTCACATCAGCGACTAAAGTATACATTCCAAGCCTCCAATAACTCCGCCTGGTTCTGACGAGTCAGTTTTAGAATGCGATTCAACTCAGCATGGTGATAACCATAGTTATGAGCCACAGCAATGGGTTGAAGCCAGACCCTTGCTTCATTTTCACCATGTAAAACATGAACATGGGGCGGTTCTGAACCGTCCAACGAGTAAAAGCGAAACTTGTAACCGTCAATGACAATGGTTGGCATCGTTTTCCGTCGCTTTGTCTTCCCGCTGATCCGCTCTCTCGCCCCCCTCGCCCTACTTCTTCGGCCCCTGCACCTCTTCGTGAATCAGTTTGTGCCGCGCCTTCTGCGCCCGTTGATCGGGAGTGGTCAACTCCAGCGCGTCCTTCGGACACCACTTCACGCACTGCGGGCCGTCCTCCTCGTCCTGGCACTGATCGCATATCTCGGCCATCTTCGTCGCCGGGTTGATGGAGATCGCGCCGAAGTCGCAGGCTTCGATGCACCAGGCGCAGCCGTCGCAGCGATCCGCGTTCACGCTGATGAGGCCCGTCTCCGGGTCCTGCGTCAGCGCGTCGCGCGTGCAGGCGATGACGCAGGGCGCGTCCTCGCAGGTGCGGCAGGCGACCGCTGTAATAAGAATTTCGTCCACACGCACGGTGCGGATACGGCTGCGGTACGTGTTGTACTCCCCCGTCTTGGTGTAGGAACAGATATACTCGCACAACTGACAGCCGATGCACTTGCTCGCGTCACACGCAATATAGGCATATTTGGATGTTGAAGTCGCCATGACTATTCTCCTTGAATTGCGAATAGCGAATTACGAATTACGAATTACGAGACTGCGTGCCCGTAATTCGTAATTTTCAGACTCCGATTTCCTCCGCCACATCCTCCATCCCCAACTCAATCAGCTTCGCTTTGGGGATGAGGCCCTCCGGCGTCCAGCCTTTGGCGGCGTAGTAGAGGTCTTTGAGATATTCCAGCTCTTCCTCGGTGACGACGTGCCCGGCGGACGCGCCCTCCTTCATCGGCTCGTGATGCCAGCGGTAGGGCAAGTGATCGTCGCTGCGCGTCCAGCCCTCGCGGATGTTGAAGGCTTTTTTGATGGTGTGCGCTCGCACACCGATGAGGTCCACGGCGTCGTAGTCAAAATTCCAGCCGGTGGTGGCGTTGATGAGCGCGGCAATCGCCGGCCACGCGCCCGCCCGGTCGGCCTTGCCGGTGAAGCAGCGGCGGATGAACTTGCACAGCGGCAGCGTGTCGTAGACGGCGGCGTATTCTTCCGTTTCGGCTGCGACTCGGCCCCGCGTCTCATCCACACTGAAGCGATCCACCTCCCCCTGGATGTCGGGGTCGTAGGCCGCCGAGCGGTTGTGACAGCCGCCCCGCGTCCCCGCCGCCAGCCCCACGGAGAA
>JAFGFI010000088.1 GCA_016931185.1 Anaerolineae bacterium
GAAAATGACATTGAATTACAGTACGTAATAAATTTTTCCAACCCTCAAACGTTAAATCTGCTTCATATTCTTTTCCTACAAAATATGGTGGCGACCAAACTGCAAGCGCAACACTGTTTGGGGCAATCCGAGGTAGTAGTGCTCGGGCATCACCACAATAGATAGTATTTGGTTTTAAATGTGATTCTTCTGCAATAACTTCTGTGTGGTAAATAGGCTCTAATTGTATTTGTAGATCAATAGGAAGTCGTGAAAAATCAAAGTCTAACTTTTGATGGCTTTGTGTATCTTTTTTTATATCTTCTAATTCTAGTTGATAGGTCATTGTTCCCACCTCATTCCCATTTTACAATAAAAAGGCTCAGTGCCAAGAGTTCTTACATTAACCCTCCCCTTCAAGCTCCCGCAACATTTCTCGCTTATCAATTTCAATTACAAAGGCATGGTTATTCTTACGCACCACAGTACGGACAGAATCTACATGGGGTAACAAACCGGCGGCTTTGTCAGGTGGGGTTGCCAGGATGACCTGGAGTTGGCTATCTACCATAAATTGCAACGCGCTGGCGGTGCGAGCAGTGTCCATTTTGCCGAAAGCTTCGTCGAAAATAGCCAGGCGGATGGTGTCGGAGGGTTGGGGTTGGTTTAAGCGATAGGCCTGCGCAAATGACGCGGCCATCGCTACGTAGAAAGGTGTGGTCGTCTCTCCCCCAGACTTTTTGGCCTTGATTTTGCTTAACAGTGCCATATCACCACTTGGATAATGGATGCGGATGTCGTAGCGCAGGTAGTTGCGATAATCCTGTAATTCGCGGAGTTCTTGTAAATCCTCATCATGAGCCAGCGTTAGCCGCTCAAAAAGCAAATCCCACCCGGCCTGGTGACGTTTGCGGAAGTCTGAATCGAACAGCGATGCACCCAATACGGCTTGACTGTCCATAATCATGTTGTAAACCTGGCGCAGTGTAGGCTCTGGGCGCGTGATGAATTCGAAACGTTCTCCACCAAAGCGCAAACTGGCAAGCGTGGTATTGAGATAGGCCAATTGTTGGCGCGCGTCTTCAATCTGCTCGCGTAGACGATGGATGAAATTCTCAACTAACTCTTGTTCGGCCAATTCACGCTGTTCAGCAATCCGCGCTTCGTACTCCGGCAATTCGGAGGCAACGTAACGGTCACGCTCCTGGACGTAGCGGGCCGCATCCTCATCGTTGTCACCGCCGAATTGGTAAGTAAAACTATAATTTTGCTTTGCTTCCCGCAACTTGTCGCGGCTGCGCTGCTCAGCGGATTGATAACTGTTTTCGTACTGTGTCGCGTTGGTTAGCAGCGTCTCTAATGGCTGCCGTTGCCGGCGACGCTCATATTCCTGCTGTGCCATTTCCAACAAATCCGGCGCGCCCTCCTCTTGCAAAAAGGCCATCGCTGTCTGTAATGCCTCCGCAGCTTGCTGTTCCAATGTAGGTAAGGTTTCCGTTTGCAGCATTTCAATATGTTTGCGCAGGCTGCCGATAGACTCCCCCAGTTCCGTCGCTTGTTGCTCTAATACTCGGACCTGTTCCTGATGCGCGGCGACTTCAGCGCGCAACGTTTCGACGGATTGCATATCAAATCCTTTCAACTCTTCTTGTAGTGTTGCAAAATGTGCTTCCAAGTCTGGCAGACGAGTCAAAATGGGTAATCTGTGTTCGAGTTCGACATAATCGCGCACTTTGTCACGGGTCAGGGACAGTCGCTCGCGTAGGGCTGTATCCTGTACTTGCAAAGCAGCGAATTCCTGGGTGATGGCGGTCAGGCGTTCCTCATGTTGTTCGATCTGGCGGGGGATGGCGCGTTTGCCGATGAACCAACGGCGGTAGGTATGCGGGTTCAGATGGCGACTGGTGTAAGTACGGCGGACAAAACAATCGCGGGTGATGGCGGTACGATGATGACGCAGTCCATCGAGGTTGTCGCATTTGACGTAGTGCCCCAACAAGAGATTGACCAGCGCGCGGGCAGCCGGGTGATCGGTCTGGACTTCTTCCGCCAATGCGCCCAAATTTGCCCTGTGATCGCTGTGCAACAACTGTTCTGTATCCGGTAAACCTACACTGTGCAGGTTATCCTTGATCCGCCGCCGCTGGTAGATGTGCATCGCGGCGTCGTAGTGTTCTGGCGGGACCAGTAGGTCAAAACGCGCGCGTCCAAGCAGTCCCTCAACGGCATCTTGCCAGCTTTCGTCGGGGATGGTGAGCGCGGTGCAGAGATAAATCACCTCATCTGCGCTCAAGCCCAATTCGGCCCGCAACAATTGCCGGAGCCGCACTGCTTCCGGGGCTTCTGTCTCGTAACTGGCGTTTTGATCACCGGTGCGCAGTTGGTGAATCCCACGCTGCAAATCGGCGGCTTCCTCGCGCAGTTGCCGGCTCTGTTCGTTAAGCAAAGCCAGGTGTTCAGCATACTGGTTACCCAATGTTTCTAATTCCCCTTGCAGCATTTGCAATTGGGGTACTTCGATAATCTCCGTTGCACTATTGGCCCACGCTTGCAAGGTAGCGGGAATCTCAAGATCATCGTCGTGCAACAGAGTGAGCAATTGTGCAGCGTCTTTATGTTCTTGTGTAAGCGTCCGGCGCAGTGTGACCGCCGCCTGGTGCAGACTTGCAAGATCGGTCTCGGCTTGAGCTATCTCGACGCGCAATTGCTGCTCGCGGATTGCTGTTACATCGGTACGCAGCGCGATTTCCGCATCCAGCAACGCTTGCCGTGCATAGGTAAGACGATCTACAATGTCCTCACGCTGCAAGGTGTGGCGGCTGAGGTCTACCTGTTTCTGATCTAATTCAATACGATGGCGCTTGAGTTCGGATAGATAACTGTCACTTTGCGCGTGACGCTTGAGATAGCCATTGATGATACGAAGGCGGCGCTGGTTCACCCGTTCCTGATCCAGTTCTTCGATCTCATTGAGCAAGGTAATGCGTTGGCGAACGTCGGTGGCCAGTGATTCAAAATGACGCAACGTTTCCAACTGATCCTGAAGTGTTTTCACATCCACCAGATTTTCGTCGAGCAGGTAGTTATGGACGAATTCGCGGATGTCCGTCAATGGTGTGAAAGCCAACCCCTTGACGATCTTCTGCGAAAAGGTCTCTTTAAGCTGGCCAAGCCGGTTGAGTAAGTGAAAACGATAATCTTCCAGGCGAGTGAAGATCTGCGCCCGGCCATCGGGCAAGGTAAAATGCTCCAGATGACGCCGAAAAGCCCGGCTGTCGAACAATTGACCCGCGCTCTGGAAGAACCAGGCATCATTGAGGGGTGCGTTATTGACAATGAAATAGGTAATATCGGGCGAGCGGCCATCCTGGTAGGCATCAATGACTGCGCCGTGGACAAAGTAGGTGTTATCTGAATTACGAAATTCCAGAGCCACGACACCCGTAGTATCATCACGTAAGAAACGTTGACCCTCCGTACCCAATTCCCCCCGGACATAGCTAGCAAGCGTACGGTTGCTGTTGCTCATCGCGGCGCGATTAAAACGCACATCTCGTTGCCCACCCACCAGGGCGAACTGGATGGCATCCAGAATTGTGGATTTTCCCACGCCATTGACACCGATAAAATAAGTTGTGCCCTGGCACGAAATGGTTGTGTTTTCAAACAGATGCCAATTTAATAAACGTATGTGGGTCAGTTGTTTCAAGCAGGTTCTCCTTGTATAAATGGCAAATAGCGAATTACGGAGGCAACCGCAGGTTGCACCGAATTATGAGATTCGTAATTTGTTATTTCTTCTGATACCGGCGCAGCCAGGCCTCCATATCCTCGGCAGTTTGCACAGGCAGGATCATCTTGATGGACCCGCGTAGACGCAGGCGGGCTTCGCTGTCATGAACATCGAGTGTGCGGCCATCCAGCAACTCAATGAGGCCCAAGCTGCGCATCCGGCGCAGCAAACCGTCATATTCTCCCACTCCCAGGGCGCGTTCCTGGCCGGTGATGGTGCGATATTCCTCACGGATATCGCCAATGGTGACGACAGGATCCTGTGCCAGGCTGAGTTGTTCAGTTTGCTCCTCGTAGAGCTTGCGTAACACGACAATCATCAGAGATTCATTCAACTTGTAGTGTTCGCGGCAGTAGCCAAATTCGGAGACGATCTGGAAGATACGGTGATAATCATCGTGCAGCAGAGTAAATCCGGCCAGGGCAAAGAGCGCAGTAAATACCTGTCGATGCCGGTAGACGAGATAGTAATCGTCTTTTTCATCATCTTTGTCTTGATATAGAAAAGTCTGTCCCAACAGCCGGTTCATCACGCGCGGAATCTCGCGCTGCGCTTTGTCCGGCATGTTGGTGGTTTCAAGAACAGTTTCGGTGGTGAAGGGCATTGTATATCCTCGGATAGTTTTGACGGAATTGGCAGGATTTGAATATTTTCATCTTATTAATTCCGTCTGAAAGAACGTTTGATCAGTTGAAAGGGTCGTACTTGGGCGATGCCCAGATCGACCGGTTCACCTGGAAGGGATTCAAGGTCATAATTAACCTCCGGATGATTACCATAGGCAATAGTGTAGATGAGCCAGGAAAGGTCATCGAGGGTACTGAATGTATTGGGCGGCAGGTCTTGAATGTGCAACGTCCGGTGTCCATTGAAGAATTGGTCGACAAAGTGTTGAATTTTGGCCGGGGTGATGGTTTGACTTAATTCGTTCAGTGTCGCAGCGCGTAGAGCGTGGAGTTCCTGGGAGTTGAGCAGCGGCTGCATGACCGGAGCCGGGTCGAAAGCGATGCGTCCTACCGGCGGCGTATACAAGCTGCGAGATTCGGATGCCTGGACGCTTGTTACCTGGAATGTCGCCTTCATCCTGGGCAGCCAGGTTTTGCCTTCTTCTTGCAGCGCCGCCAGCTCTTTTGCTAATAGCGCGAGGCGATCCTTGAAATCACCATCTGTCCCCACCAATTGGTAGCGAATTTGGCGCAGCGAGGTGCGCAAATATTGCGCGTGTCGCCGGTCAATTTCTGCCAGCAGTGGGTCAAGGCTTTCCAACTGGGTAATGATGAAGCGCATGTAGTGATTCACTTCATCGGCGGCCTGCGCGGGGGTATGGTGCCCTTGCGTCGCCAGTTCATCGGCGGTGCGATCCAGCCACTCGCTGTCCAGTTGCCAGATTTGAAGCCGGTGTACAATATCCCGCCGGTAACGGGAGACGTGGTCAGACGTTTTGAGCGCGTGATAGGATGGTCCCAGTGCTTGCGCATATTCGTCATATTGCAAGTGCAGCAAGTCGGCAACGGAACGGTCGCGGGTCACACGCTCAGTGTAGCGGCGGATGTTCTGGTTCAATTCGTTGAGACCCCGGATCACTTGCCGCACATTTTCGTAGGCTTGTGTAAGTGCCAGCGATGGCGCGAAGTCTTCATTGTCACTGGTGAGCAATTGGTGCGCGGTATAAAGCTGTCCCGTGTACTCGCGGGGTTTCTGTTCCTGGATGGTGCGGAAAGCTTCTAGCAATGTAAAGGCGTAATCAGGTAGGATGATAAACTCGGTGTAGTCTGCATGCTGTTCCCGTTCCAGCCAACCAACCTCAACCAGGCGGCGCACTATCCAACTGGCGTACTCCTGGGCATTGCTGATGTCTGGGGCATCGCCGTCTACCGCACCGCCATCTGCAGCGTTGGTTTGTGTCACGGCTTCCGCCCCTTCGTGTGTTACATAATCTACGATGTCGGCTACAACCTGCTCGCGGGTCAGCCCGAAACGGTTGAACTCGGCCAGTCTATAGATGCGGAGTAAGATGGCCATATAGTGACGCTGTTGGCCGCCGGAACCTAGCACGTTGAAAAGGCCTATAGGCAGCAGATCAAAGGGGTTAGGATTCGGGAGTGCTACCATTATGCCCATCCTGTGTCAGTATATCTTCAACATCACAGCCAAGAATTTTACACAGTCGCGCCAGTGCATCAATATCCACATAGCGTGCTGTACCGGCATCCAAGCGATAGACCAGCTCTTTTGTCACCTCTGCTTCCCGCGCCAAGTGACGGAGTGTCCATCGCTCACCTGTCATCATCTGGCGTTTGCCTAATAAAACCGTCAAATTGCCTTTTGTCGTTATCATACATACCCTCTCAGAACAAAAGTTCTATAATCGCAGTATAATGCTTTTTGTCGCTTTGTCAAGACATGTGTCGGGAATTTAAGAATCAAGAGTTCAAGAATACGCAAACCGGGGAAAATGTGATACACTAACAGGCAAAATTCAGGATGAAGAAGGGAGTTGTTCTTTAATGACTGGACAAACTATCATCCAAAAAATCTTTGCGGCACATACTGTGCCATTTCTGAATGGCACGCCATCTGGAAATGGCGTGCCGGATACTTCCATGCCCCCCGGTAACATCATCTGGCTTGATCTGGATGTGCGCTCTGCACGAGATTTCGCCGGGGCCAATGTTGTCAAGAATTACCGCGCACACTATGGTGATGCACCGGTGGCGGATGCCGGTAAAACTTTTTTCACCTTCGATCTTGTGGTGCCTCCCAGTAACATTCCTTACGCGGAAAACCAACAGATTTGCCGCCAGTGGGCGCGGGAACAGGGTATAGAAGTCTTCGACGTGAATGCGGGTATCGGTTCTCATATTGCCATTGAGCAAGGATTGGCCTACCCTGGCTCTACATTCGTCGGCACTGACAGCCACCTCAACATGCTCGGTGCGGTCGGGTCGTTCGGGCAGGGGATGGGTGACCAGGATATCGCATTTGCCTTCAAGACCGGGCGTACCTGGTTTGAGGTGCCCCCGACGATGAAGGTCATCATAAAGGGCGAATTTCGTTATCCCTGCACCGCCCGCGATTTAACGTTGGCAATCCTGCGCAATCTTGGTTCTCAGGGCGCGTTGGGGCGTGCTATCGAATTCTACGGTCCGGCGATTGATGCGCTAGACTTAGCGGGCCGTATCACGTTGGCGAGCCAGGTGACGGAAGTGGGGGGGATCATTGGGTTTCCGGTGAGTGCATCAGCAAATGGGCGAATTACGAATTACGAATTACAGAGGCAATCAGTAGTTGCACCGAATTATGCCGATCCTGATGCCGAATACATCGAAACCGTAGCAGTAGACATCACTGATCTTGGCCCCCTTATCGCGTGTCCGCCGAATCCGGCGAATGTGAAGCCGGTGCGTGAGGTGGCAGGGCAGCGTATTGACAGCGTGTTCCTCGGTTCCTGCACCAATGGGCGTTTCGAGGATTTTGCGGCGGTGGCGGAAGTCGTGCGCGGCAAACGTATCGCGTCCCACGTGATGGCGAGTGTGGTTCCGGCCACGCGGACGGTTTATGGACAGATGCTCCAAACTGGCGTGCTGCAAACGTTATTCGACGCGGGCTTCATCATCAGCAATCCCGGCTGTGGTGGGTGTGCATCGGGGCATCTAGGGATGACGGGCAAAGGGCAGGTCAACCTCAGTACCAGCAACCGCAATTTTCCTGGTAAACAGGGAAGTGGAGATACTTACCTCGTCAGCCCTGTCACTGCGGCGTGGAGTGCGTTGAGAGGGGAAATTACGGTACCGCTATCACAATAATGTATAATCGATCCAGGAGGTTGTGTATGAGGCCAGTACAAATTCAAGGTCGTCTGTGGGTATTACGTACCCCAGAGGGTAACCTTTATGATGATATAGATACCGACATGATCTTTCATAACCGTTATTTGCATATCACTGATGTGGCGCAAATGGGATGCTATGCGCTGGATAATTTGCGTGGGTGGGAGGATTTCGCGCAAAAAGCACAGCCCGGTGATATCGTGATGGCAGGACGAAATTTCGGGTCAGGGTCATCGCGGCAACAGGCCGTGGATTGTTTCCGCGCGCTTGATATTGGTGCAATTGTGGCCGAGAGCTTTGGGGCGATTTACAAGCGCAATGCCATCAACAGTGGCTTGCCTATTATCATTAAACATGATCTCACAGAAATATATGATATGTTCACTACAGGTGAGCTATTACACATTGACTTATCGGCCGGTTTCATTGCGTGCAGGGATCTCAAAACGTGGTTTATAGCGCAACCCTTTTCCCAAGTACAGATGGATATTTATCAGGCGGGGAATTTGTTTGCCTATGGAAAGCAATTAGGAACGAGGAACCTATGTCCGAATCACAGGAGTTAAATTATGGGACACACCTTCGCAGAAAAAGTGCTCGCCCGCAAAGCGGGATTAGAAAGTGTAGTGCCGGGCCAGATTGTGACGGTAAGACCGGATAAACTACTCACCCACGATAACACTTCGGATATTGCTGCCAAGTTTCGCAAAATCGGCGTGAACAGGGTTGCCGATCCGGCTATGCATGTCATTGTGCTGGATCATGTTACGCCGGCGGCAAATGAAACCTACGCCGTAAGTCACAAAGCTACGCGCGAATTTGTGGTAGAGCAAGGCATTACGGCCTTCTACGATATTGGAGAGGGCATTTGCCATCAGGTGTTGCCAGAGAAAGGCCATGCCTGGCCCGGCGCGATCATTGTGGGGAGTGATTCTCATACCCCGACGCACGGTGCGTTCGGTGCATTTGCAGCGGGGATCGGACGCACGGAGGCCGCAGCCGTTATGGCGACGGGAAAAATCTGGCTGCGTGTGCCGGAGTCGCTGCGTATTGTAATCAACGGAACTTTGCCCCTACAGGTGTCGGCAAAAGATGTCATATTGCATATTATCGGCGACCTGCGGGCCGACGGCGCGGATTATTGTTCGGTGGAATTCGCGGGCGAGGGGGTTCGCGCGATGAGCATTGCCGGCCGGATGGTGTTGTGTAATATGGCCGCCGAGATGGGCGCGAAGAATGCGGTTGTGGAACCGGATGCGGTGACGTGGAGATGGCTGGAGAAGCAGCGGGGCGAGGGAGCAAGGGAGCAGGGGAAGAATGAAGCATGGGTGTTGGCCGATGCGGATGCTGCTTATATGCACGTAATCGAGTATGATGTGAGTGGGTTGGCGCCGCAGGTGGCGAAACCCCACACAGTGGATAATGTAGTTCCGGTAACGGAGGTTGTAGGTACGAAAATTGACCAGGGGGTCATTGGAACGTGTACCAATGGACGGTTGGAGGACCTACAGATTGCCGCCGGTATTTTGCGGGGCAAGCGCATCGCACCGGGTGTGCGACTGTTGGTGTTGCCTGCGTCACGATCGGTGCTGTTGGCGGCGATGGAACGGGGTATCATCAATGACCTGGTAGCGGCGGGAGCGACTTTGCTCAATCCCGGCTGTGGCCCATGCCTGGGTGCGCACGAGGGTTGTATGGCTCCCGCCGAGGTTACCGTTTCGACGGCCAATCGCAATTTCAAGGGGCGGATGGGGTCGAAAGATGCCTTTATTTACCTGGCCAGCCCGGCAACGGTGGCGGCGTCGGTGCTGGTGGGAGTCATCGCCGATCCGAGGAAAATTTGAGGCAATGGGATAGAATTTTCGCGCGAATTCACACATACTAACAATAGTTAGTTTCTATTTCAAAATTTGTACGGACTTTTAATAATATAATGTTATTAGGAGATAGAGA
>JAFGFI010000089.1 GCA_016931185.1 Anaerolineae bacterium
AATTCAATATGATAGGAGAATTAACATATGTCCATCAATTTATTAGGTAGTGTTCTTTATAAAACAATCACTTCCATATTAGTTATAGCAATTACAGCTACGTCAACCATTCCCACTACGCACCAGTTGGCAAATGCAACTGAGCCGAGGATGGAAACAGCACAACAGTTGAGCGCGCTGGAATCTACTACTCAAGAAGTATTTGGAGATATGATATCAAATGCTGGTTTGGATAGTGAGCCAGTGGGCTTTTTACTCAATGGTGATGTTTTTCAGGTGACAGAAGAGAGTTTTGAATCGCAAAGTCTGGTAAATCCTATAAGCATATCGCGAATGCAATCAGCTTTTACAGCAGGAACTGCCGTGTCTAATACTTTGGTTATCACTTTTACTGTAACAAATAATCAAGCACCCGTCACGATGCCGGCAATCCCTGTAACAGCGACAATGACCGATACTATGGAAGCAGTATCCGCGATTGATTTTTCCCAGGATCCCAATGTTATTCACAATGTGGTGTTGGTTGATGATTTGTTGCCTGCCAATGCCACATTTCTCTCTGCGGATCCTATGCCTAATCGCGATGGAGATAGTCTGGCCTGGAATTTGGGCAATATACCACCGCTGAGTTCGCTCACGGCGACCTTGTATGTACAGATTCCAACTAGTGTGCTCACTTTCACTAATTTGGATACTGGTGCGGCAGCGTGGGGAACATTACAAGGACGTACGGTGTCTGCGGAAAGTGGGCCTGCACGTTTGGCTCCTGATGACTTTAATCAATGGTTAATATGGACAGTAGATGCCGATTATTACGATGAATATATGGTTCAAAAGGCTTCTGAATTGGGCAACGATTGGCAGGCGATGTTGGAATACGTGCGTTCCTTGGGCTACGAATCCTACAAAGGAAGTTTACGTGGCACACGCGGTACATTGTGGAGTGAGGCGGGCAATAGTCTAGATCAGGCCAGTCTTTTGATCGCGATGCTGCGCGGCAGCGGCATCCCGGCGCGTTACCGACACGGAACATTGGAAACCGAAACTGCACAGTCGCTTATCCTTTCGATGTTCCCCGAGGTACAAGGTGTCATCGGACATATTCCGGCGGGTACCGAGGTAGCCGACCCGGTCAATGACCACCATCAGGATTTGATGACCGCGCGCCCCGACACCGACTCCCCCACCGGGCACACGGTGCTGTGGGACTTTGGCGACGGCACGACCGCGAGCGGCACCCTGACCCCCACGCACGCCTATGGCGACAACGGTACATACATTGTGACGCTGACGGTGACGGATACGACGGGGTTGAGCGCGCAGGATTGGATGGTGGTGGCGGTGGGGAATGTGGCGCCTAGTGTGAGTATTTGGCGACTGGATGATTAAATAGAAAGCCATAAGGATTATTGGCAAGGTTCAGAAACCTTGCTTGTTAGGTGCCATTCCTTGAATGGCCTGATACTTCTAGGCTAAATAAAGGTAAAGTGTCAATCTAACTCGAACCATGCCAGATTATTGCCACTAATTAAATTGAACAAGAATAATGACAAAATGAAGTAGACTCTTTATGAATCTTTGTCAAACAAAAACACAAACAAGATTACGCGATGAGTAATTCTGCTAGAGTAATGTGAAAGTGAGGGAGGTTATGATGTTTTATATAATGGTATGTGTGGTTTTCTGTGCGAGATTCCTGCTTGTATGGGTTTCGCATTCTATAAAAAAACTAAAAGAGGGAGTAATAATAATAACAACATTGTTTGTTATAGATATCTTTCTTCACATAGCTCCTTATCTTGTTCTGATTATGATGCTACGGTTGGAAATGTTAACTCTTTCTCCGCCTCAGGTGCTCATTCTGGCGGGCTGTGACATTTTGAGTCTTAAATTAAAACAATTAATGACCAAGGATTGAACTTTGCAGCCTGGAACTTACGCAGAAAAAATAATAAGGGTTATCACGAATCATTTACTCTAGGGTCTGGATGGTGCCGAAATAAGTCATGGTGCCTTAGCTCATTTACTCTTCCGTAAATAACAAATCGCAAATCACAAATTACAAAATCGCTGTGTCACCATTTCATCATTATTGGTGAGTGAAGCTTATGGTGACTCCTTAGATAATCACCAAGTTCTATATTCAGAAAAGGATGATAAATTATGGTTAATAGTTTACTGGGAAGTATTGCGTATAAGTTTATAGCTTCTATACTCATTGTGGCCATTACCACCACATCAAGCATTCCTTTGGCTCAACATTTACCCAAAGCTATGTCCGCTTATTTGGAGATGATGCAACGAATAGGTTTGTTGTCCTCCAACACTACCTTATTGAAGAGTGGTCGTCCGGTTGTCCCACAGGATGTGTCAGAGGAAATAGCGGATTTTATGCCCTCAATCAGTCAAAATGGCGAACCAGTGGGTTTCTTGCTTAATGCTAGTGTTCTCCAAATGAACGCGGAAGACTTTGCCCCACCTAGTGTGCTTAATCCAATCAGCGTTTCGCGTATACAATCAGCCTATGCCGCAAGTAACGCGATCTCGAATACACTGATCATCACTTTTACTGTGACAAATAACCAGTCACCTAGCATTGTGCCGGATATCCCTGTCACCGCGACAATCACAGATACGCTCGCGGCGATATCCGCGCTTGATTTTTCCCAGGACTCCAATGCTATTCGCAATGTGTTGCTGACGGATGTTCTATTACCGGACAATGCTGCATATCTTTCTGCTGAGCCTGTGCCTGACCGCAGTGCAGATAGTTTAGCTTGGAATCTGGGTGATGTACCGCCACTGGGGATTCTCACCGCCACATTGCGTTTGCAGGTTCCAACTAGTGTAGTCACCTTCACCCATTTGGATACCGGGGCTGAAGTTTGGGGGACATTGCAGGGACGCACCGTCTTTGCAGAGACGAGTCCCACGCACCTTGCCCCCGACGAGTTAGCACAGTGGCTGGTGTGGACAGTAGACGCTAACTATTATGACGCATATCTGGTGCAGAAAGCTTCCGAACTGGGTAACGAATGGCAGGCAATGTTTGCATACGCACGCTCCTTGGGCTACGAGTCTTACAAAGGTTCTTTGCGCGGGACGCGCGGTACCTTGTGGAGCGAGGCGGGTAATAGTTTGGATCAAGCCAGCTTGCTGATTGCTATGTTGCGCGGCAGCGGCATCCCGGCGCGCTACCGCCATGGCACGTTGATCACCGGCACGGCACAGGCGCTTATCCTCTCGATGTTCCCTGATGTACAAGGTATCATCGGTCATATTCCGGCGGATGCCGAATTTGCCGATCTGGCCAATGACCACCATCAGGATTTGATGGCCGTGCTCACCGACACCGACACCCCCACCGGCCATACGCTGGCCTGGGACTTCGGCGACGGCACGACCGTGAGCGGCACACTGACGCCCACGCACGCCTACGGCGATAACGGCGGCGGCAATTTCATTGCCGCAGGCAGTCCCCCTGCCGCCTTTACGGTGACGCTGACGGTGACGGATACGACGGGGTTGAGCGTGGAGGCTGGGGTGGTGGTGGCGGTGGCGAATGTGGCGCCGAGTGTGAGTATTTGGTGGTTGGGTGATGATTAAGGGTTATACCAAAATAACTAAGGATTTCTCGGTGCTTTACACTCTGGGATGGGATATTGCCCCATTTGTATATCTAAATCTGTTTTGCTAATACAATAATTAGGAGGTAAAAATATGGAAAACTTACTGCTTGTTGATTTGTTTGGGTGGGTTGCATGCACTATTTTGGGAATTGCGTTTATTGTGATTAGTGGCGCGATGGTAATTACTGTACGCGGAAGCAGTTTTGGCAATTCCGTCGCATATTATGCGTATCGTATGGGTTGTTTTACAATTCTTTTTAGTTGGCTGATAGGCGTTCGCCAAATGAAAGCTAAAGGGGTGTTTCAGAGCGATTCTTGGTTAGTCTATTTTCTCATTATCCAATTTGAGGTTTTGATTATCGTTTTATCATCCCTAATTGTTCGCAAATGGGTCAAACGATATGCACCTGACATTAATTTCCCTTTTATGAAACGATCAGAAAAAGAAGAAATAAAGTGATCTATTGAACAAAACCGATAAAAATAAACTTTGATAAAAATTGATCTACTATGAGGAGAAAAGTATGCTTTGCAATTTCTTGGGTGGCTTATTATATCGTTTAATCAGTTCTATTCTCATTGTTGCGATAGCAGCGACTTCGTCTATACCCATTGTTCGACGCTTGCCAAAGGCAACATCTGCTTATCTTGGAATGATGGAGCAGTTAGGATTATTGGCTCCAGACTCAATATCGCCAGTGGGCGTGCGTTCCCCTGTTTCGGAGAGTTTGCCAGAAGAGGTAGTTGATGTGATGCCTTCTATCGGTCCTGATGGTGAACCGATAGGCTTTTTGCTAAACGCCAATGCTTTCCAGGTAGCGGAGGAAGACTTTGCTCCCCCCATCGTGATGAACCCGATCAGTATTTCGCGTGTGCAATCAGCTTATGCTGCCAGCAATGCGGTTTCGAATACTTTGATCATTACCTTTACAGTACTCAATAATCAGGCACCAACTGTTATGCCAGATATTCTGATCACGGACACGGTGACTGATACGATAAAGGCCGTTTCCGCGATTGATTTCTCTCAGGATCCAAACGTTATTCATAACGTATTGTTGAGCGATGACTTACTGCCGGACAACACTAAATTTCTGTCTGCTGATCCTATGCCCGATCGTGATGGGGACGCTCTGGTATGGAATCTGGGAGACGTGCCGCCGCTGAGTTCCATTACAGCAACTTTGCGCTTACAGATTCCGACCAGTATACTCACTTTTACTGATCTGGATACCGGGGCGCAGGTCTGGGGTATATTGCAAGGGCGTGCTATCTCTGCGACGAGTGCCCCTATGCACTTGGTTCCCAATGGCTTTGAACAATGGCTAGTATGGACGGTGGATGCCGATTATTACGATGAGTATATGGTACAGAAGGCGGCTGAACTGGATAATGAATGGCAGGCGATGTTTGAGTACGTGCGTTCTTTGGGCTATGAATCCTACAAAGGCTCTTTGCGTGGGACGCGCGGCACGTTGTGGAGTGAGGCGGGCAATAGTCTGGATCAAGCCAGTCTCTTGATCGCGATGCTGCGCGGTAGCGGTATTCCAGCGCGCTATCGACATGGAACATTGGTTACTGAGACGGCACAGTCGCTCATCCTTTCGATGTTTCCTGAACCGGATGGCGTCATCGGCCATATTCCGGCAGGTACTGAAGTCGCAGCCCCGACCAATGATCCACAATTGTTGGAAGAAACGCTTGACCACTGGTGGGTGGAGGCTTATGTACTGGGCATGGGGTGGATCGATCTCGATCCTTGCTTTGCAAATGCACAGCCGGGGAATGTGTTTTACGAGACCCTCTCAGATGACGGCACGAACCAAATTGCCGAAGTACCGGATGCCTTACGACACAAGGTGACGATGATGGTCAAGGTGGAACATTATTATCCTCTGTATACCTCGCAGAACAAACTGGCGTATTCATACCCCTTGAGCCATACCTTCAATACCGTAGAATTGGTAGGAGAACCAGTGACGTTAGGACACGTTGTGAACAGCGATCAGACAGGTGGCGCTGTATTCTGGCGCGTGGACCATACTTATGTGCCTTATTTTGCTGTGGGGGATTTCGAAAGAGTAATTAATGGGAATATATTTCAGGAAATGTTATCTAATTTCCCATTTGGAACATTTGTAGCTACGGGAGAGTGGTTGATTTTCGATGTAAAGGGAGTGGATGGTAATATTCAGCATTATGAACGGGAGATTGTAGATAGAGTTGGCTTTGAAAATAGGCAAACAACAAGTGTATTGAATGTTGGTGAGGATATTGGCACAGAGCCATTGTTAGATGATTTTACATTGTTTACAGTAGATATCGAATCATCATTTGTTCCGAATTTAGTCAAACAGTTGGATGTCATGAAGGAAACTTTGCTGTTGTATCGGGATTTAGCTGAAAATTATAGCTGTCTTGTTTCCTCAGATTATGATGCAGACAATGTTGAAGCGGAGGCTATCGCAAACGAGATGAGACACAAACTACGGCGTACTTCGATTAATACTATGTTTGCTATTGAAACTGCCTTTTACGCAAAGAGTGATGCGGTCAAACAATTCATTGATGAAACGTTATTGGCAAAATCATATCATAATACACCGCAGATTATCATTGCATCACAACAAATCTACTCTGGTACATTCAAAACAACGCTTGACTTACAATACATAGAATCAAGAGTATTACTTGCGCCTGGACAGACGCAGGATATCGTCTTAACTGCTAAAATACTGCAAGGTGTATTTATGACCATTTTGGAACAAACACACCTTGAACAGATAACTGGGAATCAAGGTGTTTCTGTGGGGACAGTTTTTTCCCGTGCAAAATCCGAAAATATCCCACTCATTGTGGTCAGTTCAGATAATCTAAATGACCTGACATTGCTTGATATTTCTGATGAAACCAAGGCGCGAATTACACAAGTAGTTCAGAACAACGTTTTGGTTATTGTGCCATTATCCGCAGTTATCCTTGGTGATGGCACGGAAACGGTTGGTTGGCTCGAGATCGAATCAGACGGTAGTACTATTGGCGTGATGGAAAATGGATTGCATGGTTTTGCTGAAATTGTTCAAGATACGATTAGTAAATATCCGACAGTATCAAAGCAACTCTCCGGCCTGTCTGGAGCTCTGTATGGTATTTTTGCATGGTTCAAGGGTTTTACTACGGAGATAAATTGGATACAAGCGCTACTAATACAAGGACTTACCATTGGACTCGGTTTCGATAGTTTCAATTTAAAAGCATCTGCAGTGGATATTTTTGTTAACGTCGCTTGGGGTGCCGTAGAAGATGTTATTGCGAAGTCAGTAGCGATTAATGGATTGCATCAGGATATATTCGTGTTCTGGGGTACGGTTATGGCTGTGGAATTGTCGGCAGGTATTCTGGCTTACTTGGCTCTTACTGATCCTCCGTTATTTGACAACTATCTCAGATTGTTTTTTACACACGAGGCAGACAATTTTGATCAAGCTTTTGTTTCTTCAAGAATAGCATATGAACCTTTTGATTACTATCTTGGTGATTTCTCGCATATTATTTCTAGTTACTCCTTTTCAGTATGTAATATTGATATGAATTGGGTTTCTGGTGGACAAAATGCTCTTGAATTCATCACTCTTGTTACTCCTTTTGTTACATTATATGATGCTAATGAAGTCTATCTAAGTACAGGAAGTATTAGAGCCATACCTTATAATTCTGCCACTGCTGATGTTTTTGCCTTAGGTACGGAGTTTGCAGTCAGTGTTTCAGGAATGGGTTCTACCGCTACTTACGCCCCCGCTCTCTCCGGTCTCGCCGCGGGCACCGACTGGCTCACCTACACCGCCGAACTCACGTCTACCGCGCCCTACACCCTCACCCTCACGGATGCCGTCGTCACCGTGAACGACACCGATATCTACACCGGTGACTTCACGCTCGTCGTCACCGGCACCACGGTCATCACCGGCAGCGGGCACACCGCCGCGCCCAACTTCGCGGA
>JAFGFI010000090.1 GCA_016931185.1 Anaerolineae bacterium
AAAGCCGCCGGAAAAGAGGGTATTTTTTGATTGCGAGCTACGCTCGCAATCAAAAAATACCTACTTAAAAGCGATTTTAGTCGCACGATCCAACCCAATTGCGGCTAAATACTCCGCTGTGAAAAAGTGTCCGGTAGCTAGAATCTAAAATTGTATTTGAGCTAAGGATGAAAGGAGTGTATATGTTAAAAAGGATAAAATTTGCATGTTTTGTTTTAGCTGTGGGGATTATATTTTCCGGCTGTGCTCAATTCTTCTCTACACCCGAGCCGGTCACGATTCAGTTTGCGCATCCGGAGGATGAAGCCGGGCAATATGAGACGTGGGCGCAACAGTTCCAGGAGCAAAATTCCCATATCACGATTGAGTTGGTGGAGAATTCTTCTCTATCTACGATTGCGGAGAATGATGTGTTTATCGCCAGCCAGTTCGATATCCCTCAACTTCTGGCGCAGAATTCGATGCTCCCCCTTTCCTCGTTTATAGAGCAGGATGAGGAATTTGAGTTAGCAGGCTTCTATCCGAATGCCACTCAGGTATTTATGTCTGAGGGAAAACAGTGGGCGGTTCCATTTGGTATGGATATGATGGTGATGTACTATAACAAAGATCTCTTTGATCAGTATCACATCGCCTACCCGCAAATAGGTTGGACGTGGCAGGATTTTGTTGAGCGAGGGTTGGGGATACGGGATGCCGGCGCGGGGGTATTTGGATATGCATTGTATCACGAAAACATGTATGCCATCTACGAGCCTATCATGTTCATTTACCAACATGGAGGGGGCATATTTGATGATATCCAAACGCCTACGAGGGCCACGCTCAATGAACCGTTAAACATCGAAGCAATGGAGTGGTATGCCGGTTTGATGTATGATCACAACCTCGCCCCTACACCCGACCAGGCGAGTACGATGGCGCGTTATCCCTGGCAAGGTATTATTCAAAATAAATTTGGGATGTGGCTTGGGATGTGGTCGGAACGCGGAGGAGAGTTATGGCCGGTAGCGTGGCGGATGAATTGGGGCGTGGTACCTTTGCCCCAGGACCAGGTTGCGGTCTCTCTGGCGATGGCGAACGGAGTGTTTATTTCTACACACACTACACACCCAGATGAATGTTGGCTGTGGGTCAAGTTTCTCAGCGAGCAAATGCCCTATTACCAGATTCCGGCCCGGCGCGCATTGGCCGAATCCAAAGCATACGAGTTGAGTGTCGGGGCAGAATTTGCCGGGATTGCTCGCGCCGCAGTGGATGGCGCGATTCTGGTCAACCCGGACCTCCTCGGCTTTGAGCAACCCTTAGAAGCCCTTCAAGAAGCATTTGAGGCCATTCGCGGCGGAGAAATACCTGCCGCTGCATTGGATGCAGCGCAGGATAAATCTGGATTTTAGAAGTGTAGAACGGACTGGAAAGTCTGCCCGCACGGCTGTGCGAGATGCTTGCAATTAGGAGAATTGATAAAGAATGTCATATAAGCGTATACTTTGTCCATTCATAGCAATATCTCTGTGTATCGTGTTATCAGGCTGTCTGGAACTCCCTAACCTGGCGCCCAAAGAACCGGTAACCATTAAGTTTGTGTATGGTGAGGAGGATACGGCGTATTATCAATCGTTAATTGAAGAATTTAATAAGGATTACCCTCACATCACCGTAGAATTGGTAAGCTGGCGCAATGTGTACCGCGCGAACTTTGAGGATATAGATGTCTTTGCAGCGTCACAGTTTGAGCTTGATTTCTTCTTGGCGGAAGGATGGGTAGCTAACCTTAACGCGCTCGTCGAAAGAGATGAGGATCTGAATTGGGATGATTTTTACCCCGGTACGGCAACGGCGGTAAGTGGGGAAGGCTTATATTGGGGACTGCCCGTGGGGGTAGATGTGATAGTGATGCACTACAACAAACGCTTGTTTGATCAGTATAATGTTCCCTATCCCCAGATCGGATGGACGTGGCAGGATTTCCTGGAACGGGCAGCCGCGATCAGTCATCCAGATAACGGTATTTTTGGATATGCGTATCATGACACAGGGGATTTTGGGCTTTTGGAGCCGATGATGTTCATCTACCAGCATGGAGGGCGTATGTTCGACGATCTGAACTCGCCCACACACCCTACATTTAATGAACCGTTGACTGTAGAAGCCCTGGCGTGGTATGGTGCGCTTATCCATCGCCATCACGTCGCGCCGATGGTGGGAGAACGCTCCACCCCTTACCCGTTGACCGGTATTGAAGAGGGCAAGTTTGGAATATGGATGGGCTGGTTCTCCGACGACCGGGAAGCATATTGGGGCATCGCGCCGTTGCCCCGTGATGCGCAAAGTACATCTATGGCGACGATCAGTGTGTTATACCTTTCCTCTCAAACAACGCATGTTGATGCCAGTTGGGAGTGGATGAAGTTCCTCAGTGCACAAATCTATCCGAACCTTATCCCCGCGCGCCGGTCTATAGCGGAATCCACCGCGTATGCAGATCGCATGGGGAGCGACATTGTAATCGTTGCCAATGAAGCTATAGCCAATATGATTCCTTTTTCACTGAATCTGGAAGGGGACTTTGGCAACAGATGGGGTATGATTAGCAGCGCGCTCAACGAAGCCCTCTCCAAAATCCGCAGTGGTGAAGATGCACAAACCGTGTTAAATGAAGCGCAGCGAAAGGCAGGATTTTAATAGTAGGACACTTGAACCATCCCCTATCCTTACATGTTATTCCGTATTCACCCACGTGCCAAACAGTTCATCCAGATTACAATCGCAATGCTGTTCCGCCATGGATTTGAAGACTTCTCCGGTGGCAATGCCCCATTTATGCGTCTGGTAATAGTCGCGTATGAAGGCATCAAAAGTGAGCTGTCCCATTTCCTGTGCTAATGCCTGGATAAAAAGCGGCCCGCGCCCGTAGACAATCGCGCCATACTCGCGGTTTACGTACTCCCCTGCCGGCAACCCAATAGGAATTTCATCCCGGCCCACGCGATCCCAGCGCTCATGCCAGGATTGCCGGTAGTTTTGCGCGGCCACTTCCCCTTGTATATCTGTGTAATATAGACCGGTGAGGTATTGTGCCATAGCTTCATCAAGCCAGGGTTCATCAATTTGATCATTGCCCACTACATTGTAAAACCACTGGTGCGCGACTTCGTGCGCAATCGTGGTTTCCAAGAGTACCTGGGAAGAGTATCCACTGCTTTTGTCCTGTGGATCGTAGCGCGTTAGCGTAATTGCAATCACACCCGGATATTCCATCCCCCCTGCCTGCATCGGCGTGCTGACCACATCTAACTCGGTATAAGGGTAAGTGCCGAATCGTTCGTTAAAAACCTTAATGGCGTTGATGGCATTTTGCAACGCCAGTTTTCCGTGCTTTTGCCATTTCGCAAACGTATAGCTGTTCACCGTCGTTTCACCGATAGTATCACTGAACACCGTATAAAGTTCGCTGCCGGCGATGTAAAAATCCCGTTGTGGGCCGGCGGCAAATATGGCCGTTCGTGTCTTTGCCTCTTCATCGACAATCTCTTCGACCTGAACGCCAGATCCTATGAGTTGTAAAGCCAGCGGCGCAGTCACGCGCACCAGGTAAAAACTGGCATCAACATAGGATAAATCTGCGTTGGGGGGCGGAGATTCCACATTCCAGCCCTCATCATCGTAGACCGGAATGACAGGATAAAATTCGTCCAGCACAAGCACATCATCAAAGTAACCAAACAGTCCGTAATTCCCTCCCATCTCCTGGGCAATCTCCACCGTGAAATCCATTTGCACGATTACGGATGTCCCTGGCGCTAACGGAGAGGGAAGCACAACACGCAGGGCGCTATCGTCAAACTCGTATTGTGGTTCAACTGTTTGTCCATCGACTTGAAGCGCTGTAACGGTAGAGACGCCGCCGGCCGTGTTGGCAAACAGGCGAAAGTAGATCTCATCCAGGGCTACGGTTTCCTGATTTGTATATTTGACAGCTTCATGACCTTGTAAAGTGTGATAATCAGCAGTAATTTTGAGATCGATGTGGTACACACTTGCATCCGGCAGTTCATCCAATACCGACTGTTCAGCCGTGATCAATCCGGACAGGAAGATGTCACGATCTTCCCAATCTATATCCGATAATGCGGCAGCGGTATAAGGGGTAGGTTTCTCAAAATGCACCTCGGCGGGAGTCAGAGGCATGGCAGGATTCGCAGCACGCACTGTACAGGCCGTCACAATACATAACACACCTAGCATTATACTCAAGCGTATTTTCATCATTGCCCTCCGTTATATTTAACCCAAGTTGCTACCTATCACGTGAATTTCTCTTTTTCGCCCCCACGGGGCGAAAAAGAGAAGGGAAAAAAATACCCTCTTTTCCTGGCGGCTAATGAACTTTAAGAAATTAATTCGGTAATAGGCCGACATAGCGCAGCAGCGGGGGCGACGGCTCGGCAAACTGATCCAGGA
>JAFGFI010000091.1 GCA_016931185.1 Anaerolineae bacterium
ACCGCTAAAGCGGTAGGTAAAAGAGGGTAGGGTTGCGGGCGGTACTCCGCCCGCAACCCTACCCCTTTATATCTTGGCCTTTAGGCCATAAATTTTCATCGAACTGCTGGTGAACGCGGTGTGTTAATGAAAAATTCAAATGAAACACACTCATATTATAATGCGCTATCGCGGATGATAAGTTCGGGTTGGACGAGAAGCTCCCGGCACATGTCGGTACAGCCGTCAATGCGATCTAGTAATAACTGCATCGCTTGTCTGCCGAGTTCATAACGGGGAACGTGACACGTGGTCAATGCGGGTGTCACCAGGGCCGCGAGGGGGATGTCATCAAAGCCAATGATCGCCAACTCATCGGGAATACTGCGCCCCAGTTCCAATGACGCCTTGAGCGCGCCCACAGCCACCAGGTCATTGTAACAAAAAAACGCGTCTACTTGAGGATAGGCCGTTAAAAACTGCCGGGCCGCGATCCGTCCCCCTTCCACCGTTGGAATACAATGCAAAATCCAAGCTTCCGGATCACCACTGCCTGCGCGTATCATCGCGGCACGATAGCCTTTTGCCCGCCGGCGTCCACTACGAGAAGCAGGGGGGCCGGCCAAAAATCCTACCATGTGATGTCCGGTTTGTAGTAAATGCTCGGTTGCAAGCCGTCCGCCATATTCATCATCAATCAACACCGTGCCAACATTACTATCACCCAACCAGCGATTTAATAAAACCACTGCGGTTTGATGTGTTAAGGCCTCGCGTAATTCATTTTCCTCAAGCCGCGAACTGCACAATACCACGCCATCCACCCGCTTTTCCTCAAGAGATTGCAAAACAGCCAGCTCCCGTTGAGGGTCCTCATTGGTATTGCAGAGAAAAACGCTGTAACCTTCCGCGTAGGCAGCGTGCTCGGCTCCCTGTGCGACATCGGCGAAAAAGGGATTCGCCACGTCAGGAACCACCAATCCCAGAGTACCGGTGCGCTGTGTAGCTAACCCCCGGGCAATACTGCTAGGCCGGTAGCCCATCTCTTTGGCGATACTCAGCACGCGATCGCGGGTCTCCTCGCTGATCTCGCCCCGATCATTGATTGCGCGCGAAACTGTCTGGCGCGATACCCCGGCTGCCCGGGCTACATCCTTAATGGTTACCCGATTGCGATTCATTCTTCTCCTGCTATAATAGAGGCACCGTGAGCGGTAACGTGAACGTTCACGAACATCATAGCACTTTTTAGCAAGCAAGTCAAGAACAAGTCAAGAGTCAGGAGTTAAGTGTTGCAAGTTCAGTGTAGTTTTTTCACCGGCATTGATTCGCAGGGACGCGCGTGCAATACCTGGAGATTAAGACAAAAAGTGTTTCTGTGGAAGAGATGAGCAAATCAGCGCAAAAAAAGTAATATTATGATCAATCAAACTACGGATTCAGTGCAATCTACAGCCAGCGTTCGCAGATTTGGAGAACTGCAGGCCCATCGCCGCGTCGTGATTAAGCTCGGTACCAGCGTGTTGACAGGGGGAACGCGAAGGCTAAGCCCGCCACAAATGGTGGATATAGCACGCCAGTGCGCGGAGTTGTATCACCGGGGCTATGAGCTGATTGTCTGCACATCAGGGGCAGTGGCAGCGGGACGTGAACGATTAGGATTCCCGGAATTGCCCGCAACTGTGGCCAGCAAACAGATGCTTGCTGCCGTGGGACAGAGCCGTCTGATGTTGATGTGGGAACGATTCTTTGAAATCTACGGCATTCACGTTGGGCAAATCCTGCTCACGCACGGTGATGTCGAAAGCCGGCACCGGTTCCTCAATGCCCAGGATACGTTACATACACTCATCGAGAACCACATTGTCCCTATCATTAACGAGAATGATGCTGTCGCTACCGAAGAAATCAAAATCGGTGACAACGATAACCTTTCAGCTCTTGTTGCAGTGCTTACCAGTGCAGATTTGCTCATCCTGCTGACCGATCAAGCGGGATTGTTTACCGCCGACCCGCGTGAGACCCCCAATGCCAAGTTAATCACCGAAGTCGACGTTATTGATGATAAGTTGCGCGCGCTGGCAGGCGGCAGCCGCAGTGGGTTGGGTGTAGGTGGGATGATCACGAAGATTGAGGCCGCCACCGTTGCCCGCCGCGCTGGAACACACGTCATCATCACCGATGGCAAGATTCCTAATGTACTGGTGCGGGTTCTCCAGGGAGAAAATCTGGGAACGCACATTCCGGCAATTGACACACCGCCAGAAAATCGCAAACGGTGGGTACTGGCCGGCGCAGTCAACTCTGGGCACATCGTGGTGGATGCAGGCGCGCGGCACGCTTTGTGCCATCGGGGGCGCAGTCTGCTCTCGGCGGGTATCGTCGCTATTGAAGGTGAATTTGATCGTGGTGATACTGTTTCCATTATCGAGACCAATGGGTTAGAATTCGCGCGCGGCATCGCCCGTTACCCAAGTCAAGATATGGACCGCATTAAGGGACATCACTCAGATGCTATTCCTGATATATTAGGATATACATACGGGGTAGTGGCAATTCATAGAAATGATCTTATACTGTTGTAGGGAATGAGGAGTGGGGAATAGCGAATAGCGAATAGCGAATGGGGAATTGCGAAGTTTTGAGTTTATGAAGCGAGAGGGGGGAAGGTATGATGAAAAGGATTGCTGTAGATTTGGCGGCGATGGGGAAAGCGGCGCGAGGGGCAAGCCGGGAGTTGGCGAAGTTGACGACGGATCAGAAGAATGCCGCGTTGCAGGCGATTGCGGATGAGATTGAGGCACAAGCAGAGATGGTATTGGCTCAAAATGCGCTGGATATTGAGGATGGACGTGCTAAGGGGTTAAGTGATGCCCTGCTGGACCGGCTGCTGCTGACCGAAAAACGTATGGCCGGGCTGGCTGCCGACACACGTAACGTCGCTACCCTGTCCGATCCGGTGGGCGCCGAAATTGAAGGGCGCGTGTTACCTAATGGAATTCGCCTGAGTCGTCGTCGCACCCCTATCGGGGTGTTGGGCGTCATCTATGAGGCACGGCCTAATGTCACCATTGACATTGCTACCTTAAGCCTCAAAACCGGCAATGCCGTCATCTTGCGCGGCGGCAGTGAGACCCTGCGCAGTAACCTTGCTCTTGTCCAGGTGATCCAAACTGCGCTGGCAAACCAGAGGATACCCCGTGATGCCGTCCAATATATCGCCAATCCCGACCGCGCGCTGGTCACAGAGCTATTGCACCTGGATGCTTACGTAGATATGATCATCCCGCGTGGGGGCGCGGGACTGCACAAACTCTGCCGCGAGCAAAGCACGATCCCCGTCATCACCGGGGGCTTGGGCATCTGCCACTTGTACGTGGAACCCGGCGCGGACGTTGAAGGTGCACTCAACGTTATTGAAAATTCCAAAGTGCAACGGCCTAGCGTCTGCAATGCGTTGGATACCCTATTAGTCCATGTGGATATAGCATCTTCTTTCTTGCCTAAGCTTGCTGCACGCCTAAATCCGCACGGTGTCAAATTTTATGCGGATGGGCCGGCCTTCACTATCCTTTACACACAGGAAAAGACTACAGTAATTGAAGCCAGACCGGAGGATTTTGACCAGGAATGGCTTTCCCTCACGCTTAGCGTGAGACTCGTAGATAATTTAGATGAAGCCATCACCCATATCCAAACCCACGGCACAGGACACTCCGACGGTATCCTCACCAATGATTGGAAACACGCTACCCGCTTTGTTAACGAGATTGATTCAGCAGCGGTCTTCGTTAACGCCAGCACCCGCTTCAACGATGGTGGGCAGTTTGGCCTGGGCGCGGAAGTCGCCGTCAGCACTCAAAAGCTCCACGCCCGTGGGCCGATGGGCTTGGAAGCGTTGACGACGTATAAGTGGGTCGTGTATGGGGATATGCATGTGAGGGCGTGAGATGTGAGACGTAATGCGCGAGACATCGGAGAATGAGTTACGAATCACGAATTACGTTCGGGAAGAACTGTGGATGTACAGCAGTCAAAGATATACGTGAAAGCAATGGGGATTGAGACCACACAGCGAGCTAGACAGGCGTTAAGAGCACGCAAACGCAAACATCTGGATGTGTTAGCACAGGAGATGCAGCGGCTGGCGAAAGTAGCGGCGGCCGTGGGTGTGCAAAAGGTTGTTGTCTTTGGTTCGGCAGCTAAAGGAGAAGCGGGTCTAAGCAGTGATTTGGACTTGTTGATCGTCTGGGATACACCCTTGGCATTTCTGGATCGCACAGTTGCCCTATACCAACAGCTAGCTCCCCAAATTGCGGTGGATTTGTTAGTGTACACACCGGACGAAATGCAGCGTATGAGACAGACACCATTTATACAACGGGCCTTAGCCCAAGGGAAGGTGCTTTATGAAGCGTAAGGCAGAAGCAGAAGGACAACGCTGGTTAGCACAAGCGCAAGCAGATCGCAAAGGAGCGCAATTACTCCTAGATGGCGGCAGCTATCACCTTGCCTGTTTTATTGCCCAACAGGTCGCGGAGAAAGCTCTCAAAGCTTTTTTATACGCACAAGGGGAAGAGTTTGTGATCGGGCACTCGGTAGAGGTGTTATGTCGCTGGGCCGCTGAGTTTGACGCCGACTTTGAAGTTTTACGCTAAACGGTGGCTCCGTTGGATGCCTACATCCCAACGCGTTATCCGAATGGAGTGCCAGACAGCATCCCCGCGCGCATTTATACACAGCCCGTAGCACAAGAGACCTTGCGTATGGCCGATGAGGTGCTGTCGCTGGTAGAGAAAAGATTAACGGTACAGATAAGGAGTGTAATGGTAACAGGTAAAGGGTATACAGACAAAACACTGACCGAAACCGAAGTGCGAGAGATTGTGGCAGAAGCGTTTGCGCAGCACGATATGACGGGTAAGCGCGTGCTGTTTATCACGCCCGACAGCACCCGTTCCGCACCAATGGATATGATGTTCCGTGTGTTCTACGACGCGCTTGGGGAAAAGGTAGCTGCACTGGATTACCTCATTGCGCTGGGCACACACATGGCGATGGATGAGGCAGCGTTGTTGAAGCTCTTTGGCCTCACGGTTGAGGAGAAGGCTGCGAAATACGCCAAGGTCAACATTTTCAACCATGAGTGGGAGAAGGTGGAGACTTTCAAGCACATCGGCACGATTTCGGAAGATGAAATTGAGGAGCTTACGGGCGGCTTGATGCGGATGGAAGTCCCCGTCACGGTCAACAAGCTGCTCTGGGACTACGACCAGGTTATCATCTGCGGGCCGACGTTCCCCCACGAGGTCGTGGGGTTCTCCGGCGGCAACAAATACTTCTTCCCCGGCGTCGCCGGCCCGGAGGTCATCAACTTCTCGCACTGGCTAGGGGCCGTTATCACCAGTTGGAAGGTCATCGGGACAAAGAGTACCCCGGTGCGCGAGACCATCAATCGCGCTGCCTCCTTCATTGACGTACCAAAATTATGCTTTAGTATGGTGGTTAAAGGACATCACGATTTGGTCGGACTGTATTTCGGTACACCAGAGACGGCTTATGATGCGGCAGCGGACTTATCAGCACAGCACCACGTCATCTACGTCGAGAAGCCGTTCAAGCGCGTGCTGAGCGTGATGCCGGAGCTGTACGACGACATCTGGACGGCAGCGAAAGGGATGTACAAGATGGAGCCGGTCGTTGCCGACGGGGGCGAGGTCATCATCTACGCGCCGCACATTGACGAGATTTCCTACACACACGGCCATATCCTCGACGAGGTAGGCTATCACTGCCGCGACTATTTCCTCAAGCAATGGGAGAAATTCAAGGATTATCCGTGGGGCGTGTTGGCGCACTCCACACACGTGAGTGGTATGGGGGCATACGATGCTGAGACGGGTATAGAGACACCGCGCATCAAGGTGACCCTGGCGACAGGCGTGCCGAAGGAACGGTGCGAAAAGGTGAATTTGGGCTATATGAATCCTGATGACATTAATCTGGATGAGTGGAAGGGGCGCGAGGATGAGGGCATTTTGCTTGTGCCTCGCGCGGGAGAAATGCTGCATCGACTGGAAAGCGAGAAACCCACATCTATATAAAGGTATTTTTAGGTGAAAATACAAGACCTTATCAAAGCCATACGCCATAACCAGGTGAGGATTACTCACCATGCCGATGAGGAAGCTCAAGATGATCGGCTGACATTTGATGAAGTTTTCATAAGTGTCTTTCAAGGTGAGGTTATTGAAGATTATCCTACAGATAAACCTTATCCTAGTTGTTTGATTTACGGAGAAACATTTCGTAAAGAACCCATTCACATGTATGGGCTTATAATAAAGATAATGGATGGGCGGTACTCATTACTGTTTATCGTCCAGACCCAAACCGTTGGGTTAATTGGCGTAAAAGGAGGCCAAAAGATGCTACCATTTGAAAAATGTCCAGTATGCGGAGGAGAGGTAGTAGAAAAAGAAGTAGAAAAACTGCTGCGTGGCGGTAAGCATACAGCCGTCATCCGTGTTAAAGCGGAGGTATGTCTGCATTGCGGAGAACGTTTGTATTCAAAAGACACCATTAGCCAGTTCGAGCAAATCCGAGCAAAGTTAAGCCGGCAAGACATCAGTGAATTCCAACCGTTGGGACAATCTTTCCAAGTTGTATTAGCTGGTGATTAACCTGCATAAAAATACACTCACTATTCAAGAAGGTGAAACAATGACGATAACTTTTGAACAAATTGTGGATACTGTAAGAGAATTCCCCATTGAACAACAGGAAATGCTGGCGGATTTGCTTCGTAGCTGGCACATTCAAAACCGCCGTCTTGAGATCGCACAAGATGCTCAAGAATCTTTAGCTGCTTTTCGTGAGGGACATTTCAAACCACAGTCTGCTCAAGAAGTGATCACTGAATTATTACAAGAAGCACAGGATGATCAAGCGTGAATCGCAAATTGGTCCTAACACCGAAATTCAGACGCGCATTCCGTAAGTTTGCACGTCGTGATGCGAAATTACAACAACGCATCACGAAGATCTTGCAGGCGATGCAGGAAGATGTCTTTACAGTATCGCTTGGAACTCACAAATTGAGTGACGTTTTGGAAAATTTGCGCGCCTGCAGTTGTGGTTATGATTGTCGGGTTGTGTTTTCGATTGAACCAGCACCTGATAATGATGGTGAAGTGATTGTATTACTTGATATTGGCACGCACGACGAGGTCTATTAAACGCAAGTCGCTAGCAAAAGGGAAGTAAAAGATGTTACCCTTTGAAAAATGTCCTGTATATAGATAAGTTCTATATATAATATGCTGAATGTAAATGGCTTTTTTGAGGAGCAAGACAAGTATGTCAGATAGTCAAGAACATCCCCCATCTACAATAGGTTTTAGCCGTTTCTTTTTGTACGCATGTATATTGATGTCGGTTTCCCCCGAAATATCCAAAGAAAGCGGAGCACTTATTGCCTTTGGGGTGATCTTACTTGTTGCTCTTATTTTTAAACTCCTTGATCAAGCATTAGCAGTATTTGAAATGCCGCACAAGGTACGTTGTGGGATGTGGTTAGCTGCGACATTGGGGCCTTGCCTGGGAATTCTGACCTTCAATAAGTGGCAGATCCCTTTACTCAGTGCAGTTTTAGGCTTACTCGGCGCAATTGTAGGATTTAGTATAGCGTATTACGGTCAAGTTCTCCGACGTTTTCTAGCAAACTGTATCCGTGCTATTAACGTAGATAAACACCAGGTACACTTCATAGTACGCCTCTTAGGGATAGTTTTTGTTATTCTGGGTACATCGTTGTTGATATACATAGTTTGGACTGGTGGGCAGTATTTACTTATGGCAAATTGGGTAGAGTTTAATGCTGTCGAACCATTCGCTGATATGTTTGTAGGAATGGGGGTGTTGTTTATATTCGTGGGTATCCAGCTCTGGCAATTGAGTGAACTTGGACACTTCCTCGCTATTTCTATTTTGTTGATAGTTTCGGTAGTAACTTTTGTATCTGCAGTTACCACCGAGATAGTTTGGAAACGAATTCTTGAAATTCTGTTGGGTATATTTTGTGTAAGAGGATTGATTTATTTGTGTCACCCAACAGTCAAGTCCTTATTTGAGCAAGGAACTATGGAATAATCATTACATTCTCTGAAGGCGTAAACATGGCAAATAATCAAACTTTAAAGGAGTCAAATTATGGACAAAGTCAAACTCGCCGTTATCGGCATCGGAAACATCGGGAATTTACACTTACGCAATATTGAACACGAACCTAAGGTTGAACTGGTCGCGGTCTGCGACATTGTGCCGGAGAAGGCGGACGCTGCTGCTGAGAAGTATGGCGTCAAAGCCTACTACGATTCGGATACACTGTTGGCGGATAAGGTCTGTGATGCGGTTATCATCGGCACGCCGCACTACTTCCACACCACCATCGGCATCGCCGCGCTGGATTCGGGCCATCACGTGTTGGTGGAGAAGCCCATCTCGGTCCACAAGGCCGACTGCGAGCGGCTGATCGCCGCCCACGAGCGCAACCCGGAGATGGTGTTTGCCGCGATGTTCAACCAACGCACCGATCCATACTATCAGAAGATCCGGGAGATGGTGCAGTCGGGCGAACTGGGTACCTTGCAGCGCGTGACCTGGATCATCACCAACTGGTTCCGCACGCAGGCGTATTACGACTCCGGCGGTTGGCGGGCGACGTGGGGGGGCGAGGGCGGCGGCGTGCTGCTCAACCAGTGTCCTCACAACCTTGACCTGCTTCAATGGATCACGGGAATGCCGGTTAAAATGCACGGTTTCTGTAACATTGGCAAGCATCATACCATTGAGGTCGAGGACGAGGTTACGGCCTTTATGGAGTATTCCAGCGGCTGCACGGGCCTCTTTGTTACCTCGACAGGTGAGGCTCCAGGCACAAACCGCTTGGAGATCGTAGGTGATAACGGCAAGTTGGTCTACGAAGGTAATGAGATCACGTTCACACGGAACGAGGTTCCCGCGTCTGAATTCCTACGCACTTCTCCTGAATCTTTCGCGCGCCCCGGCACCGAGGTGGAGACTTATACTTTTGAACACCACGGCGGCCAACATAGCGAAGTCCTCGAAAACTTCGCCGACGCGATTATGAGTGGCGCGGCCCTCATCGCTCCCGCCGCGGAAGGCATCAACTCTGTCGAATTAGCGAATGCGATGCTCTACTCCTCATTCCTGGGACAACCGGTAGCAATGCCATTGGATGGCGCGGCTTATGAAGCCAAGCTCCAAGAGTTGATAGCGACATCTACGTTTAAGAAAGAAGTCGTGGAGCAGGTTGAGGCGGATATGGGGAAGTCGTTCAACTAAAGAATTACGAATAGCGAATAGCGAATGGCAAATAGCAAACAGCAAATTACAAATCTCATCGTAATTCGCTATTCGTAATTCGCAATTCTCATAACGAGGGAAAGGTAGTAACTATGGAAAAGGCACACATAGGTATTGTAGGATTGGGTGTAATGGGCCGGATGCTTGCGTTGAATATGGCGCGCAATGGCTTCCGGGTGGCGGGTTATGATTTGGACCGGGAGAAGGTTGCAGCACTGAACGAGGTCGGCGGTGACCGGGTGACGGGCTACTGGATTCTGGGAGATTTCTTCGCCAACATGGAGAAACCTCACCGTGTAATGATGATGGTGCCGGCAGGCAAACCGGTGGATGCCGTTATTGCCGGACTGAAACCCGCGCTTGAGTCTGGTGACCTGCTCATTGATGGCGGAAACTCGCATTACCGGGATACAGAACGCCGTGCGGCTGCACTGGATGCGGAGGGCATCCGCTACATCGGCACAGGCGTGAGCGGCGGCGAATATGGCGCACTGTGGGGGCCTTCAATTATGCCTGGCGGCCAGCCGGAAGCATGGGAAATGATACGCCCTATCTTTGAAGCTATCGCGGCGAAAGTAACGGAGCCAGATGGCACATCCTCACCGTGTGTGACCTACATCGGGCCACGGGGCGCGGGGCACTTTGTCAAGATGGTGCATAACGGTATCGAGTATGGCGATATGCAGCTCATCGCTGAGACTTACGATGTGCTGCATCGTGGTTTAGGACTCAATGCTGACACACTACACGACATCTTCGCCCACTGGGACGAGGGAGAACTGCAATCCTATCTCATTGAGATCACCCGCGACATCTTCGCCCGCCGGGACCAAGAAACAGGGCAACCGCTCGTGGATGTTATTTTAGATGAAGCGCAACATAAGGGCACTGGCAAATGGACATCGCAGAGCGCGCTCGATTTGGGAACACCCGCGCCGATGATCAGTGCGGCCGTTGAAGCGCGTATCCTTTCAGCCTACAAAGAAGATCGTGTGCGCGCCTCGAAGTTTCTGAGTGGGCCGTCACCTGTGTTTGATGGTGATGTGGATACTTTTGTGAACACGATGGAGCGCGCAATGTACGCCGCCAAAATCTGTTCATACGCGCAGGGATTCGGCGTGCTGCGCGCTGCCAGTGAGGAATATAACTACGATTTGCACTATGGCGACATTGCTAAAGTCTGGCGCGGTGGCTGTATTATTCGCGCGCGTTTCTTGGATAAAATCCGCGCCGCTTTTGAACGTGACCCCGACTTGCCCAACCTGCTGCTCGATAGTGACTTAGGTAAGGCCGTGGAAGCGCGCCAGGATGCCCTGCGCGAC
>JAFGFI010000092.1 GCA_016931185.1 Anaerolineae bacterium
AGCAATACCCACCGTATCCACCACCAGGGTATCCCCTTCTATGTCACTGTCATTCGCCAACACATCCACCGTAACCGGCATCTCTTCATCGGTGTCAGCCGCATCGTCTTCCGCCACTGGCGCGTCATTCGCTGGGATCACCGTCACGACAACGGTCGCCGTCGCAGCCCCGCCGTTGCCGTCACGCACCGTGTACGTGAAGCTATCCGTGCCATAGAAATTCGCCACGGGGGTATAGGTCACATCCGACGCATTGTTTACCACCGAGCCATGAGTTGCCGCGCCTACTGCGCCAACGGTCAGACTGTCGCCATCTACATCACTATCATTTGCCAACACATCCACCGTGACCGGTGTCTCTTCACCGGTGTCAGCCGCATCATCCTCCGCCACCGGGGTATCATTCACCGGGATCACCGTTACTATGACAGTTGCCGTAGCCGTCCCCCCATTGCTGTCGCGCACCGTATATGTGAAGCTATCTGTACCGTTAAAGTCCACTAGGGGGATGTAAGTCACAGTCATTCCATTGTTAGTCACAGCACCATAGGCAGCAATACCCACCGTATCCACCGTCAAGCTGTCGCCATCATCTATATCACTGTCATCAGCTAACACGGCTATCATAACAGGTGTTTCTTCATTTGTGCTGGCTCTGTTATTTCCCGCTATCGGGGCGTCATTTACCCCTGCTACCGTAACCGATACCGTCGCTGTATCCGTACCCCCATTGCTATCCTCCACTGTATAGGTGAAGGTATCTACCAAACTCGCACCGGGAGCCAAAATCTGCAAGAAAATAGCTCCTGTGGGATCGTAAGTATAGCTACCATCGCCACCAAGTACCGCAGTTGCAGCATAGGCACTCACATCATCATAATCACTGACGGTCAACGTATCATTTATATCAACATCCGTATCATTTCCCAGTACACCGTTTGTGACACTAACCGTCAACAATGTATCCTCATTTGCCGTCGCAACATCATCAACTGCATCGGGAGCATCATTAACGCCGGCTATAGTCACCGTGACCGCGGCCGTATCTGTCCCTCCATACCCATCGTTCACCGTATAGGTGAACACATCCTGAGCACGCTCCCCCACAGCCAGATATTGAAATGCCAGGCTAGGATCATAGTACACAACACTTCCCTGATTCGTCACTGTGCCCCGCGTGCCCACCGTCCCGACACCGCTTATTGTCAAAATATCTCCATTCACGTCAGTGTCATTGCCCAATACATCAAGGGTCACTGCAGTATCTTCGTCCGTGGTTACAGCATCATTTCCTAAAGGTGTATCATCTATAGCCTCTGGCGAAATGTTGATACTCTCCACAGACACAGTATCTTCAGCATACGTTAAGTTACCAAAAGGATCTGTTCCTGCCACTTCGGCAACGTTCTCCACATCTCCCAGCACGGCGGGAGTGACTACCAATATCACCGTAGCTGTCCCATATCCAGGGATGTCACCCAAGTCACAGCTTACGATACCGGCTAAACTACTACACCCACTGCCCTGACTCGCCGTAGCTGTATTCAAAATTACACCTGTATCCAGTGTATCGGTAACCCTTACACTCACTACTGTGTCTGGGCCGTCATTAGCAATAGTCAGGGTATAGGTTAATGCTGTACCACGCCACACAGAATTATGAGATGCTGTTTTGGTGAGGTTAAGGTCAGCCGCCGGCACAATTTGGAGATCAACACTATCGGTATGGCCGGCATATTGCCCGGTCACCTCCCAACTACCCGCGACCTGTCCTGTACACACATTGTCCACACAGCCGCCGCCTGCTCCAGCCTCTAGACTGAAGGTGGTCTCGCCAGCTACATCCCAGACGTTGCCATACACATCCTCGGCGGTAGCCTGGTACATCACGGCTCGTCCTGCCAACGCTGTCTCCATATCAGGGGTCACATCAACTGACGTGGCGGGCGCGGGCAAAATGCTATAGGCTGCCCATCCAAAATTTCCTGCATTATCCGTCGCCGTGATGACAACCCCAGTACCGGCGGTTGTATCGCGGGCGGCAATATCGAAGCTACCCTCATTGAGGACGCCCAGATCATCGCCCGGTTCTCCAAAGACCCCATCATCATCGCCGTCAAAGACCATCGTCGGAGAAGTCGATGTCATGGTCATACGGTTCGCTACCAGACGCACCCACGCCCACCCAAAAACCTCATACGTCCCGCCGAGCAAGTCCGCATCCTGCACATAGAGGTCAAACGTGCCCCCCGTAATGTTCACCGTACCCAAACTGTACTCCGTATGCTGCTCACTCCCACCAGAGCCACCTACGGTGTCGACGTAATACGCCTTAGGCTCGTCTGCAGTATAGCCATAGTAATAACGCGCGTCGCGCCCAGTCCCACCAGTGTACAGATTCGCAAACACTTCATATTCGCCATCAGGAATGTCACTGGCATAGAAATGCATAAGGGGTAATCCGTGATCTTCTTCATTAACCCCGGCCATAACCGAAGGGTAAGGGCGAGTGCCATATTGGAACTCAGTCCACAGACCATCAGTAAAATTATGCAGCAGAGGTACACTGCTCGTGGTCACAAGGACGGGGTTTTGGTGATCATCCTCCCACAAGTTGATGCGGGTCTCCGGCACCACAGGCTCCAACCGAATCCAAGCCCATCCAAAGTAAGGGAACGATGCAGAAATCGATTCTCCGTAATCAGTATACAGATCAAAATGCATATCTGTGATAGTAATGGTGACTAAGTCATATTCGGCAAACCCATCACTTCCACCGCGCGTAACATCCACCGAGTACGCCCGGGCATCATCAGGTGTATAGCCAAAGTAATGCCGTCGTGAACCTGAATAATAGAGATTGGCGATGACACGGTAGGTCCCATTGGGGACATCAGCGTAGAAGTGCATCATTTCCAATGTCCCCGCAGCGGCCTCGGTAAAACCGCCAAAGATACCGGGATAGTCGCGCTGCGACCAATGAAATTCATCCCATTCACCATCGGTATCATTAAAGAGGCTGGAATTCGTAAACGTCTCCAGCACAGGATTTTGATGATCATCCTCCCACAAATTAATGAGCGGTTCGACATCCGAGACTGTGACCGTGAAGGAAATGCCTGCCGTCTGCGCATAGGATTCCGATGAAACCCGGTAAGATTGTAAAGGAGGAGGCGCAGTCACCGTGAAGGGACTACTGCTGCCCAACGCCGAAGCATCCTGCGCGGTCAGGGTCACATCGGTGGCGGCGGCACCGATCTCAATCTCGCCCGTCCAAACGCCATCTACAAAAGCCCCTGTAGTTACGGGTGCTACGGTCTGGGTAGTATCCGTGAGTGTGGCAGGGCCATCATAAGCAATAGCCTGTCCCCCCCATACATCGAGCGCGGTAATTGTGACACTGAAAGGTTCTCCCTGGACCTGGTCAGCCACCGGATCAAACACAAAGTGATCAACCAAAACCTCAGAAACAGCGACGGTAGCCGTGTCTTCGATTCCCCCACCACCACTGACAACCACTGTATCCTCAAAAACCCCCGTCGTCGATCCAGCAGTAAATAGTCCATCCTGATCGATCACACCACCGCCATTGACGACATTCCACGTATATGCGGCACACATCACCGGCACATCATCAGCATCATAACCTTGTACTGCAAATTCTTGCTGCCCCCCAAGCCCTAAGACCACTTGTGAAGGACTCAACTCAACCCAGTCCAAGTCGCCCGGAAGCTGCGTGACAACCTGCGTTGAACCGGAAAAAGTCGGCACATCCACACGTTGTTCGAGAATCTCATCCCCACACTCCGTAAACAGGTAAAATTGCGTGGGTAAATCTGTCTCCCCACCAAGCGTTGTTGTAACACGATGCAACGTTGAATCGTAGAGACTCTCGGTGATATCAGAGGTATACATCGCGCGCACATACTGCGCGGCATACTCCATCGTCACATAGATAGGGTCATAATCGGCCACTCCCTCTGTAACCCCTTCCAAAATTGCATTCCAATTGTCACGGGTGATCCCTTGAATATGTTGCTCATGCGTGAATAGTGTAGCCAGCACCATACTATCAAACGCACGCTTACTCTGAATCACCCCACGCTCTATACTGAGGTCTACATCGTTACTGGGATACCACTCGTAGCCCGCGTTATCGCGGATCTCAGTGACTACATTGAAAAATTTGTTATCGTGTTCAGGATGTCCGGGGACGGTGATATAATCCGCATAATAAACGGGCCTGCCGTCACGGCTGCTGCCGGATACATACTCGCGATAGGGGCCATCCTCTAACCAGGGCGCGCCATAATACGTTCCGGGTGTCATATGCGTCCCAATGAACTCAACCCCCCACGTCTCCAAACCATCAAAGACATTGGTACCCAGTTCATAATAGTGACCTAAAACATAGGGGGAAATAGGAATATCGTGATCTTGATGCCATTGGGTGGCTTCGGCGTAATTCGCGGCAACCTGGGCATCGGTCCAATCCTGTTGATTGTTATGATCGTAGTAAAACCAACTACTTCCCCCAAATGCATGAACAGAAGCCGTCGCGTCACCGTTATCCACAAGTATTTTCATGTCATCCGCTTCAGCTTCACTGATATTATCCAGGAAAAACCCCAACCAGGGCTTCAGCCCATAATCCGCAGCATTCTCGGCCCACCAAAACGGCCCAGAGCAATCATCAATGCGGAAGGGCAGTAATGGGGGCATCCCCTGCATCACAAACGGCTTCCGCGCTGCCCAGACAATACTGCGCCAGACTAAGTCATCTAAACCATAAATCGGGCCTTTAACCGAATGCGCCATCCAATCATAAGACCCCCACTGTACAGCACGCCCTTGTCCACTGTTTTTCACCATCAAAAATGGCTGACTGCCCGTAACTGCAACCGCCTCCACCCCCTCCGGTAACGGAGTCGCAATACCGGCCAGCATCATACTGCCCGTGCTAATAGATTCTCGTGGCTCATGACGCTCGGTAATATAGTGCATCACCGGCGGAGGAGTATCAGTACTCACAAGGCGAATCCAGGCCCAGCCAAAAACTTGATATGTACCGCCGAGCAAATCCGCATCTTGCACATAGAGATCAAACGTGCCGCCCGTAATGCTCACTGTGCCCAAACTGTACTCCGTGTGCTGCTCGCTCCCACCAGAGCCACCTACCGTATCCACGTAGTGCGCCTTAGGATCGTCGGCAGTATAGCCATAGTAATAACGCGCGTCGCGCCCAGACCCAGCAGTGTAGAGGTTCGCAAATACTTCGTATTCTCCATCGGGTATGTCACTGGTATAGAAGCGCATGAGGGGCAAACCGTAATTTTCCTCATCAACACCGGCCATAACCGAGGGGTAAGGACGACTAGTATATTCAAACTCGGTCCATAGACCATCGGTAAAATTCTGCAGTAGAGGTACACTAGTTGTTCCCACCAACACTGGCTCCTGATGAGCATCCTCCCAACAGTTAATGAGAATGCCTTGATCGCCTAGAGCATCAAAAGTGATACCCGCCCCTGAAGAAGCAGCAACGTAGTCAAATCCAAAAATATTCTGCACAAACTGATAACGGTGCGTAATCCCATTGATTGACAGATCGTTGGCAAAGTTCACAAACCCCATCCCATTATTTACGGCCGTCGAGATGTAACTTTCCTCAGTTGTAGTCAAATAGTCGTCGTTCGTATAAAGTTGTCGATGTCCTATAATTAACACTGCATACTCGCCAATATTGGCTCTAACAGGGTCTGTCACAATGTCCAACACCGTATACGGGATGCCCATATTGTCCAGGTAGGGTTGGAGGTACTGCACAAAATCCAAATAATCACTACTATTCGAGTTAACCAACACTACCGCATCGGCCCTGATGCCCTGCGCCACTACTGGCTGTGACCAGAATACAAGACCTACAAAGACGGCAATCAAAACAATAATCTGCAGCCCCTTCATCCCACGCTTTTTCTTCGATATCATACCTAACCTCCAACTAAAAATCTCAGGAAACGACGCTAACCAAGAGAAAACTCTTATTTTACAAGTAAAGACAATTTGCAAAAAACCACATTAATTTATATACACTATGCTAACTACGATATAATAAAAAATTTAGCTTTTACAATCTTAAAATCGCAATCAATTATTCAAAAAGTTTTTTAACATAAAGCACTAGATTAAAATTAGTGTAACAAATAGGGGTTAAGAAAGTGTCATGTAAATTCTTAAAATATCCTTAAAAAAATAAAAACACGTAAAAAAATACCCCTTGAGTTTAGACTCAAGGGGCAGATATCCAATTTACATACTACGTTGGGTGGGCGTCAAAGTTTCGCATCCACAGATGGCCGCAATGCGGGACAAGCCCCCATCCCCCCTTGGTCCCCCCTTTCCCCGGCAGACCGGGGAAGGGGGGGGAAATTAAAGTGGCATTTTTCGCGTTCGAGCTTTGCTCGAACGCGAAAAGTGCCCTTAAAAAGCCCTCTCCCACTTTGTGGGAGGGGATGGGGGGTGAGCAAGTCTCGCCATACAAGCGGTTTGCGAAAATGTGACGGACACCCTGCTACGTTTGACGTATCTACTGCTTAAAAACATCCCCAGTTTCTTGCTGAAAGCAGTCGCCGGCCCTACAAGGCGACTGGGGGTACTCAAATGAAACATATCTCTCTTATTCATAACTTGGAAATGCAGGAAGACGATAGTCCGCAGGGCGGTAGCCGTTAGAATCTACTTGCGATATGCCGGCAGGAAACGTACTTTCAGAATCTGTGATTCTCCCACCCGAGGTGACATACACTGGTCCGGTGATATTATTGTAAGGTTCTCCCAGACGCTCATGCCCTTCCAACACCGCTCCATACATTGTTTCTACATTATAGGCATCTACTTGAGCATACACTGCCGTACCCACAGACAAATTCGCTTCAAAGCGGCTGTTCTCTGTCCAATAGTAGCTATCCCCATAGGTCAAAGTAATCACCTCGCCCGGCCTCAGTGGAATTTCCGGTACGGTTACACCCCATACCAACCCTTCTTTACCTAACACATACCACAACTGGTTTACCTGCGTTGGCGCTGGGTTGGGGGAGATATATACCTGTACCCAGAATGCCTGTTCCACCTGAGTATCTCCCTGATTTTCGATCACCACTTGCACATTATCACGTACCGCCACGATGGAGGTTACTACCAAATCCGGTCCGATAACAGTCGTCACTCCTTGCCTGTAGTTCCGGAACGTCAAAGGCAAATAAATCGTGTACTCTTCGCCTACCACATTCAAATCCTCAACAACGATACAGAATGATTGTTGGTCGCTGGCGCCAGCCAGGTCTGCGACTTCCAATGTCAAGCAATATGTACCCTGGTCTTCCATTGCCGGTGTCCCCTCCAGTATAGCGGTACCATCTCCATGATCGATCAACGCAAGCCAGGCCGGCAAATCTTCTGCCGAGATCGTCAGCACTTCATTAAGGTCTATATCTTCAGCAATTACGGCGTAGTGATACAGAAGTTCAGGACTGGCAGCCGTGACCGGCGTACTCTTAAAGAGGGGGGCATCATTTACGGGAGAGACAGTTACAATAACCAATCCCATATCCGTGGCATTATGACCATCACCAACAATGTAGGTAAAACGATCTTCTCCATTAAAGTTTACCCCAGGAATATACTCCACCCCTCCATATTCATTAACCGAGGCTGTACCATGAGCGGGTTGAATAATAGATGACACTGTAAGGGCATCGCCATCCACATCTACGTCATTACTTAACACATCTATCAGCACATTTACATCTTCGTCCGTCACAGCACTGTCGTCATGTGCCTCTGGCACATCATTGAGCGCGACAACGTTCACATATACCATCGCGGTATCGGTCAAAACACCATCAGTGACCACATAACTAAACGCATCCTCACCGTGGAAATCGGCAACCGGGATATAAGCCACATTTGACCTATAGTTCATCACAGTACCATGAGCCGGCTGCCCAACAGTCATCACGGTCAATACATCGCCATCTATATCGTGATCATTATCCAGCACTGTGATCACAAGTGTCATATCTTCATCCAAACTGGCGACATCATCTACTGCCTCTGGTGCATCATTGATACCATTCACATCTAATGTGACTGTTGCGATATTCCCAACAGAAACCTTATCACTAATCTGGTAGGTGAAACTATCGCGGGTACCAGTACCACTATGGGTATAAGTAAATGCACCGTTAGCAGTTAATATCACAGTCCCATCGTCAGGGGCATTAACCAGCGTTGCAGTAAGGATATCACTGTCGGGATCTTCGTCATTTGCTAAAACGCCGGACACGGCATCCACAACAAGCGTACCTCTTTCATCCAAACTATAGGCATCATTACGCGCCATAGGGACATCGTTGATCGGATTGATGATAATGGTCACCCTCACACTCTCACTGTTATCCATAGCGTCACGCGCAATATACGTGAAGCTGTCATAGGGGCTTCCAGTTCCATTGCTCTCACTGCCATCATGGGTGTAGATAAATCCCCCGCTACTATCGAGTATCACCGTACCATAAAGTGGACTAACCCCCAACGTCGCGGTCAGTATATCACCCTCAGCATCCGTGTCGTTTGCCAGGACTCCAGGAACAGATACAGCCAGTATTCCACCCTCATCAACGCCGTAAGTATCACTTATTGCCACAGGGGCATCGTTTACCGGGCGGACGGTAATACTTACAGTCATAGCATCACTGTACGCCAAGCCATCATATACCTCGTATACAAAGCTATCGCTCATTGTTTCAGTACCGTCATGCATGTATATAAACGAGCCATCCTCATTCAACGTCAACATACCGTAAGCGACATTTTGTACCAGGGCCACCGTGAGATATTCATTATCAACGTCAGTATCATTGGCAAGTACACCCGTAGCAGTACTCACAATGAGGGTGCTTCCCTCGTTGACACTGTAAGTGTCGGGGAATACTTCTGGCAGATCATTAAGTGGGTTAATCACCAGCGTAACTGTGGCAACATTACCGGTATCCAGGCTATCACGCACCTGGTATACAAAGTTATCCTCTAATGTTTCACTACCATCGTGTGCATAGATAAACGCGCCATCATGTGTGAATGTCAATGTACCGTGCGACGGGGTAGAGAGCAAAGTGGCACTGATAACATCGTTTTCGGCATCTGTATCATTGGTGAGTACACCAGGAGCTTCTATTATAAGTGTCGTTCCTTCATCCACAGCATAAGTATCGTTCAAGGCAACCGGCGCATCGTTCACAGCCCCAATTGTCAACCATACCGTGACGACTTCACTGTGGGTAACGCCATCGTAGGCCCTATAGGTAAAAGTATCGTGGGGCGTTGCACCACCATCGTGTTCATAGACAAAGCTACCATCCGCATTGAGTATCAAAGCCCCATAACCCGGCCCACTGCTAAGAACTGCGTGCAATGTGTCGGTTTCAGCATCCACGTCATTACCCAACACGCCAGGGGCACCCACACTCAAGGTATCGCCTTCATCTACAGTATAGGCATCTTCCAACGCGATTGGTGCATCGTTGACCGGGTTAATCGTCAACGTTACCGTGACCCGATTGCCGTTATCAAAAGCATCAGAAATTTGATAGGTGAACCTATCCACCACACTCTCACTCCCATCGTGTGTGTATGTCAAAGCTCCATGTGCATCCAGTGCCAGCATACCATGCGCAACACTGCTGATCAAAGTCGCCGTCATAACGTCGCCCTCAACATCACTGTCGTTGTGTAAAATCCCAGGCGCTTCCAGGATCAACGTGCCCCCCTCGTCCACCGCGATCACATCGTCCCCGGCAACCGGCGCGTCGTTCACCGGTTCCACGGTAATCCTGATGGCTGCCATATCAGTACCACCGTAACCATCACCGACTACATAACTAAAAGCATCCTGACCGTTAAAATTAGCAGCAGGGGTATAGGTTATGATGTTACCATCGTGGATTACGATGCCATGAGCCGGCTGTACCACCGATTGGACGATAAGATCGTCGCCATCCAGGTCAGTATCGTTTGCCAGTACGGCAATAGCAACAGCGTGATCCTCCTCTGTCTTCGCCACATCATCTACACCTAGAGGCGGATCGTCATGCAGAGGACGCACTTCAACCGTGACTGTCGCTGTATCCATTGTCCCCAGAATATCCCGAATTGTGTAAGTGAAAGCATCGAAGCCGGTAAAATCCGTGTCTGGAATATAAAGCACTGTACTGACATTATTCACGACCGTTCCATAGCTTGCACTACCCACCGCGCTTACACCGAATAGATCTCCATCATCCACATCATCATCATTTGTCAAAACATCGATAATGACATAGGTTTCCTCATCCGTCACTGCTACATCATCCAATGCTACAGGCACATCATTACGACCGGTCACCGTGACCGTAACCATTGCCGTATCGCTGCCGCCGCGCCTGTCGCTTACAGTGTAGGTAAATAGATCTTGGGCAGTTGTGCCGGGAACGAGGTGTTGCAGTGCTGCGCCAGGTGTATAACTCACCACATTCTGATTATATATAACTGCTCCCAGCGTTCCTGTTGTCCCTACGCCGGCTATCTCCAACGTATCACCATCTGTGTCGGTATCATTTGCCAGTACAGCGATAACTACAGGCGTGTCCTCGTCTGTTGCGGCGACATTGTCCCCCGCCCTAGGTGGATCGTTGTCGCTCAAGACCGTTACAGTAACGGTTGCAGTATCCATACCCGTATACCCATCGTTCACCGTATAGGTAAAGGTGTCTATTCCATAGAAATTCAACAATGGCGTGTACACTAAACGATCATCAGTTTGATCATCGGGTGTACTGTTATCATCACGGGTCACACTGCTCCCACCCGCTGAAACCGCGTCATAACTTTCCAATGCTAGGTCATCTCCATCCGCATCTGTATCATTATCCAGCACTGCAATCGTCACACTTGCATCTTCGCTTGTAGTTGCGCTATCATCCAGTGCGTTTGGAGGCGTATTCACACTTTCTACTGAGACTACATCAACAGCAGTGACCCCATTACCAAACGGGTCACTCCCGGCAACTATAGCCGTGTTGCTGATAGTTTCCACAGTTGTAGCTGTGACAATGAACGTCACCGTCATCACATCACCATTAACCAGATTCCCTACAGCACAGATCATCGGACTGTCGCCACTACAACTTCCCTGACTGGAGACGACCGGTCCCCAAGTGACATTTCCTAATAAAGTATCGGTCATGGTTACATCGGTAGCCACTAAAGTCCCAGCATTAGAAATGGTAATGGTATAGGTTAAGGAATCACCGGGCCTCACAAGCTCAGGCGACGCAACCTTGGTCAGCCATAACTCTATCCCAGGGGCAACATGGAGAGAAGCCATATCACCCAGACTGGGGTAATCACCACGCACTGTCCAATCACCGACTGTGTGGCTCGTATAAGCGCCTCCCAGCCAAGAGCCGCCATGCCCACTCTCAGTAGTGCTAAAGTTCGTTTCATCCGTCACATCCCATATCTGACTGCCATCATTTACACCGGCAATGTAATCAATGACCTCGCCTGCGACAGCCGAATGGACTTCAGGTGTAATCATCAACGTTACAGGATGATCGAGGTAATATACAGTCACTTTGTGCAATTGCGGCGTCGTGAAAGGATCGGTAGTTGTCAGAGTCGCCTCGTATTGGACCCAGCGCCCAGCATCATTGCTAACGAGCAAGCCACTGCGTTCGTAGTCCACCCAGGATGCGGCAACCAATCCTGCCTGGGTAGCCGCCGTCCGCACTCGCATATTAACACTCGTAGATAGTGGAAGCGTAGCATCCCACGTGAAATATTTCCAGGCTGAGAACTGTTGTGTATCGTAAGCCATAGATACCATACGTGCCGTACTCGTGTACTCTAGCCAGGGCGTCGCGATAGAGACTGTGGGATCTTGATCTACCCGCAATCGCGCTTTGACCCAGTCGACATCCATAGCTACACTGCGAGCATAGAAATTTGCATAGATACCACTATCGGGGATATTGGTTATGGCGCTTTCTACCTCTGCGCCGTCAATCAGCCAGCGCGCGTGCCCAGGCCACCAATCCGTGACGTAAGTGTGCCAGCTTGTAAGTCCTTCTGCCGGATCTGCAATGGGCAAGCGCGAGATCGTCGCGTTATCGTTGCGCGTCCAGGCTTCAAAGCCGGCACTCGATTCCTCAAAAATGACCATATTCGCAGCATTTGAAGGGATCTCTTCCCATCCCCACCAAACATAGGTATTCTCCCCGCCTAGACGCAGTCTGGCTTCAAGAGCAGTGTAAGTATAGGGCGTCGTGTCAATTATATTCGTGTTAATAGGAAGATGCGCCTGCCCGTCAGAAACACTGACCGAACCAGTCGTAACATTCCAACGTGGATCAAGCGCGCTGCCATCGAAGTCATCCCATAGCACATAGACCTCGGCCGGGTCAGCCGGAGGTGTTCCGGCATAGGGATTGCCATAGTAGAGGTAGTAGTCCCTATCGCGCCCATCTCCCACAATTTGAGCCTGTGTTTTAAACCAGAGTTCGGTATCCGAGGTGTTAAACGCTGTTTCAGCAACACGATCTAGCTCCACCAAGGTTCCAGCATCATCCCATACCACACGTAGATCATCACCATCTGAGCGCAGTTTGTTTGCGCTTACTAACGATGCTGTATCTACAACCACTTTAACGGAATAACCGGCAGGTAATTCGCTACCAACGTTATTATCAATGAACAGACGCCGACGGTAGTTCCATAGATCCGCACCGGTAACAGTATAGATGGTGTTGATATCATAAAGCAGAGGTGTTATGCTCGTATCCGTACTTGTTAATTCAACCTGGTATTGGATCCAACGTCTGTCATCGTTGGTCACGGGCGAGCCGCTCATAGTGTACCAGTCTGACCAGGGCGCGCTTTCGAGTTGACCCAGCTCGTCGGCTGTGCGGGTACGCACACGAATGCCGGTGTTGTCGTCTGTTGTGCCATTCCACCCAATCGTCTGCCACTGCACACCCGTTCCTCCATCAAAAGCCGAGGAAAGCAACGTGCCACTGCTGGCATACTCGCCCGGTGTGCGGACAACCACATCATCAACCTGCATGCCGTAAGAACCGGTATACCCCGCAGCCGTCCACATATCCATGCTTATGCCACCGCTCAAATAAGGGCTGCTGCTATCTGTATAATCAACCACCAGGTCATCGTCGTAATAAACACGAATGCGGCCTCCCTGGAAGTCCAACCTGAGGGTATGCCAATTTGTGCCAACGCTGCTCAGATCGACCTGTGTCAGCAGCGTCCACGAACCAGTCCATGTAGGGAACTTGAGCAGTTTCAACACATTAGAACCACCGGACGATCCATCGGGATAAATCCACGCGGCATAATGTGCACCAGTGGCAGGATTCAGCCGCCCACCAAGTCCACCGCCGAAAGCCCCGGCGGGGAACTGGATGCGTGCCTCCACCGTGTAGTCGGTCCAAGCAGTGCCGGTGTAGACATAACCGTACTGCGACGCCACACTCTGTCCCTGCATAACTCCACTTGCAACAGTCCATGTGCCCAATTGTTCAACCCACGGGGCAAGCAAATCCGGGCCGAAGTCATCACTGAACACAACTTGATCGGTGCTATCACGCACAACAAAGTTGTTATAAAAAGGACCCACGCTGTTTGCAGTGCTTGAGTTCCAAAAATCCACGCCGATATGCCCGCTAGTGTAGGTACTATCTGTTGCCGCGAGCAATGGTGTTGAGGCCCCATCATAATAAACTTCAATGCGATTTCCACTAAAGACCATTCTGACATGATGCCAACGGGTCCCCACACCGCCGCTAATGCTACCCTGCGCGAGACCCGTCCATCCACCCCAGTTATTAAACCGGATAATTCTAGCTGTCGCCGAGCCACCTGATGATGTTTCGGGATAGATCCAGAAAGCGTAGCGTTGTCCGGTAGCCGGGTTCAAACGCCCATAAATACCTCCTCCCACAGTCCGGGTGGTTTGAGGAAAGCGAATATCGGCTTCTATGGTGTGATTATCTATTGCAATTGTATTTGTATAGGCAAAACCATAATAATTCGGATCTGTCTCAGTATTAAGGATGCCGTCTTCAGTGTGAAACTCTCCCCGGTTCGGATAAGAACCTGTATCCGGCACAATCCACGTGAATGACACCGGATCTGAACGGGTGAAGTTATCGGCGAATAAGAGATCACCCCCTGAGGCCCAACCCAAGCCTATCTGCCCTGCACTACTATCGTCAATCGAAGAGGCAGATACGTAACGCGTTTCATCTGCCCAAATGCCCTGTCCCGCACCTCCTGTCCAATGGGTCTGGTTCCATCCCTTCAAGGGAGGAACCTCTCCAGGAATCGAAAACGATCCCATTTCTTCACCCTCACCGACAAGAGTTTGCTCCAACAGCACACTGCCAGAGGTTGTCACCCCAGCATCGGTCAGCGTGTTCGCCAGGAAGTCAGCCTGGGTATCCTGAACCCACTCAGACCAGGGAGAAGTGACTGTGAAAGGTTGATGGATCGATAGTGGGGATAACTCCGTAGTACCGGCAAAGGTCATCACCAGGTTATACACCCCCGGCGTGATGTCCAAATCCAACGGAATGGCAATTTCACCATGACTATCCGTCGTACCGGTGACGGTGGCCGCTGGTCCATCCAGGGTGAAAACTATCTGGCTACCCACAACAGGCGCATCACTATCATCGAGGTGTATGGCCGATAGCATAACTTGGGATTCGCTCTCACCGGAAGTAGGACCGGTATAATCCAGGTGGCTGCCAGGTCCGGTTAGATAGGTAATACCCATCTCGTAAAACACGGGCGTGGTAGTCGTAATGCTGCTGGTCATCTCCAATTGGTATTGAATCCAACGCAGGTCTGGGCTGGTCACAGGGGTACCATTGGTGGTATACCAGTCTGACCAGGGCGCAGTGCTGAGTTGGGTGACTTCATCAGCCGCACGCGTGCGCAAGCGCACCCCTGTACTACCACCCGCCGCCGCACTCCAGGCGATATTTTGCCATTCTACGCCTCGGCCTCCATCAAAGGCCGAAGAAAGCAATGTGCCGGCACTGCCATATTCCCCCGGCGTACGGATAACCACATCATCGACCTGGATACCATAAGCGCCGGTATACCCTGCTGCTGTCCACATATCCGCACTTATGCCCCCATGCAAGTAAGGACTGCTATTGTCTGTATAATCAACCACCAGGTTACCATCATAATACACACGAATGTGATTTCCCTGGAAGTCCAACTTGAGGGTATGCCATTCTGTACCGGGAGCCGGAATGGTGACCGTAGCAAAGCCCGGCGTGTTCCACACAGTCCAGGTAGAGAATTTAATTAACTTTAACTCATTACTGCCTGGATAAACCCACGCGGCGTAATGCGCGCCAGTGGCAGGATCGAGACGCCCACCGATGCCGCCGCCATAGGCACCCGCCGGGAATTGGATGCGCGCCTCCACGGAGGTGTCGCTCCAGACAGTATCAGTATAGATATAACCATACTGTGACCGCATACTACTTCCCAGTAGAACTTCATCCGCAAGCGTCCACGTACCGAGGTGCGCAACCCACGGGAAAATCGGATCGGGACCAAAGTCGTCACTGAACACAACTTGATCGGTGTTATCACGCACAATAAAGTTATTGTAACTGGGTCCATTAAGACTTCCCGAACTCGTGGAGGTCCATAAATCAACCCCGATCAAACCACTGGTGTAAGGATCACAACTATTGTAAGTAGCACAGTTAACCGCATTACCATCATCGGTCACATCCATAATCTGAAGCCCATCGTAGAAAACCTGGATTCTATTCCCGGTAAATGTCATCTTGAGGTGATGCCAATTGGTATCAAATCCTCCGGGTATAGTGTACGTCGCAAAGCCAGGCGAATTCCAGTTCCCCCAATTGTTGTAGTACTTGATCAGCCGAATTCTAGATTGATCCGGATAAATCCAGACAGCATAGCGCTGCCCATTACCCGGGTTTAATCGCCCAAAAATACCGCCGCCGCCCATAAAGGTTGAGTCTGCAAAGCGAATATCGGCCTCAACCGAGTGATCGACAATCGTCAGAGTATCCGTATAGGCAAAACCATAAGGACCTGTTTGGGAGGTTCCCGCATTGAGCCAGCCGTTATCGGTATTGAATACTCCCCTATTAGGCCATTGCGGCACACCCGTTTCCGGCACAATCCACGTGAACGGCACCGGATCACGGTCAGGCCGACTAAAGTCATCGGAGGACAATACCTCTCCTCCAGAAATCATACTTAAACGCACCTGTCCCTCAGATGTATCATCAAGACCAGAAGCCAACTCATAGCGTGTCTCATCTGCCCAAATTGACTGGCCGTCGCCACCTACCCAATCAGTCTGTACCCAACCTGCCAACGAAGTATAATGTACCCTCACATTGGATACCGAAGTCCCTACCCTGACTTTTAGGCCATCGTCGGTGACACGATAGTCTGTAGAATCGGCTAACGCACCATCCAGAAAAACCTGGAGATCGGCGACGGACTCGCTGTCCCAATGTGGGATCATCATTTCTATGGCCGTGTCGGGGTCAACGGCGCCACTGACTGCGGCCATCGCAATCCCAGTGTTACCCAAGGGGGTGTAACTAGGAGTAATCACCACACCGGAACGTAGAGTCCACCAATCATACACCTCTACCGCATTCGTCGCCCACACGCTAGGCTTGGAAGCAACATAAGTCAAATACACGTTGCCATTACCACTCGCCGAGGATTGATGGCTGTATAGATTGATCAACGCGCCCTGGTCATAGTAAAAGTCCACCAAAGCCCGTATCGTCGTCGCGGTGTGCCTATCTTCCATAGACTGCGCGACTGTGTTACCAACATACCAATCGCTGGTAGGCAGGGTCACATGCGCGTGCCGCCCAGGTGTATCATACGAGAGTGTCCAATGTGGAAACAAGCCAAGCTTCTGCTCACCCATTGAGACGACACCCAACTCTTCCATAATGTCGTAAGAACCCTCACGAGCAGAATTGAAATAGGGAGACACCCAGGTACGCGGACAGTCATCTTCAACGCCACATCCTACACGCCCGTTATCCAGTCCACTCAACCAATCCTCGATATCTAAAAAAGAAGTCAGAACTGAGGTATAGGCATACTCATAACCACTGTCATAACCCGGCAGATTGGCTGGGTCTGTATCCAACGCTTCATCCGATCCCCAATGCCAATAATCATAGGCAGTTGGAATTAAGGAATGGTTATTTGGATTGGGCAATCCGCCATTATGCGAGCCAATCGTTGCACCATAATCCCGCACCGCACTTTGAACACTCGCTATCACAGTGGGTTTATCACTTTCCGGAATCCCGGTATCCTCGGAGCCGACGCGGAGTGTACCGGTACAGAAATAGTAATCGCCCTTAGCCCCGGCTGCATTTTCAGCCTGCGCCGAAGCATTGATCGAACGGATGCGCGAGGGCGTGTTCTCAAAATCGTGACGCACCACAAAAGCTGCGTTATACTGATAGCGCCATGGACTGAGTCTTACAATAGGCATATTTGCGGACTCGAAGGCCCATTCAATCGCATTCCGGTAGATAAGGTAAGCGTACATACCGGAGTCGTATCCCCCGTGCCCAATCAAAGGATTCAGCGCGCTATGGTAAATAACATGTCCCTGCCCGTAGCTCTTAGTAGTCAGCAGCGCGCTAGAACTGCCACTAGCGATGACTTCAGCATCAATAACATTCACACTCCATGCGTAGTGGCGCGTATGCGCACCATGACTAGGTGATATCCCCCAGGGCACCTCCTCTGAACTTAACGGCATACGCCAATTAAGTGTCCCCTCGGGGATATGAGAGACCAGGCGTTGATCTGCTATCTTGGTAAACTGGGTATTCTGATACCAGGCTCCATCACTATGTAACCCCATTTCTTCAACCAGTGCAAAATCCCCCCGGGCATCTCCATTCGGGTAGCGCGTAAAGGCCGACGAACCGGCAAATAGAAATCCGCCATTGGCGATATAGGTACGCAAAGCATCCACTTCTTCATTCTGGATAGCCTCAGAGGCCAGACTAAATAGAATGGGATATCTGGGTGAACCATCGGACAGCAACAAAACACCATTAGCAATATCCTCATCACTGACCTCTACCCACGGTATACCATCCGAGTCCAGGGCCTCCTTCAACGACTCGTGCATCACAAAGTAATGCCACCACGTATTCCACGAGCCGGCATCATCCAGGGCTTGTGTAATCTCCGAGACATGGATTGCCACAACAGGCTCCAGGGGCATGTCGGCGCGCACCTCCACAGGGGGCACATTCCATACCAATCCCAAAACAATGACTAAACCTACCACCAAACGGCATAAAACAAGGAAGACGTGACGATCACACTGTGTGGAAAAACGATACTTATCCATATTTCTAGCCAATCTCTGCACCATTTCAATCTCCTCCATCTACCCATTTCATTATAAAAAATACTTTAACAAAGAAGCAGATTTAACAACTAAAAAAATATCAAGGTTTTACGTTAATTTATATACAATATGCTAATCCCTGTATAATAAAAAATTTAGCTCCTATAAGCTCGAAATCGCAATTAACGATTCAAAAAGTTTTTTAATATGGAGCGCCGAATTAAAATTAGTATAACAAACAGGGGTCAAGAAAACGTCATGCGAATTCTTAAAATAGTATTAAAAACGTAGAGGAGAAGTTTATGGGGAAAAAACTTTGGTCTGACTCAGGCAGAACGCACTTCACTCTGGATAGGGCGGCTAAATCCGCCAGGAAAAGAGGGTGTTTTTTCGTTTTCGGGCTACGCCCGAAAACGAAAAAACACCCTCAAAAACTTTTTGCGGCCTTATGAAAGTTAAAAAATAATCCGGTAATGGTACACTGCGGTCAGCGCCTGACGGTCAACCGCCAGGCTACAGAAACACGGATTCACACTATGGATTATGCCAGATATTGTTCATCGCTTCCCAGCACTCACAAGCAGTACGCACCTGGGTTCCTTTAACCAATGTCCCGTCATAGGCTGTACCGGTGGATTGGGGAATCCAACCGGAAAGTTCCATCGGCCAGCGCGGGTCGTGAGCCGGTATCCAGACGCCATTGTAGCGGCGCGCAATGTGTAAATGCGAAGCATTGGAGACCCCCCCCTCACACGATGGATGCCCCATGCGCGCCCCGACCGCAACCCGTGTCCCGGCCGCCACGCGCCCATCCGTGGCCAAGTGCATATAGAGCAATACCCACCCGGTCCCTAGGAAGCCATCGCTATCCAATTCCATCTGCACCTCCCCCACACGACTGATAAGCACGGTACCCGATGCGGCAGCCGTGGCCCAATAACGGCTGGTCGTACAGCCCAGATTGTGTTCGCGGGTCGCAAAATCCAGTGCCGCCCACGCTCCCAGAGATCCCCAACCTCCATGTGGCCCACCGGTAAAATACCAGGCCTCAGCTTTGGGCCAGGGCAACTCTAATTCTGGAGCTTCTAAATCGGGGGGCAACAGCGGATCCACCGTATAAACGAAGGGGTCACCAAACAACATACGATAGACTGTGGGAAAACGGCGCAGGTCGGCGACCCAAGCCTCATAATCAGCAGCTCCTGCCGAGAGTGCGCGCTGCACACCGGCAGTTCCCGCATTAAGTTCGGGCGAAAACTGAATATACTGTCCATCCTCAGTTTGGATGAGCCACATCTCATCCAGCCACCAGCCATAAAATCCGGCGTTGAGAGCATTGGCCGCGAGGATCAATTGGTTATGCAGACCATCCCAATAGTCAAGGGCCGTGTAACCTAATGGATATTTTTCTTTTTGTGGAGATGGCTCAGGATTCGTCAACCACCCGCCACGCAATTCGAGCAAAGTTAATAGCACCCGTGGTCCCACACTGTATTGCTCGGCGACTTGCTGCACAATCTCCCGACCGGTCAGCACCACCCCATTCACTTCCTCACTATAGGTCGCAAACAATCCCGTATACTCCCCAGCCGCCATCTCAAAATCCGCGTAGGAAGGGCCATAGACCACTTCACTGTCGGGAAGCAACACATCGCCCGGCCCAACAAGATCGGCCCTCATTGTAATCTGCAATATCTGTCCCACTTTCAATTGATCGGGGTTAGCGATACCGTTAATACGCAACAAGGCATCTACTGTAGTTCCATACTGAGCAGCAATGCCGGTCAACGTATCTCCCAATTGTACAGTATAAGAAATTCCCGTACTCGCGGGCGGCACGCGCGTCGGAGGCGGCGTGGGCGTGACTGGGGAGCGCGTGGCCGTCGGTAGAGGCGCGGCCGTCACGAGCGGGAGCGTCTCCACAGGCAACGGTAATACTTCGCCGCCAGCAGCGCGTTGGCATCCCATACACAACATCACACACCACCCTACACAAACTCCGTGAATTATTCTGAATTTGAACAAGGTTTTGCCTCCATACTTATCAAATGGGCTGATTGTAACGAAAGTCTACCAGAAAGCAATGTGGAGCTTGACATTTAACACGGCATGGGAAAATAGAGACATTTTGATAAGAAAAGAAACAGGAGAAAGATAGATGAAAGATTGGTTAGCGCCAACCCTCGTTACCATTGTATGTTACGGTTTATGGGGATTCTTCCCTAAATTGGCAGCAAATCAGCTCGATCCCAAAAATGTGGTTATTTATCAAAGCATAGGCGCTGTATTGATGACACTCGCGCTTCCTTTTTTGCCGGGCTTTAAATGGCAAGGGTATGAAAAAACTAGTATTTTTGCCTTATTGACGGGCATTATAGGCGTGATCGGGAATTTATTTTTTGTCGCTGCACTTAGCAAAGGCAAAGCCTCCATTATCACGCCCCTGACGGCACTTTATCCAGTCATCACCCTGCTGTTAGCCGTGATTTTTTTACAAGAGACACTCACGATACGTCACGGTGTAGGGATTGGGTTGGCGATTATCGCGGCATTACTCCTGGGAGCATAAAGAAATAGGTAGAAATTTTCCGATCTGTCAGCTAACATTGGACAGACAAGAATGTCTGTCCTACAGGATTTCATATCCATATTTGCGCAATAAGGCATTGGCTTGACGTCGCCACTCAATAATGAGCTGTTCCATCAAAGTGCGCAATACATCGGTTTTAAAGGGCAATGTCTGAGCCAGCATCTCGAAAATCCGCGCGGGAAAATCTGCCGCCGTGGGGGGATGCCAACCACACGCCAACTTTAACGCTATAGATTGCGCCCAGAACGCTTCGGCAAACCACTCGAGATCCTCCCGCTGCATTTCAATGCCGTAGGTGGCCAAAGTGCGTACCAACAAGTCGTCCCGGTCTAGACTTATTCCCTGCCCTTTCTCACTAAAAATGACAAAGGTAAAGCCACACAATGAGAGCGCATTGCCCAGGCATCCGAACGTCTCACGTTTCAACATCTCGCGGATGACACGTTCAAAAAGCAAGTGAATAGACTCTTCGTTCATATCGGGCGTGAGGCTCCCCGGCACTTTGTAAATCTGCCCGGAATAATGGCTGAAGAAACGCGAAAAGGGCATCAAAAATGTCCAGAGCGCATTACCGTGACCGGGATTACCCAAAGTTTTTGAGCCAGAGGTAAAGACACGATTCTTCAAAGCAGGATACTGCTCGGCTAATGCCTGGGGGCCATCGCCCAACGCGCGCAGTGCAATTGAGGATGTCCCCTGACGTAAGGATAGAACTACCTGCGAGGCCAGATCAAGATTCCCCAGATAGGGTCCCTCGTGCAAAAAGGGAGGCACATCGCCCAGGGGAATCAATCCACACTCCAATCCCTCAAAGAGCGCGGCCAGCCCTACTCCAATATCAATCACATCGCCGCCCAGTTCTTCGATGTACACAACGATGTGACGATCTACCTTGTCCAGCAAACGCAGACGCGCCTTGAGTGAATCATCCTCTGGTTGTAAATCGAGCATAGCAAAGAGCGCGTAGGTGGGTTCAAAATCATCAAGATACATATCACGCCCGTCCGGCGCGTATGTCACATCTACCCAATGCCAGTGGCGACAGTTGACTTGACACCAATGGCATCCCGTCTGCCCAACACGGCTGGCCTTGAGGACGTTGCGCGCGCCCAGATCGGCCAGATTGTAACCCAGTCGCTGTGCATTACGGGCCGGCAGCGTGGGCGCATCACCCGTGCCTGTCGCGTAAAGTTTCGTCACCGTGCCGCCGTCACGGCGCGAAAGCCGCTCGCAGTATTTGGCAAGTCGTTGCTGCAGCTCACCGTTCCGCAAATCACGGAAAGCATCCGCGCGCGCGCCCAAAGCTACATCCAGCGACTTGGGATCACCGCGCAATACCAAAGCAGCGATCTTATGCGCAAAGACATAGCCCGCCCCTCCACGTCCGGCATGATAGATACCATCACATCCCAGATTTGCAATACGATAACCGTAACGCGCAGCCTCTCCAACCGTAAAAATACTTCCCGAAGCACGCGCGGCCTCATGTACACCCCCAAGCTCATGCTCCAACAGCCAATAGAACGCACTACGTTGCCCGGTAGGGAGATCGATAGCGGACTTCCACTCAAGATGCAAATGGGGAACGCGCCCCGAAATTACCAGGTACATAAGGGGGTGGCAAGGCGACAGGGCAGCGGAGTGATGAAAGGGAAAACCTACTTTTTCCTGGATTTCTGCAGCGTGAAGTACAATTGCATCCAGACCCAGGTTAAACAAGTGTGCAAATCCACGCCCACCCACATAGCTATAATGCGGCACCCCCGTAAGCGGCGATATGTACCCCACTGTTGTTTTATTGCCCGGTAAGAAAGGTAAAGGCCCACGCACAATAACAAGCACACCGGGGTCCTCTCGCAGAAGATACTGGCAAAGAGATTCCCCACTGAGCAGGCCATAGTCTTCGCGAGGATTATGAGTTGCACCTACCGGCAATGTGCGCAACTCATAACTACGCTTGGCGGTATCTATAATTAACAAACGGCGTTGAAGCATCGTTCTTACACTCCACATTTGGTGACCAAAAGCAACTTACGTCAAACGTCAAACATCCTGACGTTTGAGGCTTGATGCACCGTCCCTTAAATTTCCAAACGATCGATCAAGCGTCTGAGATCCTCTGAATCTTCACAGTAATCTACTTCACGATGAAGGGCTTCAGCTATTTCTTCGGTAGAAGCCTGATCGGACATCACGATAAAATAAGCGGATTGGGTTTCATCTATACATTTCAACGTGCGCAACACTTCGTAATCGTTCTTCTTAAAAAGCAATGCATCCAGGATAATAATGCGCGGGTGTTCCTCAAGAGCTTTAGAGATCCCATCATGTTCGTCTAGGGCGCGGGTTACTTCATAACCCTTCTCTTCAAAAACACGGGCCACCGTTTCCACAATCGAGGCGTCTTCGTCAATCACCAATACCTTTTTACGCCCCTCCCCACGCGCCGCGCGGAGCAGTAAATTCTCTATCGTTGCCAGGATGCTGGGGACGTTAATGGGTTTAGTCAAATACGCATCTGCCCCTAAGCGATATCCTTTTTCCTGATCCTCCAAGACAGAGAGAATCAGCACAGGAATAGCCGACGTATCAGTATCCCCGCGCAGGGCACTGATCACATCAAAGCCACTCAAGCGAGGCATCATTAAATCCATAATGATCAAATCCGGCCGCTCCCGCCGTGCTATTTCCAGGGCAGTAACACCATCAGGAGCTTGAAGTACGCCATATCCGCTATCCGTAAGGACCTGATTAAGTAATTCGCGGATGTTTGCTTCGTCATCTACTACCAAGATGCGCGCTTTCCGCTCTTCACCGGTAACGGACTCATCCGCGCAGGGCTGTGTCTCTGCCGCAACGGCGGAAACATACACCAGGCTTTCAAGCACCGGTAAGACAAAGGTAAATGTGCTGCCATGCCCCAATATGCTCTCCACCCAGATACGCCCCCCGTGATATTCCACAATCTCGCGGCAGATAGATAGCCCTAGTCCTGTTCCTTTGGGCCGGTTGGTCATCACATCCCCTACCTGCTTAAATTTCTCAAAGACCTTAGGCATATCCTCAGACGCAATACCAATACCTGCATCTCGAACACTAATCGCCAACCAGACGCCGGGAGATAATGTTTTCACCCTATGTTCAAATCCCAATGGAAGCATCTCCTCGGCGTTCTTTGATAATGCGCCATTAAGAAATGGTGCGCCATTTTTTAATGGTATACCCTCTTCCGAGAGATAAAACTTCCAGGCAGACACATCAATTGCTCCTTCATCACTAAATTTGATGGCATTGGAGAGTAAGTTGGTAATCACCTGGAGTATCCGATCTCGATCGGCCCGGACGGGCGGAAGTTCTGTCTCTACATCTATGTGTAATGGCAAGCCTTTGTCCACTGCTAAAGCAGAGATAGAAGTAACGGCATGCTCAATAATCTCTGCAATTGAAGTCTCTTCTATATGCCATTCTACCTTACCGGACTCAATCTTGGCAATATCTAACACATCGTTGATCAATCGTGTCAGCCGTTCACTTTCAGAGACAATAATATCCAGGTTACTCTGGATACGTTGCGCTGCGCGCTGCGCGCGTTCGTCACCATCTGGCGTCCAAGCGCCAAAACTACGCTTAAAGGTTTTCTGGATCAGTTTTGCGAAACCCAGTATGGAGGTCAAAGGAGTGCGCAGTTCGTGAGTCACCGTAGAGATAAAATTAGTCTTCATCTGATCTACTTCGACCTCGTGGGTGAGATCGTGGAAAATACTTACAACACCTGGCACTTCGTCGGTATCACGCTCCACTAACGCGCAGGCCACCACTTTATACACACGAGGCGTGTCCTGTACTGCCAGCGCCAGCCAGGAAATATTCGTCGTTAATACCTGCTCCGGCTGCGCCAAGGCTTCTGCCAGCAAACGGTTCAAAGCTTCCAGCGGCAGGACATCGGCAAGTACGGCATGTTCCGCCAGGGAGTGACCCACCAATTGCACAAATGCCGGGTTCGCCAGTTCGATACGTCCCCCAGGGTCGGTAACGACTAGCGCATCCGCAATGTTTTGCAGAATGGTCGTCAGCCGGTTGCGTTCTTCCCGCAATTCGGCAGTGCGCACCCGCACGCGCGCCTCCAAATCACGATTCGCGGCTTGAAGTTGTCCATAAAGCTGTTTGAGCTCCAGGGACATTTGGTTGAACGTCGTCGCCAAATCGCCGATCTCATCGTTAGAAATACGAGAAATAGTATACCCAAACCGTCCACTTAACAATTCCGACGCGCCGCGTTTAAGGTGTTGTAAGGGTTGGTTCACGGTCAACATCATAATCAAGATCGCTGAGCCGATAGCTATAATGCTACCGCCGATCAACACGGGCGTAACCCGGGAGAGGGTATCCTGTTCGAGTAATTGACTAGCCTCAGCACTGAGGGAGGCTTCAACAATACCCATAACCGTTGAATCCGCCGTATCCGCAACTACAATGGGGGCCACAAAGCCATAATATGAACCAAATTCATCGGTATATTGCACCCGGTGAGGCTGCTGGTCTTCAAAAGCGGCATAATGGGCGGCTGTGGGATAAAAGAAAGGGTAACCCACCCCGGTATCATCACTATCCACCCAATAATATACATAATCGCCCTTGCGATAGTAAATGCCGATCCATTCCACGTTGCTCATCTTAACAGCCTGCTCCAAGAAATCCGCCACAGCAAGATAGGCATCCCCTTCAATATCAGAGGGAACCTGAACTTGCTGCAAACGGGCAACGTCCACAGTGGCCGCCGCCAATGTTGCAACCCGCTCCAGGCGGCGGTCCATTTCCGATTGCCAACGTTGTGTGCTGGCGCGATAGATACGGTAGCCCGAAATACCAATACTAAGGGCAATGATCAAAATCAGCGGAGTCAAAATTTTGACAAAAACCGGAATTCTTACCTTCATGGAACAACCTCAATACGCTGCTGCACGTTACCGGCAGCATCAAAAGCCCAAATCACGTTATTATAACTGTCAGTCGCGTAGACACTTCCCTCAGTTCCCACAGCCACCAACAATACCTGCCAGGTATGCACTTCGGATGGGGCGAATTGCGCGCGCGCGCGACCCACAACGTCAAAGACTTGAACGCGACGGTTGGCGTGATCGGCAACGTAAACCCAGCCGGTAGATGCATCTACAGCAATCCCCTGTGGATATGCCAACTGTCCCGGCGCATCACCATAGCCTCCGAAGCTGCATTGATACGCAAGGGATGGCATTCCATTCTCATCAAAATCCAGCACAAATTGTTGAATACGGCTATTGGTATTATCCACCACGTACAGCAAGCCCCGTTGGTCATCTACACCTACATCGTTAATTCCACTGAACTGACCGGGTTCCACACCAAATTCTCCGAAAAACTTTCCCAACAATTGCCCCTGTGGATCGAAAATCCGCAACGTACTGGTTTCAAAATCGGCGACGTAGACCCGATCTTGAGCGTCAATATCCAGGCCATAGGGCTTATGAGGCGTCACCCCTTGCGCAGGATCATAATCCTGCTCGCCAATTTCACGCAAGAACATGCCACTTGGATTAAAGACCTTAATTCCATCGTGGATCAGGTCACCCTCGGCAGAGAAGACAGAATTGCAGATATAGATATTCCCGGCTGAATCCAGGGCTATATCCCAACCCGTGTGAATATCCCCCGGTGCAGTGCCAAATTTACCAAATGCTTCCAAAAACCGGCCGTCCGCGTCAAAATGAACCACTCGGTAGTTACCGCGATCCATCACATAAAGACTGCCATCGACAGCGACGGCCACACCATTAGGGCGCAACAAGGGAATAGCAGAGGCGCAGGAGGAGAGAAGAAGGCAGAGAAAGAAGAGTGAAACATGAAACGTGATACGTGAAACATGATACGTGAAACATGATGCGTGATGTACGAAGTGTGGGGCACGGATCGAGATTTGCCGATCTGCCAATTTGCCGATTTGCAAATTCGTTGATTTGCTCATTCTTCCCTCCACTGGCGGTGGGGACGGAATTCGGGATCATTCCCCACATAGCCGCCCACATCTGTCGGCGCGAAGACACGGATAGCGCTCTCTCCTCCCATCGGGCATTGGTATTCGCAGATGCCACAACCGATGCAAAGTTCCTTTACCACGTAAGGCAATTGGATTACAATGGATTCGCTCTGTGTGTTGGTTGCTTCTACCTGGTAGAGCCAGATCGCCTTATGCTGTACCGGACATGCCTCCTCACACACAATGCAGGGAATGTTGTAGGCCCACGGCAGACAGCGACTGCGATCTACACGGGCCAGTCCTATGGGTGTATGGCGTTTCTCCTCCAGGGGCAACTGGGGAATCGCGCCGGTAGGGCAGACTTCACCACAGGCGTTGCACGTATAGTCACAGTAGCCAAGACGCGGCACAAGGCGTGGGGTAAGGACGTTCTGAATTCCCCCCTCGAAGAGGCTAGGTTGTAACCCCTGGGTAGGGCAGACGCGCATACATTCGCCACAGCGCACGCACAAGGTCTCGAAATCGGTCGACGTCGCACCGGGCGGGCGCACCATGTACGTGGGTTCCCGCTGCGTGACCGGCTCCACGCCAGCGAGAGCCACGCCCGCCGTCGCCATCACCGCGCCGGCCAGTACCTGTCGCCGTTGCGGATTGTAATCATACCATTCGGCGGGATGCCAGGGGCGAATAGAATTGCGAATTGCGAATTGCGAATCGCGGGTGGCAGACGGCAATTTAAGGAAGGGCAAAAACCAATGGAAAGCAACGCCTTCACGCGTGCAGTCTACGATGCAATCATAGCAGATGATGCACTCAGCAGGGTCGCTACGGAATTCGTTTTTGGGGTCAATGGCGCCGGTGGGACAGTCGCCGCCACATAACGCGCAGGACGCGCACATATCGCCCACATCACGACGCAACAATGAGAATTTAGATAACACTCCCAACAGGCCCCCTAGCGGACACAGATACCGGCACCAGAACCGTTCGGCCCACCAGTTTAGGGCCACAATTGCGACGAAGAAAAGGAAAATGGGGACGGTTTGGGTAAAGACCGAGGTTATGTCCTTGAAGATGGGGAAGATCAAGGTGTTGTGAAAGAAATCCAAGATGCCCCAGAGAAACCGAAATCGATAGAGAAACGCTTCGCTTTTGTAGATCGCCACCTTCAAGGCGGGCCAGATCGCCATGCCAGTGGTACGTGTCATAATCGTGATAGGGTCGAAGAAGAGCAAGGTCTGGTTACCCAAAAGCGCGGCACAGACTAAGACGACGAGCAACACATATTTCACCACGCGCCACTTTTCTGAGGGCCGCTTGTAACGCGCCCGCCCGCCGGCGGATACCCGCGTCCGCCGGGGCGAGAGCCACTCCAACACGGTACCCAATGGGCAGAACCAACCACACCACACCCGTCCAAAAACCAGGGTCACCAACACCGTTACCCCCGCCAACCCCAGGCCGGCAATCCAGACCCGTCCTGCCAGCATTGAGGTCAACGCGACAAGTGGGTCCAACCGGTAAAACAAATCTGCCCAGGTACGCTGTGGATTGAGGAAAGTCGCGTAGATAAAGAGATAGAGAAAAAGCAAGAAGGCTAAAACCTGCGCCAATTGTCGCAAGCGGCGCCAGGTCTGCGGTCTCATGATATAACTTCCTCGGCTACGACTATTCGGCATCCTGCACTTCCAACACAATCTCGGTAAACCCCAATGAACGCAAGAAGTTCTCCAAGTAGAACAGGCCATTTTCCTCAGCCTTCGCCAAAATATCCCGCTCCAGCGCCCAACTGACAAGCTGCGCCTCGGCCAAACGGCGGGCCTCCGTTTCCAAGCCCTGATCGGGATACCGGAACAGTCCGGTCGCACGCTCGTAGACGAAAGTCTTTTCATTGTCGATGCGACTGTAGAGAATTTCAGGGGGCGGCAACAACATCACCACCTTCGTTCCACGCACGAGAATGTCGCCCTCGGTCACTTTGGTCAAGTCAAAGCCGGCCACCACTTCCCCTTCAGCAATAAGCAAAAGCTTGTCACGGGAAAATTGTTCGAAGAGTGTGGTAGGTTCGTCTTCCAGCTCAATGATGTCGCGCATCGTGTACTGGGTCGTTTCCAGGCGACCGAAAGCATTGATCCCGGTGATTACGGCTATGGGCGTGGGGGTAGGCGTGGACGTCGCCGTAGGGGTGCGTGTCGGTGTGGGGGTTGAGGTCGGCGTGGGAGAGGGCGTAGGAGAAGGGGTTATGGAAGGCGTAAACGTTGGCGTAGAGGAAGGGCGCGGGGTGTTGGGAATAATCGTTGACGTGGGGGGACGCGCCGTCGGAGTATCAGGGATTGTCGCAGTCTGCCGGGCGGTAAGCAGCATATCTGCTGCCATAATACCTATCGCCAGGATAATTAAGAATAATAAGAGAATCTGCCAGATCGGCCATCCACGAATCTCATATTGTAAGAGTATACCTAATCTTGTTCCTTTTTTCATAATCCGTTCACTTCCTATCCTGTGTATGCGTTTAGTTTTGTAAAAAAACGCGCATTTTCCGCGCTCGCGCGGCTAAAGCCACAAGAAACAGAGGATATTTTTCGTTTTCGGGCTACGCCCGAAAACGAAAAATATCCTAAAATTCTCGTAACCGTTTAGTTTTGTGAGCGATTACCGTTTTTCTATCACCTGCTCCAGACAGAAACGAGAATTCAGGTGTGTTTTTTCGTTGGTGGGCATAGCCCACCAACGAAAAAACACCTCTTTCCTTCGGCTTTAGTAGTCGTACTTGAACTGACCACCCGGAAACCGACGCTATTATAGTGATTATGGGGACTGTAGCGGTAGCGCGCGGCACAGCGCGCAACGCGCCGGTCATTGTAGAAGGAGACACCACGCAATACCCGGCGAACATTATTCCCCACCGTCATATCCTCACGCCCATCCTCAGCATCATAAGGATACCCGAAGTCTGGCTGCGCCAGGTCTTTACCCCATAAGCTGCGCGTCCATTCCCACACATTCCCCACCATATCCAGTACACCGTAGGGACTTATCCCTCCAGGATACGCATCCACGCGCGTCGCAACTTCGCGCGTGTTCGTCTCACTGGAATTACATTTCATAGCGTCCCACACATTCCCCCACGGGTAGATTTGCCCATCTGGGCCACGGGCGGCTTTCTCCCATTCAGGCTCATTCGGCAGCGTATAGGCTTGCCCCGTGACTTTGCTTAGCCAGCGGCAATAGGCCATCGCATCATACCAGGAGACATATACTACGGGATAATGCCACTTTCCCAAAGGCGGCAACCGGTATTTCAGAAACCCAAGCCGCCACAACAATGGCGGCGCGCGCCGGGTGAGTAGCAAAAAAACCGAATATTGCACATTGGTGATCGATGTCCTGGCAATCATGTACTGGGGCAAATAAACCATGTGCTGCGGCTGCTCATCCGCCTTCGCATCTACATCCTGCTGCGGGTCACTGCCCATCAAAAACTCCCCGGCAGGAATATGCACCATCTCCGGCAAAAACCCCAGTTTCTTTTGAGAAATCTTCTCCTGAGAATTAATCATTACATTTCATGCATAGATGATATCGCAACGCGGAACCCCACGTACCAGGCAAAACTTTGCGGCCTGAGGTGGTTGCGACAGGCACAACGGGCGAAAGTCTGTCCATCATGAAACGAACCGCCGCGCAACACCCGATGAAGAGCAGCATCCGCTTCCATCTGCTCACGGCCATCCCTCGGGTCATAAGGATACCCGTAACCCGGCACATACAGATGCGCCCCCCACAGACTGCGCGTCCATTCCCACACATTCCCCACCATATCCAGCAATCCATACGGACTCGCCCCCCGTGGATAGGCATCTACCGGCGTGAGCGCATCGTCCGGTATCCCCCCACGCAATAGTTCTGACGTTGTATAGTCGCCGGCCTCACGATGTACGTTGCACCGCAACGGGTCCCAACGATTCCCCCACGGGTAAACGCGTCCATCCGGCCCCCGCGCCCCCTTCTCCCACTCGGCCTCACTCGGAAGGACAAAAGGTAAATGCGTAAACTCGGCAAGCCACTGGCAATATGCCACTGCATCATACCAGGA
>JAFGFI010000093.1 GCA_016931185.1 Anaerolineae bacterium
GAACAGCGCCGCCGCCTCTTTGTTCTTGCTGTCCTTGTTGATAGCCAAATACTGGCTCATCTGGATGACGTACGAATCTTCCCCCCCCACAGGGAGCGTCGTCGCACCGAGCTGGTCGGTCATGGCCGCCTGATAACCCGCTAACTGGTTGCTCCAAATCAAGCCGATAGCCGCCTTGCCCGCCACAAGCGCCGAGTTGTCCGTCCCGGTTTCGCCGTAGGTCGCGGTGGTGTCAGCATCAGGGATTAACCCTTCGGCGCGCATATCCGCCCACATCTGAAGCCATTTCCTGGCGGATTCAACCGTCGCGTAGGATTTTCCACCCTCGTCAAGAGTCCATAACCGGGTACCCTGCTGAGTGTAGAAATAGCTGAGGTAGTTCGCCTGATTGGTGCTGTTATCCACGAAGGGCGCAACTCCCTCGGGGAGCTTCGCCTTAAGCTCCTTGCCGTAGGCGATCAGTTCGTCCCAGGTCATGTTATCCTTCGGAAGCGCAACACCCGCCGCCTCGATCATCGTCTTGTTGTAGGCGAGGATGAGTGTGTTTGTGCCAAGGCTTATAGCATAGAGATTGCCGTCGGCGTCCGTCGCGGGGACAAGTGCATTCTGGTCGAAGCGCTCAGGCGTATCGATCATGAGCTGTTTGCCGAGATAGTCATTGAGAGGCTCAAGGTATTGCTTGTAATCGGGCCAGTTACCGCCGAACTGGATAATGTCGGGGGCGTTATTGCCGGCAAGCTGTGTATCGATGATCTGGAAGTGATCAGCCGTGCCACCATTAGGCTCACCCACGACCTTGATCTCGGGATACGCCGCCTGGAACAGCTCAATAACCTGTAAGGTTCTGGCAGCGCGATCATCGTTACCCCACCACCCCATGCGGATCTCGGTGGGACCGCCCGTGTACATAGGGAGTCCATCGGAGCGGATCGGGACGGGGGTAACCTCTACAATAACTTCTTTCTCGACAACCTGAGTCTGGACTACTTCTACTGTCTGGACTACTTCTACTGTTTTAACAACTTCCTTCTCAACAACCTGGGTCTCGACAACGACCTGGGGTGTCGGCGTACTGCACGCTGCGAGCATCACTACGAGTAGTACCAAAAGTGTGATTGTGCGAAATCCTTTCATCCTTGCATTCCTCCTGTTTCTGTATAGTTTCATCTGTATAGTGTCAATGGACAAACCCGAAATACGTTACCTATCATCATTTCATATTCAAGTCCTCCTGTTATTGAACTAACCCTTTATGCCCGTGGTCGTAATACCCTGTACGAAGTATTTCTGCAGGGAGAAGAACAGGATAAAGGGAGGAACCATAGCCAATGTGGATATCGCCAGCGCGCCACCCCAGTTGGACACCGCACCCGCATCGCCGACGAACGTGCGCAACGCCCGCGACACGCTGAAGACCTCCGGTTTTGTGAGGTACAGTAGGTGGTTGAAAAAGTCATCCCACGTCCAAAGGAACGTAAACAGCGCGGTCGTTACCAGGGCGGGGCTGGCAAGCGGTACGATGATGCGAAGGAATACCCCGGCCTTCCCACATCCGTCGATAATTGCTGCCTCATCAAGCTCTTTCGGCAGACTGCGTATGAACTGCACGAGCAGAAACACGAAGAACGCGTCCGTCGCGAAGAATTTCGGCACAATTATCGGGAGGTACGTACCCACCCATCCAAAGGTGTTGAACAGGATGTAACGCGGCACGATCGTGACCTGACCCGGGAGCATGAGCGTGACCAGCATCACCGCGAACCAGAAGTCCCTGCCTCCGAATTTGAGCCGCGCGAACGCGTACGCCGCCATGGTACAGGATATCAAATTCCCGACGATGGCCATGCCACACATGAAAAGCGAGTTAGTAAAGAACCTCCCGAAGGAAGTGCCCGCGTAGCCTTTCCACCCGGTGATGTAGTTTTCAATGGTCACGGCTTTCGGTATAAGCCCCGGGTCACTAAATATCATATTGTTGGGCTTGAAAGAGCTGATGATCATCCAGAGGACGGGGTAGATCATAGACAGCCCCAGAAAGATGATAAACAGATGGGTCAAAGTAAGACGTACAAATGTACTGGTTTTCATATTATTCCCCGGTACCATACGACACCCACAAATCCGATGATCTGAAGACAAGCGCCGTGAGGAGCCCGATAATAAGCAGCAGTACCCACGCCATAGCGGACGCATATCCCATCTCGTGATATGTCCATCCCTGAATATACAAGTGGAGGGTATAGAACAATGTGGAGTTAAGCACCCCCCCCCTGCCGCCACCGATGATATAAGCCTGGGTAAACGTCTGGAACGCGGATATCATCTGCATGATCAGGTTAAACAGAATAACCGGGGAGAGCAAGGGTACGGTTATGGAGAAAAACTGCCGCACTTTGTTCGCGCCATCCACGCTCGCCGCCTCGTAATACTCCTGCGGAATCTGCTTCAGTCCCGCGAGGAAGATAATCATCGACGAGCCGAACTGCCATACCGTCAACAAAACGAGCGTCCAGAGCGCGTACTTGGGATTGGTGATCCAGCCGGGGAGGTCGGTGAAGCCGATGGCCCCCAATAGACCGTTCACCAGGCCATCTTTCTCGAACAGCTTCCTCCACAGCACCGCGATAGCCACCGAGCCGCCGAGGAGTGTGGGAATATAGTACACGGCGCGGTAAAACGGCACCCCCCGCAATTTCTGGTTCATCAGCATCGCCACAGCGAGCGCAAATACCAGCTTCAGTGGCACGGACACAAGCACATAGGTAAACGTCACGGACAGCGACTTTATGTAGTACGGGTCTACGCGCACAACCTCGTCCGTAGACGCAGCAAACTCGGACAGCCCAAACACCGATCCGAACATTTTTAGATAATTGCCAAACCCGATCCACTGCGTCGAATCGGGCTTTGTGAAATCATAATCCGTAAAACCAAGCCACAGCGAGTATACCATCGGGTAAAGCGTAAGTACAAGGAAACCTAAAAGCCATGGCATAAGGAACAGATAAGCGGCGGCATTGTACTTTAAAAACTTACCGATACCGGACATCTTGCGCATAAAGAAACTTCCTTTCAACTAGGTACGTACTTTGGGCGAAACATCCGTGCCACAGTTCAAGGCCCATCCTCATCAAAACGGGGCCGGGCCTGTTGACTCACGAATGATAAACTGAGCATGTACATCGACTCTCTGGTGGGAACGGTCGGGATCCTGGATGCGAGCCAGCAGTAGCTTAACCACTTCCCGCCCCACTCTTATCATATCCTTGGAACTGGTTGTCAAGCGCGGTGACAGGTAACTGGACAGGGGAATATCGTCATAGCCGACCAGCGACAGGTCGGCGGGAACACGCAGTCCCAGATCGCTAGCAGCACGCAGAGCACCTATAGCCAACAGGTCGTTGATAGCAAGTAAAGCTGTAGGCCGTGCTGGAAGCCTAAGAAGCTGTAAGGCAGCTTGATAACCATCTTCGACGGTCGCACCGCACGTGACCATCAGTTCTGGATCAACCGGCAGGCCGGCTGCTCGCAGGCAATCCTGGTAAGAGAGCAGGCGGTCCAGGCCTCCCGCAGAATCAACTGACAGATCAGCAATTCCGAGAGTATCCCACGATGGCCGCACACCGTAAATCAAGCCAATCCTCCGGTGTTGCAACGCCAATAAATAAGCCATCACCTCCTGGGTTGCCGCCTCGTAATTAGACACCACACAATCTATCGTCGGGTGTTCACCTATTTTCGCGATAGGGAATCGCCGCTTGAGAAGCTTGTTCAGAATCTCTTGTGTCTCTTCCGATTGGAAGATGAAAGCGCTCATCAAAATCACTCCATCGGTGCGCCGGCGCGACAACTCTTTAAAAATTTTTCTCCCATGGTCAGGGTTGAGATCGGCACTAGAGAGGAGCAAATGATAACCCACAGCACGCAACTCTTGCTCGACACCATCGGCGGTCTGCCAGAAATGGGGGTTATGGATATCAGGAAGAATGAGGCCGACAGTTTGGGTACTACCAGAACGCAGGGCTTGGGCACGGGCATCCGGCTCATAGCCAAGCTCCTCGATAACTTCCAAAACCCGCTGGCGAGTTTCCTCAGAGATAGGTACCCGGCCGTCAGCAAGGCCATTGACCACATACGAAACAGTTGCCGTCGAGACTCCGGCCAGTCGAGCCACGTCAACTTGAGTCGGTCGTTTCATAGGTTTGCCACCTTTCACTCCCCCTGTACTTTAATAAGCCCCAAAAGAAGAGTTTAGCTGATATGCATAACTTATACGTATAAGCTTATACGTATAAGTTACTATACACAATATAGCACATGTTTGCCAAGGTGTCAAGAGGCAGAGTTATCGGCTATCGCATTTGCACCTTCCGGGAAGCTGCGAGCGTATTGCACAGACCAAACTTGTAGGATACACGCGGATTTTCTGTTTTACCAAGCCGTTTCTGGCTTCCCGGAAGGTTAGGACAGCTCAAATGCGATAGCCCTAGTCAAGGGGCAGAGCTATCGGCTATCGCAATGGACTGTAAAAAACTTGTCCCCTGGTATAATAGATATTACACTGACAATCATATTGAATGAAACGGCAACGGGCCATTTGTGGCATCTTTGCCCCCGGAGACTCCCGCATGCAGAAATCCGACGCACTCATCCGCACGAAGCTGCGCCAGCCCTTTACCTGGCCGGAGCTGGTTCCCCGTCCGCGACTTCAATCGCGGATCGTAGAGGGACTGCATAGGCCACTTACGTTGATCACCGCCCCCGCCGGTTTTGGCAAGACGACGCTGGTCGCTTCGAGTGTGGCAGGATGTGGCATGCCAGTGGCCTGGCTATTACTCGACAAAGACGACAATCAGGTGGGACGCTTCTTGCGTTATCTGATCGCAGCCTTGCATGAGGCCAACCCTACAATCGGCAGCGAGGCCGCACAACTGGCGATGGCGTCCCAGTCGCCACCTGAAGCGACCCTGACCAGCCTTGTCAATGACCTGGACAGGGACACCACGGAGATGGCTTTAGTGCTGGATGACTGCCAGTTTATAAACAGCCAGGCCGTGTACGAGGTGGTGGCTTTTCTACTTGAACATTGTCCCCAGACATTCCACCTGGTGATCACGACTCGTTCGGACCCACGACTCCCCTTAGCTCGCTTGCGAGCGCGCGGCCAAATGGTTGAGCTTCGCGCCGCCGATCTGCGCTTTACCGAAGCCGAGGCAGCGCAATTCCTGAATGACGTGATGGGCCTCTGCCTAGATGTCGGCGCGATCGCGGTGCTCGAGAAGCGCACAGAAGGATGGATTGCCGGATTGCAAATGGCAGCGATTTCCATGCAGGGACGGAAGGATGTGGACAGCGTGATCCGGGCATTTGCGGGCACCCAGCGCTTCATCATGGATTATTTGCTGGAGGAGGTGTTGGCGCGCGAGCCGGAAGCGGTGCAGACTTTTCTCCTCCAAACTGCATTTCTTACCCGGCTCACCGGGCCACTGTGCGACGCGGTGACGGGCGACTCAGATGGGCAGGCAATGCTTGAGGGACTAGAGCGGCGCAACCTCTTCGTCGTGCCTCTGGACGACGAGCGACGCTGGTATCGCTATCATCATCTTTTTGCCGATCTGCTGCAAGCCAGGTTGAACCAGTTGGGCGCCGATCGCACAGCGCAGCTACGTTCGCGCGCCGCCGCATGGTGTGAGGAGGCCGGACAGATCACCGACGCTGTGGATTATGCCCTCGCTGCCCAGGATTATCGTCGAGCAGGCAGCCTGATTGCGGAATACTGGTACGTTGCGGCGAACACCGGTGAGATCGAAACCGCGTGGGCCTGGTTGGATGCCCTGCCGGAAGACGAAATCAAGCGCAGTGCGCCACTTGGTATCGCCTATTGTTGGGTACTCTGGCTCAGAGGTCAGGTCGGCGTGATCGAGGCGCACCTGACGGATGTGGAGCACGCGCTGAACAACCTGATGACGACTAAGAGTGTCAAACCGGATGACGTGGCTTATGCTGAATTGCTCGTACAGCTCACTCTCCTGCAATCGATGGTGGCTCGCTACCGTAACGATTTCGAGGCCGCCGTCGCGTTCGCCGAGCGCGCCCTCGCGTTGCTGCCCCAGGCTGATGGGCAACTGCGCACGCTGATTTCCTTTGCGCTGGCGTCCGCCTACGATGGCGCGGGTAACCTCGAGCAGGCCGTCAGCACCTACACCGAACACATTCGACTAAGTCGTATGTCCGCCAATGTCACTGGCTTCGGGATTATCATCCGGTTGGTTGGGGCACTGCGCTTGCTGGGACGTCTGCGGGAGGCGGACGCGGCGTGTCGTGATACATTAGCATACGTGCAGGCGCAGGGAATGTCCCGCCTGCCGGCCGCCGGTATTCTCTATGTGGCGATAAGTGAAGTACTGGTCGAGCAGAACGACTTGGAAGCCGCGGAAGCGCACCTTACACAAGGCTTTGAGATTGGGAAGTGGGGTGGGCGTCTCGATGCAGCGAAGAACGCTGCTTACGCGCTGTCGCGGCTGCGACAAGCGCGCCACAACACGAACGGGGCGCTCGCGGCGATCCAAGAGGCGGAATTGGCGATAGGCGAGCCGCAGCCTCCCCTGGCAAAGGCTGAACTGCTGGCGCTCAGAGCCAGAATACTGGCCCGGCAGGGGGACTTGAGCGAGGCTGCCCGCTGTGTTGAGGAGGCCGAACACCTGGCCGGTCGGGACCGCGGGCAGACCAGAGAAATGGTAGCCCTCGCCGCATCCAGGCTCCGGTTTGCCCAGGACGATCTGCATGAAGCTATTGTGTCGTTGACGCGCTCCCTCGCCACTGCAGAGGATCGCGGATGGATGGGCGCGGCGCTTGAGCTGCGCATCCTCCGCAGCCTGGCGCTGGCGCGGCGAGGTGATGTGCAAGCAGCAATGACAGACCTGGAGCGGGCGCTCACTATAGCTGAACCTGAAGGCTACGTGCGGGTCTTCCTTGACGAGGGCGAGCCGATGCAGATGCTGCTTGCGCAATGGCTGGCCCACGCCGGCGAAAACCCTTTGCGAGCATACGCCGGTCGCTTACTTCCCCAATTTGATGCCGAAACGCCGAAGATCTCAGCCCTCCCATCTGGCACTTGCGCAACCGGCGCAGCACAGGCTCTCATCGAACCATTGAGCGAGCGTGAATTGGAGATACTTCACCTCATCGCCTTGGGCAAGACCAACAAGGCCATCGCCCAACAACTTTTTATCGCGCCGGGTACCGTCAAGGCACATACGGCCAGCATCTACCGCAAGCTAGATGTCGCCAACCGTACCGAGGCAGTAGCGCGTGCCAGGCAACTCGGTCTTTTTTCCTAAACCCTGCAAATAAACCCTCAAATATACCCTTTGGCAGATGCGAGCCTCCTTGCCGCGCGCTATACTGTAGTCAGAATCAATTAAGGAGAACTGTGATGCCGGAATATTACGAGATCAAAATCAAGGGTCATCTGGACCTGCGCTGGTCGGATTGGTTTGCCAGTCTGAGGCTGGTGCATCTGGAAGGAGGCGTGACGCTGCTTTCCGGTTCGCTGCCCGACCAGGCGGCGCTCCACGGACTGCTCGAGCGCATCCGCGACCTCAATTTAACCTTGATCTCGGTTACCTGCGGTAGTCCATCCCCCCCAAGCGAAGGAATCTCTCATCAGAAAGGAGAACATTATGATAGCCATTAAAACTTTTATTAAGAAGCACCTGGTACTGGCCTATTTTGCCCTGGCGGCCACCATCTCACGGTGGATATCGCGCCGCGGCAAGTCATTAACAATCAAGGAGACGAAAAGTATGAATGTCAAAAAATACATCTTCCCATCGCTGCTCGTTTGCACTACGTTGGCGCTGACTCCTCGACTATTCGCTCAGCCCGCTTCGGCAAAACCGGCTTCCGGCAGCGACTCTTATAACGCGATCGATGCTTACATCGAACAGCAAATGCAGCGCCTGAACATCCCCGGCGTATCTCTCGCCATTGTCGAAGGCGACAAAATTATGCACTTGCGCGGCTTCGGCCAGGCCCGCCCGGATGGAGAAGCGCCATCCCCTCAAACGCCTTTCTTTATTGGCTCACTCACGAAATCGATCACTGCACTGGCCGTGATGCAACTCGTCGAAGCCGGAAAGATTGATCTGGATGCTCCCGTCCAACACTACTTATCCTGGTTCCAGGTAGCGGACCCGCAGGCAAGCGCGCAGATGACCGTGCGCCACTTGTTGAACCAGACCAGCGGCTTGCCTACATCGGCTGGGGAAATTCAGATGGCCGACTTCGACGACAGTCAGGATGCCACCGAGCGCCAGGCACGCGCGCTATCAACGCTCAAGCTCAGCCGCCCAGTTGGCTCGGCGTTCGAATATAGCAACTCAAATTACAACCTGCTCGGGCTGATCATCGAAACGGCCAGTGGTGAATTGTACGCGGACTATGTCCAAAAGCATATCTTTACCCCACTGGATATGAATCATAGCTATACCTCACAGGCCATAGCAAAACAGAACGATATGGCAGTGGGCCACCAATACTGGTTTGCCACTCCCTTTGTCGCGCCCAACATACCTGTCCCACACGGTTCGCTTCCAGCCGGCCAACTTATCTCCAGCTCTGAAGATATGGCCCACTACATGATCGCGTTACTGAATGAGGGGCGCTATGGAGACGTTCAAATCCTCTCGCGCGCAGGCATTGATGAACTATACCATGGAGTAGCGGAGGACATTCAGATGGGCATTTCGTTTGGGAAATACGGTATGGGGTGGTTTATTGATGAGAGTGGCCAGACGAAGCTTATCTGGCACAGCGGTACGACCCCCAACTTTGGCGCCTTTATGGCACTTCTGCCAGAGCAAAAGAAGGGTGTGATCTTGCTCTTCAATGCCAACCATCATTGGATGACCCCCGTTCTGTCGGATTTGGGGGCAGGTATGGCCGCTTTGCTCGCCGGTAATCAGCCCGCTCCGATCCAGTTCGTCGGTTTGATCCCCTGGATGCTGCGTGCCCAACTGCTCATCCCGCTCTTTCAAATCATCGGTGTCGCCGCCACGCTGCGACTGTTACGCCGCTGGCATCAAAACCCAGATAGTCGCCCAAGTGGTGGACGCAAGTGGGGAGGACATATCCTGCTTCCGTTGATCCCCAATTTGTTGGTAGCCTTGACCCTGCTCCCTATGCTAGGTGATACGCGCGGCTATCTGAGGCTCTACATGCCCGACTATTCGTGGATCGCTATCATTTGTGGCGGCTTCGCCGGGATATGGAGTTTTCTGCGCACCGGGTTGGTCATGCGCGCACTGAAAAGTCCGCGTCGCTTTTAGTCACTTCGTTTAATTTACTTATTTTAAGGAGGTTTACACATGAAAAAAATGATCGTTTCCTATTCATTGACGGGTAATAATGAGGACCTGGCGGCAAGTTTAGCCGCAGCCCTTGGGGTTGACCATGTAAGAATCACAGAATCCAAATCACGAACAATGCTCACGACCGCTTTGGATATGTTCTTTAACCGCACACCAAAGATTTCCATGCCGCTAGAGACAATTGAAACGTATGATTGGGTGTTCTTTGTCGGGCCGGTTTGGATGGGCCAGATCGCAACCCCATTCCGCGCTTGTTTCAAACAAGCCAAGCAAAAAATCGGTGACTACGCTTTCATATCCATAAGTGGGGGTGCCGATGGTCCAAATCTGAAGCTTGCCGATGAACTCGAGAAAAAACTTGGAAAAGAACCTGTCGCGTTGATCGATTTGCATATTGCCGATCTTTTGCCGCCGGAACCCAAACCGACACGCGATGACACCTCAGCTTATCGCCTGACCGAAAATGATGTGAAGCATCTGACAGATACCATCGTGGCAACCCTGGATAAAACCGTAGTTCACTGATGGAACATTCTTAAGGAGGGAAATCTGGACATGAAGAAAGTTATTGCATTTGTTGGCAGTGCCCGCAAGGGACACACCCACGACGCAGCCGCGCAATTCTTGCGCAATCTGCAATCCCTGGGCGAGGTCGAGGTCGAGATCGTGCGCCTGAGCGACTACCGGATCGAAGTCTGCAAAGGCTGCCAGGTATGCTTCGCGAAGGGAGAGTCGCTCTGCCCCTTGAAGGATGATCGAGACATACTTATCGAGAAGATGTTGGCATCTGATGGGGTCGTCTTCGCTGCCCCAAACTACTCGTTCCACGTCTCTGCCCTGATGAAAGTGTTCCTTGACAGGTTGGGGTTCGCCTTTCACCGCCCGCGCTTTTTCGGCAAGGCCTTTACCGGTATCGTCGTGCAGGGCATCTACGGCGGCAACAAGATCGTGGATTACCTGGATTTTGTGGGCAACGCTTTGGGGTTCAACACCGTGAAGGGAAGCTGCCTGATGACGCTGGACCCCATGACGGAGAAACAGCAACGCAAAATAGACAAGATTCTCACTGCGCAGGCCAGACGGTACTACGCGCGACTGGTGAAGCCGTCCTACTCGGCGCCATCATTAATGGATCTGATGTTCTTCAGGATGGGTCGCACGAAAGTCAGGCTGGAACTTGACGACAATGCTTGCGATTACACGTATTATAAAGATAAAGGCTGGTTCGAATCCGACTTCTACTATCCCACGCGCTTGGGAATACTGAAGAAAGGTGTCGGCCAATTTTTCGACATGATGTTCACAAGGATGACGAAGGCCAGGTAAGAAAACCGATGGAAAACAAGCTAGTTGCTCAAACGACTCACCATGCAATGGGGACGATTATGACACACAAGGCTTTTGGCCCGCACGCTGAAGACTGTCTTGAGGCAGTTTGCAGGAAGGTCACGTGGATTGAAACGCTCCTTAGCCGTTTTTTGCCCGATAGTGACATCAGTCGCCTGAATAGATCGGCAGGGATAAAAAGCGAAAAGATAAACCCTGAGACCTACGATGTGCTATCAGAAGCGGTCGAATTTTCACGGTGTTTCCCAGGATGCTTTGATGTGACCATCGCGCCCTTAGTCGCCCTGTGGCATACCGGCAAGGAATCATTGACGCAACCGGCCGCATCCAGTATCCAGCAGATTCTTCCCCTGGTGAATTATCGGAATTTAATTCTGGATCCCTGGGAGATGACCGCCAGGCTCAGGAGTATGGGGCAGTCCATTGACCTTGGGGGGATCGGGAAGGGCTTTACCGGCGACAGGATTCGGGAAGTTTTCAAGCAATTTGGTATTGCTTCGGCTTACTCCAATCTCGGCGGCAACGTCGTCACGGTAGGGACCAAACCCGATGGTACGCCATGGCATATCGGCATCCAGCATCCCCGGCGGGAACAGCGGCTGCTTGGAGCAGTTTCCGTGGTTGACCAAACCGTGGTGACGTCCGGGGATTATCAACGCTACTATACCGATAGTCAGGGGAAAAGGTATCATCACATCCTGAACCCACGGACCGGGTATCCCGCGGAATCTGGATTGATCAGTGTTTCCATTGTTTCGGATGGGTCATTGGCGGCAGATGCCTTATCCACCATCGTGTTTGTAGCCGGGATAGAAAAAGGGGTTGAGTTCCTGAAAGGTTTTCCTCAAACCGACGCCATTCTTGTGAACACCGATTTGCAGGTCTACATCACACCAGGTTTGAAGGGTTGCTTTCAGGCAGAGCAGGGCATTGAAGTGATAATTCTAGATTAGTTTCAAAAGGTGATTTTTCGTTGGCGGGCGTAGCCCGCCAACGAAAAATCACCTTCCAAGTCGCGCCTCCAGGCGCAAATCTTACAGCAAAACAAGTTTCCAGATCGATGCTAAGTTAACTGAAAGGAGAAAAGTAAAATGATAGGTTGGATCATCGCGTTCATCGTTGTGATTGGTTTGGGTATTGCCGGCGGGGTCGGCTGGTCAAAGTTATCCAAAGAGCATCAGGAGGCCAGAAGTCTGCCGCTGGATGCCGTGGATTTTGGTAAACTGAACGACGGTACTTATCATGGCGTCTACGAGGGGGGTATGTACAAATGGCGCACCAACGAGTGTGACGTCACAGTGGCAAACGGCAAAGTAACCGACATTCAGCTCGTAGTCAGTCAAGATCCAGGTAGCGAGAACACGCAACATCAGGCACTCTACGACCGGGTTATCGAGGCGCAGTCGCTTCAGGTGGATACCATCAGCGGCGCTACCCTGACCTCGAAAGCGTATCTCCAGGCCGTGGAAAACGCGCTTATCCAGGCGCAATAAGCATAGAGACTCAATGATAAAGATTTAAAGAGATTATTTTTACAGGCGGGATGCCGCCTGTAAAAATATTCCCCCTATCAGTCGGTTTAACGACTTATCTTCAAAGAAAGGAAAAGATGACTATGACTGTGAAAGAGAATATTAAAGGGAAGAGGAAAAGCAAAGCCAAAGGGTGTTTGATTGTGCCACTCTTCGTGGTTGTGACGGCGGTTGGCGTGGGAGGAATCGGCTGGTCAAAGTTATCCAAAGAGCATCAGGAGGCCGCAAGTCTTCCGCTCAATGCTGTGGATTTCAGCAAGCTAAATGATGGCGCCTATCACGGCAGCTATGAGGGCGGTATGTACAAATGGCGGGCTAACGAATGTGATATCACGGTGGCGAACGGTAGAGTGACCGATATCCAACTCGCAGGCAGCGAAGACCCAGGCGCCGAAAATACAGATTATGTGATGCTCTACGAGCGGGTTATTGAGGCGCAGTCACTTCAGGTGGACACTATCAGTGGTGCAACTCTGACCTCGAAAGCTTACCTCCAATGTGTAGAAAACGCGCTGATCCAGGCACAGCATGAATAATTGTATGCGTTGAGTTTTGTGAGCAAACGGCGTCATTGACGGCAGCAAAGCGGCTACAGCCGCAGGAAAGAGGTGTTTTTTCGTTGGCAGGCTACGCCCGCCAACGAAAAAACACCCCAAACCCTCGTTGCTGCTCAACGTAGTCGCCATAAGAAACGCCATCGTCGCGCAGCACGTTACAGTATTCCATAAACGTTTGACAATCGTAGCAGAATCGGCAGTCATTGTGTTTTCCCCTGGTTAAATAAATTCGGCGGCGCGTCGGGACGCAGTTGATCCTTCTTCCAACACGCCGGGTTGTTTTCGATATAGTCGTAAATACGTTGATATTCCCGCTCATTGCAAACGATATGCTCCCAATAATTGCGTTGCCAGATCCGTTTATCAAATAGCGGCCATCCCTTTGTGCGGACACCAACAATGTATTCGCCAGTCGTGATCGATTTAAACGCCCCAACTACCTCCCCCAACACCGGTTCAACCGGCGTATCCGCCCTATCCGGCGTATCCACCCGATCCGGCATCGTAGGGGCGGGTCTCGTGCCCGTCCCATCCGGCGTATCCGCCCAATCCGGCGTATCCCCCCCATCCGGTGCGATCACAAGAGGGCGACCACAAGGGTCGCCCCTACGGGTATCGCCGGATGATGGGGCGGTGATGGTGATGATGGCATGGAAATGGTTGGGCATGATAACGTGGATATCCGAACGAACGGCGGGAAACCGTTCGGGAATGTCAGCCCACACCCGTTCCACCATGCGCCCCGCATCATTCAATATCATAACCCCATCCACAACTTGGCCAAATAAACAGGCAAAATGTTGCGCACAGATAGTAACAAAATATGACCCGGGCAACGCATAATCATAGCCCTTGAGCCGGATTGACCGGCGATGATGTTTCTGTGGATCGTATTGCATTATGCCGCCTCCCATGTAACCATTCTGTTCCCATCCCCATCCCATCCCGCGCAACCACACGGTAGGGGCGGGGCTTGTGCCCGCCCAGTCCTGTACCCGCCCAGTCTTATACCCGCCCAACCCATGCCTTCCCAACCGGGCGTGACCACAAGAGGGCGACCACGAGGGTCGCCCCTACGAACATCGTTGATGGGATAGGGATGCAGGTGTGTCATCGGGGGGAGGAACTAAACAGCCCTGGTTGTTTGAGGATGGCCTGGCGCAGGCGAGCGCGTAACGTCTCGGCCCGCGCCGGGTACGATGGACTATCCTCAGCACCCCCCGAGGCTACCTACCACCGGGCCAGACTGCGCCCACCCCGACAGCGTCTCCGGCTGGTGGAAGGCGAAAACGCGGCGACTGCGCCGGTGCGGGTCACGCGCGTTGGTGAAGAAAGTCTCGACACCGGTAGATTGGTAGAGAAAAGGCAGCGGGTCCACCCAGGCGTTGGCCCGCTGCAGATGGGGCAAGCCGTCGCTGTTAAAATATGCTCCTTGAGCTATCGCATTTGACTTCAATGCAATCCCGCTGCCGCGAACGTGGCCGACACAATCGCTTGCGCCTCGCTGAAAATCTGCTTGAGATGTGCTTCACCCAGGAAACTCTCGGCATAGATTTTGTAAATATCCTCCGTGCCCGACGGCCTGGCCGCAAACCAGCCATTTCCGGCAACTACCTTCAGCCCGCCAATGGGCGCGTCGTTGTAGGATGCGCGGGTGAGTTTGGCGATGATCCTCTCGCCGGCTAAGTCTCGCGCAGTCACCATCTCCGGCGAAAGATTTCCCAAAGCAGCTTTTTGGGCCTGTGTGGCAGCGACATCGATGCGTTGATAAACTGGGTCGCCGAATTGCTCTGCCAGCTTCCCGTAATGCTCGCCGGGATCGCGGCCTGTGACGGCGGTAATCTCAGCCGCCAGGAGATCGAGGATGATGCCATCCTTGTCAGTCGTCCACACGGTCCCGTCCTGACGCAGAAAAGAAGCACCCGCGCTCTCTTCACCGCCGAAACCGAAGGATCCATCCACCAGGCCATCCACAAACCACTTGAAGCCCACCGGCACTTCGGCCAGCCGCCGGCCCAGATGCGCGGCCACGCGGTCAATCATCGAGCTTGAAACCAACGTCTTGCCAACCGCTGCATCGGGACGCCAGCCGGGCCGGTGCTGGTAGAGATACCAGATGGCTACAGTCAGGTAATGGTTGGGATTCATCAATCCAACACTGGATGTCACGATGCCGTGCCGGTCGCCATCGGTATCGTTGCCGAAGGCGATATCAAACCGGTCTTTGAGATCGATCAGACTTGCCATCGCATAAGGGGACGAGCAATCCATACGAATCTTGCCGTCTTTGTCGACGGTCATAAAGGAGAACGTGGGATCGACCCGCGGGTTAACCACCTCAAGGTCTAGCCCGTACATCTCGGCGATAGGCGTCCAATAGTCCACGGTTGCGCCTCCCATCGGATCGGCGCCAATTTTAAGACCGGAGGCGGCGATGGCAGGGATGTTGATGACGTGGCGCAGGTCGCATACGTAGGGGGTAATGTAGTCGTACAGATGCGTGGTTTCAGCCTGCATCGCGCGCGCCAGGGAGATACGCTTGACCTCGCGCAGACTGTTCTCCATAATCTGGTTGGCGCGAGCCTGCATCGCTTTGGTAGTGGTGGTGTCGGCAGGCCCACCAGTGGGCGAGTTGTATTTAAAGCCACCGTCGTCCGGGGGATTGTGCGAGGGCGTGATAACCACCCCATCGGCTAGTCCCTCCGTCCGGCCACGGTTGTAATTGAGGATAGCGTGAGAGATAACGGGCGTGGGCGTATACCGGGCACCCGCGTCAATCATAATCTCCTGCTCATTAGCGGCGAACACCTCGATAGCGCTCGCCGACGCCGGCTCGGATAAAGCGTGAGGGTCTATGCCAATGAAGAGAGGCCCCGTGATGCCCCTCGCCTGGCGGAACTCACAGATTGCCTGTGAGATAGCCAGGACGTGCTCCTCGTTGAAGCTGCCCTTGAGGGATGAGCCGCGATGCCCGGACGTACCAAAGGCGACGCGCTGGGCCGGGTCGGCAGGATCGGGATCTCCCGTGTAGTATGCCGAAACCAGGCGCGGAACATTGACCAACAATGTGTATGGGGCCGACTTGCCCGCCAGGGAATGTAGGTTCATAATCTGTCTCTCTCCTTCCGTAAATAACCAATCACGAACATAAGCTTCTATTCTAGTGTTTCTTCAAGGTATAGTTGGCGGGTATTTGCTCTATACATGTAGCCCGTTTTTACCCGTCATTCAATGCTTAAAAAAGCACTAGCTACCGGATACTTTTTCACAGCAGGGTATTTAGCCGCAATTAGGTTGGATTGTGCGGCTAAAATCGCTTTCAAGTAGGTATTTATTGATTTCGAGCGTAGCTTGAAATCAATAAATACCTACTTTTCCGGCGGCTTTAACCACACAATCCGGCTCAAAGTGTAACCTTTGGGGTAGATTTACCCTAATAAAAAGTGTCCGGTAGCTAGGCTTCTATTTATCATCTCGACAATGCTTATAGTAGTTGATCAGGCCATTGGTGGATGAGTCGTGAGAGTCCACATACTCGTCACCAGGCAACTCCGGCAGAACGGCCTGGGCAAGCTGCTTGCCCAGTTCGACGCCCCACTGATCGAAGGAGTTAATATCCCAGATCGCACCTTGCGTGAAGATCTTATGTTCGTAGAGCGCGATGAGCGCGCCGAGCGTTGCAGGCGTAAGCCGGGGATAGAGAAATGAATTAGTGGGCCGGTTCCCCGAGAAAGTCTTGGCGGCGACCAGCACCTCCAGTTCGCCGCCGGTGTAACCCGCGGCCACCAACTCGGCACGTGCTTCGTCAGGCGTCCGGCCTTTCATCAGTGCCTCGGTCTGCGCGAAGAAATTTGAGAGCAGCAACGTGTGATGTTCACCCAACGGGTTCTGGCTCTGCGCCGCGGCCAGGAAATCACAGGGGATGAGCTTTGTACCCTGGTGAATGAGCTGGTAGAAGGCATGCTGGCCGTTAGTGCCCGGCTGCCCCCAGATAATCGGACCTGTCTGGTAATCAACCCGCGCACCCTCGCGCGTGACACTCTTGCCATTACTCTCCATATCCCCCTGTTGGAAGTAGGCCGGGAAGTGTGCCAAATACTGGTCATAGGGGAGAATCGCGTGTGATTGTACATCGAAGAAATTGTCATACCAGAGGCCCAATAAGCCCATGATAACCGGCACATTCTCCTCGAACGGTACAGTGCGAAAATGCTGGTCAATCCGGTGAGCACCCGCGAGTAGTGACTCGAAGTTATCCATACCGGTAGAGAGCGCGATGGATAATCCCACTGCGGACCACAGCGAATAACGTCCGCCGACCCAGTCCCAGAATTCGAACATGTTGGCGGTGTCAATGCCGAAACGCGCCACGCCTTCGACGTTCGTGGACATAGCCACGAAATGCTTAGCAATAGCCTCCACCGACGGAGCCGATGCGTCGCCCTTGGCGGTCTCCAGGAACCACGACCGGGCGGAATGTGCGTTGGCCATGGTCTCCTGAGTGGTGAAGGTCTTAGAGGCTATCAAGAACAGTACCGTTTCCCGGTTGACGGCCTTCAGCGTTTCGACCAGGTCGGTGCTGTCAACATTGGAAACAAAATGCATCCGCAAGTCGGGCTTTCCGTATGGCTTCAACGCCTCGCAGACCATCTTAGGACCAAGATCCGAGCCGCCAATGCCGATATTGACAATATCGGAGATCGGCTTGCCGGTATAGCCCTTCCATGTGCCCAAGCGGACGGCATCGCTAAATCTTCGCATCCTGGCCAACACAGCATTGACTCCCGGCATCACGTCTTCGCCGTCCACAAGAATCGGACGATTCGAACGGTTGCGCAGCGCGACGTGCAAGACAGCCCGGTTCTCTGTGTTGTTGTATTTCTGACCGGTAAACATGGCTTCGATCTTCGATTGCAGATCAGCCTGGCGCGCGAGATCGCACAGCAACCGCATGGTTTCCTGCGTCACGCGATTCTTGGAATAATCGAACAAAATGTCGCCGTCCGATATTCCGGCGGGAAGTCGCAATGAAAAATTTTTAAAGCGTTGTGAGTCACGCACGAAAAGATCGCGCATGTGCAACCCGGCTATCTCTCGTTGGTGCTTCTGCAACGCTTGCCAGGCGGGTAAATTAACAGGTCCAGACATAGTTCTCTCCTTCACAGTCCACCGCGGCTTCGCGCCTTGCTTCTACTGCGTCAAGAAGAGCAGTGTAAGCGTCGGCAAAGGACTTAACGCCCTCCAATTCAAGCTCACATGTCGCAACACCCATTGAGATCCCAATCTCTTCCAGGGTAAGCAACGTTTGCTCAGCCTCTGCCACATTCTCTACCAAGCTGCCGGGGTATACCTGCCCGTGGTCCAGGAACGCCTTCACGGTATGTGGCGGCATGGTGTTGACCGTGTCCGGGCCAACCAATTCCTCCACATAGATAACGTCCCGGTACGCCGGGTTCTTGGTACTGGTTGAAGCCCACAAGGGCCGCTGTACCCGTGCGCCACACGCTTTTAGCGCCTGGAACCGTGGCGAGCCAAATACCTTCTGGTACTTGACATAAGCCATCCGGGCATTGGCAATTGCAGCCTTCCCCAACAGACTTTGAGCTTTGACGGCATGCACACCGCCACGGTTAACGATTTCTCCCAAACGTCCATCCACCTTGGTATCAACGCGCGAAACGAAGAAGGACGCCACCGACGCAATCCGATCCACCGGCAATCCGGCTGCCACACGCTGCTCCAGGCCGGCCAAATACGCATCCATCACAGCCAGGTAACGATCCTGCGCGAAGATCAGCGTGACATTAACATTAATACCTTCAGCGATTGCCTCCGTGATAGCCGGTAAGCCGGCTACAGTAGCAGGGATCTTGATCAGTAGATTGGGGCGATCCACACGCTGCCAGAGTTGTTTTACCTCAGCGAGTGTCCCCACGGTGTCGTTCGCCAGGTAGGGATTGACCTCCAGGCTAACGTATCCATCGCCCCCATCGCTTTCCTCGTAGAGTGGCCGGAACAGGTCCGCCGCTCCTTGAATATCCTCGACCGCGAGCTGCCAGAAGATTTCTTTCGCGCTCTGGCCAGCCCTCGCCATCGATGACAGGCCGGCATCATAATCATGCGATTTGGTAATTGCATTCATAAAGATCGTCGGGTTGGAGGTAACACCGCGAATCTCACCACACGCGATCATTCCGGCAAGTTCGCCATTGACCAGCAGGCCGCGTTGGATATTGTCATACCAGACCGATTGACCGGCCGTATATAATTGCTGTATTGTGTGCATAGCATCCGCCTTGAGCACAGTGAATGAGAATTAGCGTTGGATACGCGCAGAGCCGCCCTGGGCGAATGCACGGACTTGCTC
>JAFGFI010000094.1 GCA_016931185.1 Anaerolineae bacterium
ATTCGGGCAGGTGTCGCAGCCGTCTGGAATCCCGTCCCCATCGGTGTCCACGTTGTCATCATGGCCGGGGCAGATATCTACATCACCACACACCCCGTCCCCGTCGGCGTCGTTGTCAGGGTCTTCCGGACAATCATCCACAACATCGCAGACCCCATCTTGATCCGTATCTGTGCAGTTACCAAACAGAACCGGCTCCATAAGAGTGTCGCCACCAACTACCGCCGTAACCATCTGGCAGAGGGGTGTGCTATTAGCCCAGCCAGTCTGCAAAGTCTCACAGACTTCATACTGCTCCCCAACAGTCAAACCATCAAATGCGACCTCTCCATTCGAACCGGTCGTTTTGTTCTCATTGTTGGCGGTAAACTCCCAATCTTCCAGGCTAGGGTCGCCCAAATTATACTGGCCATTGCCATTCAAGTCGTTGTATTTACGAGCAATGATGATGCCCGTAACATTATAGACCTTACAAGTAACAATGTCGTTCGGCCCCATCTCTACCGTATCCGGCAGACCGGTCAGGGTAAAGGAAGCACTCGTAAAATCGCCATCCGGATCAAGGGTTTTCCTTTCGCACACAGCCTCCACGAATTGATAGCCGGACTGCATGGTCTCGCCAATCTCGATCTCGGAATTCCATAACTGCGGATCGGTCACACTGCCCGGACTCCACTGCCACAGGAAGGTGCCGTTTGCCCCGGTTGTACCGGATTGGGTGGTACCGAGATTATCAGGGGCATCTGCGGAGCCTTCCACAGGCGACATCCAGTCATAGTCATCCAAGGCCTCACCGGATTCAGTAACCTCGACAATACCGGTGAATTCCCACCCTGCGGCGGGTACGTATCCCTGCCCATCTCCCCCGTCCGCCCACTTGGTCACGGTTAACGAAGGCGCACACAGATTGAAGGCTACCTGGCGCAGCGTGGCTTCCAGGCTTTCGAAATCGACCAGGGTATAATCTGCTTTGTCAAAATCCTCCTCGGGGCTAGGATACTCATCGGGACCCGAGATTACACTGAGGTTAGTCTCGGTGACATCACCAAGGCCGACCACAAAGATGTGGGAACCCTGCGCCTTGACGATATTGGCCGTCGCGGCTGCTTCATCCAAAGCCTCCTGGCTTGCGCCAGTACCGGAACCTTGAACAGTGCCATAAGTATCATCAATCCAGCGATTCGGAACCCCATCCGTGAAGAAAACAACAAGTGGCGCTACCGGGCCGGCCGTATTGATGTCTTCTACCTCGAGCAAGGCAGCATCCCAGTTAGTATAACCGTTCGGGTTGTAACCCGGCCCTCCCCCGGTGTTATTCACATAGGGCTCGAAAATTTCACTAATCGTCCCGTCAGGTCCCGAGGAGACCTCAGTATACGGAATTGGGGTGCTGGCACTGGTACTGAACTCTACCACGGCTACCTGCGACCCGGTATCGGCCAGGGCATTGAGCAAAGCCAGGGCGCCGGATCTCACGTCGCTAACAGCACCACCGATAGACAGGGACTCATCAAGGACAAGAATCACGTCAAGCCCGCAGGCGGCTTCCAAATCAGGATTATTATCCGGCTCGGTGACGACCACCGTCGCCGTAGCTGTGGCCTGGACTTGGTTGCTGCTAGGGGTTGTGCCTTCAGCAGTCGCCACGTTGGTCACCGACCCCGCCGTAAAATCAGCGGCAGTCGTTACGTAAGCACAGGTGTAAGTCCAGGTTTCCCCATCTTCCAAGACGGCATCCTGATCGCCCCCGGACTTGACCGGCACACTCACCGGCGAACACTTGTCGTCGGTCACCGTAACGTTGGTCAGATCCCCCTCACCGGTCTCATTCGTCACTTCGTAGGTGTAGGTGACGGTTTCGCCCTGTTCCACCGAAGTCTGGTCGGCAGTCTTGGTGATGTGGATACCGGCGGGGTCCTGGATGGGCTTGATGGCGACGGTGACAGTCCGCCATTGTTCATAATCCCAAAGCTCGAAATCCGCTGTGCCGGTCGAGCCGTGTGAGAGTTGTAATGTGTCAGCCGCACCCGCGCTGGTGGCAGTAGAATGCCACCAATTGTCAGTGCTGCTTTTCTCGTTAAAGCGACCCGTATATCCTGGGGGATAGGGAGCGAAATAAAGATCGTCGTCATCGGCGCCATAAATGCGCAGAATGCGCGCATTGTCAACCGTTGTGGTGATGGACGGCGCTCGAGGACTGTCATTATTACCTGTATTATGGGCCGACGCATTAATGGGATCGCCAGTATCGGCGCCGCTGTAACGCAGGATCGCGCCAACAGCTTGCTCAGCCCTCGACCAGGTAAAAGTATAAAAACCCGGTTCTGATACCCCGGCCACCTTATACCAGACACCGAGGGTTGCTGCATTCCCTTGAGCAGTACCCCTGTCAATCTCGGTCCAACCCGACGGCGGAGAAAGGGTTTCATTGCCATCCGTAGAAAGGATCGCAATCAACAGGTCACCTTCGGTCGTGCCGCTCGGCTTGTTGATCGTGAGGCTTGTGGTATCGGAACCTGCCGTCGCCGTTGCAAGACTCTCGAAAGCAGGGGGGTCTTGAGCGCTGACAATCTCGGTAGACGAGACAAGCAGCATGAACAGCACCAACACAACACGTAAAAGGCTAAAGCGTCTTACATGTACTGTCTTCATAGCATATCTTCTCCTTAATGCATGTGTTAAATAGATACTCAGTTTCCGTTAATCACCAACATAAAAAACAATCTATTTCCAAAAAGCGGATCCTGTGCCCGATCAACATACTTGCCACATCAAATTAATATATTTGGTGTAAAAAGTGTGTGAATAAGCACTCATAAAATTAGAAGACACCACGATCCCCCCTATGTAGAACAGTCCCCCCGCCCCGTTATGGACACTAACGCTAATATACGCCTCGTCCAAATCCAGTGTTATCAATGAGTACGTTCATAGCTTTCTGGAAAATTTACACACTAGCCTGAATGAAATCCTCAACTAATACTCATTCTTCAGCATAGTCAAATTAAGTTAATAAGGTGTCATCAGATTCATAAATAATTCTTAAAAAAAACGACAAGTTTTGGTATGCATTTAGTTTTGTGAGCAAACGGCGCCATTGACGGCAGCAAAGCGGCTAAAGCCGCAGGAAAGGTGTGTTTTTTCGCTGGCGGGCTACGCCCGCCAGCGAAAAAACTGCTCACAAAACTAATTTGTTGGCGCGCACAAGTGTTGGGATGTAGCCGCGCTTTCCATAGCGCGTTCTTTGTACCCACCGGTTACACGCGCCAACATCTTTTTGGATTTCGGGCTTCTCCCAAAATCTAAAAATACCCAAAAAGGTCCGCCTATATATAACAAAGATGCACGCAATCCATAGATTGCGTGCATCTTCAAAGTTACAAACGTGACAGAGTCTGCTATTATCTACGCACAACAGGTAGATAGATCGTATAGCTCTCCTTGCTGTTCATGACAACACCTGGCGTCGCCGAGACCGGCCATTCCAGGTAATCCACTGCACCACCTGTCGCCAGCACTTCCTGGAGAACATAGTAGTAGGTCGTGCCGCCTTCCACCGTGTCATCCACGAAGCTGTAACTCGCGCCACCCATCTCACTCCCAAGCGCGACCACGAGACCCGGGTTCACTTGCGCAAAGCTACCATCAGCCACCGTGCTACGCAAGATGTTGAAGCCCACCGTGTCGACCTCGGCAACGGTGACCCACGCCACCGTCACCTCCCCGCCGTCCGCGACCGCCGTGAAGCTGTCCAACGTGATCGCGTCCGGTTTGTTGTTGGTAAAGGTACACACCACGTCCTGCCCGGCTTCAAGCAGCACCGCCACGCCATCCGTGATCGCGACACCCTCGCCGCCCTCGCATGCCACGCCCAACAACGCCCACGACGCCGGCACGAGTTCGGTGACCGCGTACCCCCCAGGCAGCAAGTCGGAGAAGGTGATGGAGTTGTGCCCATCGCCACGATCCTGCAACCGGAAGTCGCCCAGGTCTCCTGTGAAGTCAAACCACTGCTTCCCCTCCGGCGTCGCCTCTTTGACCACCGTGATCGAACCCGGCTGCGTATTGATGAAGGTACACACCACCGTCTCGCCCGCTTCAAGTTGGAAGGTGGCAGTGCCCGCGGTCACGTCACCACTGCTGTTGTCGTCATCACACACGATGGAGGTCAGTTCCCAACCCGCGAGCGCAGTCTCTGTCGACTGGTAAACACCCGGTAGCAAGCCACTGACCACTATCTGCCCACCATCCGCGATGCTGCCAGCAGCATCCCCACTGAAGGTGAAACTCTCGGTCGCGCCATCTGGCACGGTCTGCTTCTCAACGATGATTGTGCCCGGTTGGTAGTTCCCGAACTGCACCGTCTCCGCGGTCGGGGCAACCGCATCACAGATAGGACCGACGATGTCACCGGTAGCATGCTCAGTACTGGCCTTGACCAACGCCTCGACTGTACCCGCCGGGTAATCCCCATCCAACGTGATGGAGAAATCCCCTTCAGCAAAGCCTTCACTGACATCCCACTTGACGCCGGCAAAACCGGTACTGCCATCTGTCCCTGCCTCATACCCACTGTCCGGATCATAGGCTACGATGTGATCCAAACAGGAGCCAATCCCCAAGTCCCAGTGGCTCAGGTCTTTGCCGTTAAGTTCGGCAACGTGATAGGTCCACGTATTGCCGGTATGTTCGGCAAGGCTGATCGCATACGCCGAATCCATGATCCCATCCGAGTTATGATCCAATTCGATAGTCACCGAGGTGGGACCTGGCACTATGCTGCCGCCACCGCCGCCATCGCCAACCGTCACTTCCTTGCACAGCGTTCCATCCCCAGGATCGCTATTTGCCCACCCTGCCTGTTGCGTCTCACACACCCTATAGGTGCCGGGCAGTAACTCCGTAAACGTCACCCAACCCGCATCATCCGTAGTTCCACTCGCGACTTCATTTCCTTGCGCATCAAAAACCGTTATCCCCCAACCCTCCAGGCCGGCTTCACTATCCCCTTGCTGACCATCGACGTCCTCATCTCCATACTTCTGCACATCGATAGTACAGCCACACTGCCCATCGGGTGGAGTTCCAAACAGCCAGGGTTCAAAGATCACATCCGTGCTCACCGGATCTCCGGTTCCCGGCCCTTCACCCGAAGGGCCACTGACATCGCCCCACCAGTTGCAGGTGGCATGAGTAACCTCTCCCGGACCCGATTGAACGCCGACCGTATTACCGGTGATCGCGTTATAATGAATTTCGAGCGCTGCACCGGTTGGCAAATTACCGAACAAGCCAGTAATCCTATCATACACAACAACCCCATTTTCAAACCCGGAAATAACGTTATTAGAAATGTCCACATGAGCATTACTCGATATGGGACCTAGCCATGAATCATCCGTCACAACGATAATCCCTGACGTAGCAGGCGGGCCGCCAACTGTACCACCAGCCCCATTTCCATTTAGCGTATTCCCACTCACAACTGCATTTGTAGTGGGGCCTCTGAATATCATCCCGTGTGTCGCGGAAGCAAAGGAGCCAGTAAACGTAATTTCATTGTTAGTCACATAAATTTGACTTGTAGGTGATTCCCCCCCCATTCTGAAAGAGAGCAAAGCAACATTACCTGTCCCACCCACATCAATATTTTGTGTAAACGTATTGTTATCAATGGTGATAGGTCCTTCCACAGTAGCAACCTGTGTTTCGGGATCGTTTTTACCAATCAACCTGATTCCTGAACTGTAGATTGAATCAATAAAGAGATTATCTGTGATATCCACTTTTCCTATGGTCTCACCATGGGAATAATTCCACATATACACACCACGGCCATAGTTAGTAAAAGTATTTCCGGTAACCGTTATGTTCTGGATATCAAAATTACCCTGATCCCCATCCCCAATGTATATGCCGGCAACGGCTGCGGTGCAATCTGCCAGCTCAAACGGGCCGAATGTGTTCCCTGCAACATCAAGGCTATCAATGTCAGAGCGCAAGTAAATTCCTACAAAAAGATATTCGAATGTAGAGTCATCGACTTCGAAATCCCTGAGTAAGAAGTGATTGCCGGCAAAAATCCCGATAGCTCTTGAATATGAACCCAGATTGGTTGCAATGAATTCGGAATTCGTTACCAGCAACCCTGTAAAGTTATTCGTAATATTCACACCATACGCATTTCCTGAACCATTACCAAGATTTGTAAAGTTTACATAATCCACGGTTAACCCTGAAGTCGCAGGGCTTACCACACGGATGCCCTCAACTAATTGGGGGTCACGCGTAATTCCAAGTTGCTTAATAACCACATCATCGGCCGACACCGTGAAAACCGGAGCCGTACCTGTAGGCATAACATAAGTAGAGGTAGGACCAGCGCCTTGTATAGTGACGGATTTGTCGACATTGACGTTTTCTGTATACGTCCCCGCCGCCACATAGACGGTGCTGCCGGAAACCATATCGACACCTTCCTGGATATATCCGGTCGAACTACTCTGCGGGCTGTCGTCATCGACGTGTAGGATAGAGAAGTCACCCTGGAAACCGGCATCCGCACTGGTGTCCGTGCCATCGTCAAGCCAGGGAGTGTAGTCCACGTAAGCGGACACACTGTCGCCGCTGCCACCCGGCCCGGAGGCATCCCCCCACCAGTTGCCGGAAGCATCGGCTACAACGGTAGCATCGTTCCTGATGCCATAATCGGCGTTTCCAACAATACTGTTGCCGCTTATCTTCACGTTTGAGGCATCAGCCGTTAACCATATACCCGCCGAACCCGTGTATTTTGTATCATCCGCATCGTTGTTATTATGAATGATATTCTCTTCAACTACCACATTGTTACTCTTCCTGATAAGCACCCCGATAGCAGCATTATCATGAATATCATTCCCTGTAACCGTTGTGTCGTCAGCCCCGTAGAGATACAAAGCGCCATTCTCACTACCACAGTTATAGATGGTATTGTCCTCAACAGTGACACCGCTGGCATAGATCGTGATACCGTCTTCAACAACGTCATGCACCTCATTGTCTTTCACAATACCACCGGTGCTACCATCGCCATCGTCTCCTAACTTGATCCCATCATCGACAAAAACATTGTAAACAATGTTGCCGATGATATCAATGTTAGTCGCGCCATAGCAATAAATAGCCGCATTGTCACTATAAATATCGTGGGTCTCATTGTGCCAGACTGCGCCATTAGTTGAAGAAGACAAATTGAAGGCATCCTGCACAATATTGTAGGCGTAGTTATACTCCAGCACAACCCCATCCGAGTATTGGATCTGAATCGCTTCATCACCAGAGGTGGTGAGGTCATCATACAAAATGTTATAACGGAAGAGAAGATTATCAGCGGCCCCACTTTCCTCCACCATATCGCCTCTCCCGCCAGTGATTGTGAACCCATTGATCTCAACATCGCCGGCCGAGATTTGCACGACCGCCGAGCTGGTTTCGTCGGCATCAATGACGGATTCGTCGCCAGTTCTTCCTCCCTGACTCGGTCTTGGATCAACATTCGCTTGAGATCCCAGAAGCGTCAGTGACTTATCGACTACGATGGGGAATGTCTCAACACTTGAGTCATACATTCCCGCCGCCACGTGAACCGTGCCGCCGGCATCTACCTCATCTATCGCCGCCTGGATGGTCTTTTTGGCATCAGTCCAACCGGTACCACCGTTGCCGTCGTCGCCGGTTGCAGCATCAACGTAGCAATCTGTGGTACACGGTATCACTGCGGTGGCCGAATAATTGGCGACAACAAAGCCTTCATCACCGGAAACATAGTTAGCCAGCGTGTCTCCAAAGATCCAGTTGAAGCCATAAGCGTCATAGGTCCCCAACACATCAGGCGCGCCGGCACCAACGCCATTGGCCGGGTCCGTGATATACGAAACCGGAGGTGGCGCAATGATGAGATCGGCAACGTCTTCGAAAACAAGACCGCTTGCTTTGCCGGTATAAGTAGCCACCCAGCTCGTTCCGGGTTGGCCCCCACTGGCGCCGGTGATTTCATAAACTTTACACCCTTTGGTCCTCAAGAAGTCCCAGTTTGGAACATCCCAACGACTGCCGGCCCACTCAGGATCTGAAGGCTCATTAGCGATCACGGCATAATGCCCCAGGCCATCGGTCACCCAGATATTAAAATAGGGACCATAAAGCGAACCGGAACTCCCCACATCATCCAAACGTTCAATATGCAATGCGCGGATTTGAGATACAGTTGCGCCGTTAATCAGGTCAGTCCCTAACCCGGCCTTTTGCCCACTCGCAAAAGTAACAATCTCAACCGCATTCTCTACATAGACATCATTATCCAAAATGTAAGGAGCACCTTCGGTTGCATTTTCACGGATTACAAAGACATTCCATCCGGTCTCAACGATGGGACCGCTTTGCGCCAGTGTGCCGGAAGAGAAAAATGCCGTCACCAGTGCCACCACCACCAACACAAGACTCACTTTTACACTATGCGAAAACTTAAACTTCATTTCATGCCCTCCTCGATCTCAATATAACAACATAAATCCTTCCATAAAGCAAGCCTTACTCCCCTAGCCGCGCCTCCTGTAACCGCGCCTCCGTAGCCGCGCTTTCCATAGCGCGCCGCCTGTAACACCCCCAGGACGAGGTATGGAAACCTCGGCTACATCAACCCAGTCGCCCACATTGTAGCCGCGCTTTCCATAGCGCGCCACACTCAATATCAAATTAATACATTCGATACGGCATCGCGTACTTCTATAAGCTACCGGCAACCGGGGTTCGCGATAGACATTCACACCGCAAAAACTCAGCACTTGCTCGCTCCTGACGCTAATACACGTGGTATCACAACGCGAGTTTTTAGAGAGAAAATATATTCATTGCCTCTGGAAAAGTTCATCACAGGCACACTTACTGCCTTCATCCAACAGCTATCTTTCAGTGTAATCAAACCATGTCAACAAGACGTTAGCAAATTCATAAATAAATCTTAAAAATAATAAATTACAGAATTCCTATCTATTCAAGATGATCTCTCAATACATGGCTTTCCAGGTGTGAGAGTTTAGCAGCCTACATTTTCTTGACACCGCGCTAACTCCCCCGTATAATCCAAACGTGAAACGCTATTCGCTATTCGCTATTCGCTATTCGCTATTCGCTATTCGCTATTCGCAACAAGGACTTTTAAACTGTGACGAACGACATTTTGCAATATGCTTCTACAATCTGGAATACGGCCGACCTGCTGCGGGGGTCGGGGATCAAAGAGTCGGAATGGCCGGCGTATATGATGCCGTTTTTTGCGCTGGTGATGATTGAGAGCCGCCTGATCCGGATGTTGGATGAACTCCGGGCGCAGATTGGGCCGGAGACGTTCGCCGCTCTCGATCCCGAAGACCGCCTCACCCTGATCAGGGATCGCGGGCAGGGCTATAATCGTTATATCTTCGAGCAGCGGAAAACCCTCCAGGACATCTGCCGCAATGATAAATCCTTTGAGATAGATTTTGAGGGGTATCTGCGGGGCTTTGACGGCGAGACCAAAGACCTGCTAGGCGTGGAAGCGAGTGATGGGGAGAAGTTCCTCGACATCCGGGGCATTATCGCCAAGCTCAAGGCCAAGAATGTGCTGTTCAGTTACACCACCGAGTGGAGCCAGGTGGACCTCAAACCCTTCAACAACTCCGAGATCACGACGCTGGAGGAACACATCAAGCGCAAGTGGGCCGACATCTCCGCCGAGACCGCGGGGGAACAGTACACCCCCGATGACGTCATTGCCCTTATTGCCGACATTATCGCCTCGAAGATCGAGGAGACGGACACGCTGCTCAAGATTTACGATTGCACCTGCGGCGGCGGCAACTTGCTCTTTGGCGTGGAGGATCGCATCAACGCCAAGTTCAAACGCCTGACACAGACGTTCGGCCAGGACTGGAACGACGCGCTTTACGCCCTGGCCCGCATCGAGAGCCGCTTCCGGCCAGATTCCAAGATTGAACACGGCAACACGCTCACCGACGACAAGTTTTACAATGACGTGTTTGACGTCGTCGTCGCCAATCCCCCCTATGGCGTCAGTTGGAAGGGGTATCAAAAGGACATTCTGCGCGACAAGACCGGGCGCTTCAAATACACCCCCTCGATCTCCGACGGGCAACTGCTCTTTATGCAGCATCTCATCAGTAAACTGGCGCCGGGAGGGATAGGCGTGGTCGTCCACAACGGCTCCACGCTCTTCTCAGGGGACGCGGGCAGCGCGGAGAGCAACATCCGCAAGTGGATGCTGGACACCGACATTGTGGAGGCCATCATCCAACTGCCCACCGATGAATTTTTCAACACGGGCATCTATACCTATCTGTGGGTATTAAACAAAGCGAAGGCCCCGGAGCGCAGGGATCGGGTGATGCTCATCAACGCCAGCGAGAAGTTCCAGCCGCTCAAGAAGAGCAAGGGCGCGAAGCGCAAGGAAGTGGACGCGCAGAGCCGCGCGGAGATCGTGGCGACGCTGGCCCGCTTCGGGGATAACGCCTACGCCCGCGTTTTCGATAAGGAATTCTTCTACTTCAACAAGCAGTCCCTGCGCCTGACGAACGTGGACATAGACGGCCACAGTTTTGCGGAGCGGCTGAAAGAGGGGCAAAAGCAGCGCAAATTGAAGCCCACGCGCCTGAGCGATGGGGAGCACACGTGGGCCGCGTTTGAGATTACGGACTGCGCGGGCGCGCCCGGCGGTCCCTACCCTTCGCTGCAAGATTATTACGAAAGCGCGCTCAAACCTCAGATTGCCGCGCTGGATTACAAAGCCCAACCCGTGGTCGTGGAGACCGCCGCCGCGCGCTTTTATTACGACGTGGAGCGGGAGACGCTGATCCAGGAACGGAAGGTGAAGAAGGCGGACCCCGTCCGCGAGGCGTTAGGGTGCGGCAAGATCGAGGTGAAGGCCGGCTTCAAGCGCGCCACCAAGACCCGCCCGGCCCGCATTGAGATCGCCGTAGCCCTGGCCCCGGATGAGGAGAAGGACTACGAGATCATCCCCTACCACCGCGATCCCGCCGCCAACGACCGGGCCATCGCGGATTTTATGGCGCGCTACATCACGCGGCCCTACGTCCTGCTGGAAAACGTCGTGGGCGTTGAGATCAACTTCAACAAGGTCTTCTACGAACCGGAACGCCTGCGCCCCATCCCCGATATCCTGGCCGACATCGCCACGCTAGACGCGGAGTTGAAGGCATTGGAAGAGGCGTTGGAATTATGAAACAGGGGACTTTTGCGCGCTATGAGGCGTATAAGGAGAGTGAGGTGGCGTGGTTGGGGGAGGTGCCGGCGCACTGGGAAGTGAAAAGGGTAAAAAGCTATGCGGTTGTCAATCCAACATCTAAGATTCCACACACGTTGCTAGATGACGATTTAGTTAACTTTATTCCGATGACTAATGTGGATGGAGAATTGGGGCGAATAAAAGAATTTAACATTGTTCCATTAAAAGATGTTGCCAGCGGCTATACGCGATTTAGAAATGGAGATGTTATTTTCGCAAAAATAACACCGTGTATGGAAAATGGTAATTGTGCTGTTGTAACTGGATTACAGAATGATATTGGTTTTGGAAGTACTGAGTTTATAGTGTTTCGTCCAGGACAATTTCTAACATCTGTTTATTTGCATTATTTTCTTCATAATGGGGCATTTAGAAAAAATGCCGAACCCTTTATGAAAGGGAGTGCTGGACAGAAAAGAGTAACAACTCTTTATATGTCTACACACGGTTTTCCTCTTCCTCCTCTTCCCGAACAACGCGCCATCGCCGCCTACCTGGACACGCAGACGGCGAATATAGACCGCCAGATCGCGCTGCTCACACAGAAAGCCGCGCACTACGCCGATCTCAAACAGACGCTCATCAACCAAATCGTCACGCGGGGCCTCGATCCCTCCGTGCCGCTGAAGGACAGTGGGATTGCGTGGATGGGGGAGATTCCGGCGCATTGGATTGGCAATCGTCATAAAGACAACTTCATACTTATAACTGATCGGTGTAATGATGCAACTTTAGATAAAGTAGGATTAGAAAATATTGAAAGTAAAACAGGTCAATTCATACCCACCGATACTACTTTTGATGGTGATGGTACCTGCTTCAAGGTCGATGATATTTTGTTCGGAAAACTAAGACCCTACTTAGCAAAGGTGTATTTAGCTGAGTTTAGCGGTAATGCAGTTGGCGATATATTTGTATACCGTCCAAGATCGAATATGTTGCCCAAATTCGCTCAATACTTAATGTTATCTACTCGCTATATCGATGTGATGAATGGTTCTACAATAGGGGCAAAAATGCCTCGCGTAAGTTCTAGATTTATCGCGAATTTGCCAGTTATGACACCTCCTCTCCCCGAACAACACGCCATCGCTGCCTATCTCGACGCGCAAACCGCGCAGATAGACCGCATCATCGCCGCCCTCGCTACCAAGATCGAGAAGCTCCAGGAACTGCGCAAGACGCTGGTGAATGACGTGGTGACGGGGAAGGTGCGGGTGGGGAGGAGTTAGGAGAGTTAGGAGTTAGGAGGATGCGGAGGGGCAGGGGAGCAAGGGAGCGAAGGGGCAAGGGAGCGGGGGACAAGGGAGCAAGGGAGCGAAGGGGCAAGGGAGCAGGGGAGCAGAGGAGCGAGGGAGCGAGGGAGCGGGGGACAAGGGAGCAAGGGAGCGGGGGAGCAGGGGTGAGGTTGCCCCGCTTGGGTGGACACTAAGATAAGGGTCAGGTATCCTGATACAACTGTTCAAAGTCCCAGGGGCTAAGATAGCCCAAAGTGGAATGGCGCCGGGCCG
>JAFGFI010000095.1 GCA_016931185.1 Anaerolineae bacterium
CCCTGGAGGAACGGGTGCAGCGTTTGGGCGCGCTTCCGGAGGCGGAGGTGCTGCTCTGGGCCGACCAGGTATTGGACGCGCTGTATTATTTGCACGCGCAGCCGCAACCCATTGTTCACCGGGACGTTAAGCCGGCTAACATTCGTATTACCCCCGGCGGGGATGCGGTGTTGGTGGATTTTGGGATTTCCAAGATGATGGTTTCGGGGCAGTTGACGGCTCTGGTGGCCCGGACTTCGGGGTCGCCCGGATTTGCACCGCCGGAACAATATGCGGGGGGCACTACACCGCAAAGTGATTTGTATGCCCTGGCGGCAACGCTGTATTTTGCATTGACGGCGCGCAAACCACCGGATGCGCCGTCATTACTGACGCAACAACAGATCCTGGCATCCCCCCGCTCTCTGGTTCCGCAGATTACCAAACGTACAGAGCGGGTTATTCTACGTGCGATGGAACTGAATCCGGCGCGACGTTACGCCAGTGCGAGTGAGATGCGGGATGCTTTCCAGGGCCGTATGGAGCCGGTGGGGATATTGTCGCGTTTAGGGTCGCTATCCCGCAAGCAACTGGGATGGATAGGGGGGGCGGTGGGAATGGTGCTGCTTGGTGTCGTTGGGATTACATGGGCGGTATCGCGATCACCGGCATCATCCTTGATAACAACGGTAGCGCCGACGGCCGTGATGCGCACGCCTGAGATAGAACAGGGTACTGTAGCAGTACTTGAAGCGTCTCCAATGCCAAAGGAGACATCTACGTTGCGCCCTCCACCCCCGGTGAGTTCTCCGGTTGTTCCCGCGAGCCGGTCGCCGGAGTTAGGAGATACCAATTCCGGAACGGTGGTGACGCTGTCGCTTCCTGTTGAGGGAGAAATTTACGAGAATCCCGTGATCTTTTCCTGGCAAGGGACGCTAGGAAGTGGCGAAATGTTCCAGGTCATCGCCAGGCACACGGAGAGCGGAGAGGTGGTGAGTTCTCCATTGTTGCAGTCGACCGAGTGGTCCACCAAGCTCCATCCCGCGTATACGGGAGAATGGTGGTATAAAGTGGTAGTGATGCAGAATGGGCAGGTGATACATACTACTGCTGAGCGTCGTTTTATCTTTGTGACTTTCTTTTAGGATAATGGAATGTGATGCGTGAGACGTAAAAACGTAATTTTTCAGGTGAGTCATAGAATACGAATCGCAAATTACGAATTAAGTTTTATACCGGAGGTGCGGAATGGTTGTATGTCCAAATTGTGGTTCACAACAGGCGGATGATGTTGCTTTCTGTGATGAGTGTGGCGCGGCATTGTCTGTTCCGCCCCCTTATGGCGGGGCAGACCCCGCTTATGGCGGAGCAGACCCCGCTTATGGTGGGGCCGCGATGCCAGTGCAGGATCCCTATACTCCGACGATGCCGGTGATGGGAACCGGGGCATCAGTGGGCGGAAGTGGGGTGTGCCCCATTTGTGGGGCGCAGTTGGAGCAGGATAGCGCGTTTTGTGATATGTGTGGGGCTCCTGTGGGAGGCGGGGCCGCGGGGTATACGCCTACAGAGGAAGTGCCAACTGCATGGCAGACACCTTCTCAGTCAGATTTTTCCGGCGGCGGAGTGCAACAACCCAATTATGGCTCCGGAGGTGTGCAATATGGGACACCGCAATTTGGTGGGATGCAACAACCTGATTATGGCTCTGGAGGTGTGCAATATGGGACACCGCCACCTTATTCGGGTGCAGGATACGAACCTCATCCTGTCGCTTATGTGCCTTCAGTGCAGCTTTTGGTAGCGGCAACCCATATTCCGTTGTCATGGCCGCAGGGAAAGACGGAGGTGGTTTTAGGACGTCAGGATCCGATCGAGCATGTTTATCCCGATGTTGATCTGACCAATTTCGGCGGGGAGGATGCCGGTGTGTCGCGCCGCCATGCTTGCATCCGTTTCCAGGGGCAGCAGGCTTACGTAGAAGATTTGGGGAGCCGGAATCACACGTTTGTCAATGGGCAGCAACTGTATCCTGGACAAAGCAGCCTGCTACAGAGTGGAGACCGGCTGCGTTTATCACAATTAGAATTGGTGTTTTATATATCCTGAAATAGGTGGTGTGTATTTTAACTCAATGGGAGGATCAGCTATGTAAAACTTAAAACGTAAGTGACCCTTTACGTTTTAAGTTTGGGTTAATGTGCAATGCCCCTTGTTTTAATGAGGTTTTTTAAGGTATATTGTTTATGGAGGTTGTAAAGTGGTGTTACAAGTAGATGCTATATTGGGAAATCGGTACCGGATTAGTGGATTGTTGGGTGAAGGGGGGATGGGATCGGTTTATCAGGCCTGGGATACCCGGCTGGATATGTCGGTCGCGGTGAAAGAGATGACGCCGCAGCCGGACCTTAACCAGCAAACCCTGGAGGATTTGCGGCAGCAATTCCAGCGCGAGGCAACGATTTTGGCCCGGTTGGAACATCCTAATCTGGTGCGGGTGATCGACTTTTTCCAGGATAAAGGCAATGCTTACCTGGTGATGAATTTTGTCCAGGGGGTTAGCTTGTCGGATTTGATCAAACAGCGGGGCGCGTTGCCGGAGTCTGAGGTTTTGGTCTGGGCAGAGCAATTGTTGAGCGCGTTATCGTACTGTCATGCAAGGGGCATTATTCATCGTGATATCAAACCCCAAAATGTGATTATCCGTCCTAATGGACAGGCTGTGTTGGTAGATTTTGGGTTGGTGAAGTTGTGGAACCCCAATGACCCGCGCACCAAAACAGTGATGCGGGGAATGGGTACCCCGGAATACGCGCCGCCGGAGCAATATGACGCGGATATGGGGTATACAGATCCGCGCAGTGATGTGTATAGTCTGGGAGCGACCCTCTATCACGCGCTGGTGGGGACTTCGCCTCCTACTGCAACGATCCGGATTGCCGACCCGGAGCGGTTTGCCCACGGTTGGACCGTTGTCGAGGGGGTGAACCAGCGGGTGCAGTCGGCCATTATGAAATCGTTAGAGTTGGCGCGCTCGCAGCGCTGGGCCAACACGGTGGAGATGGGGGCCGGGTTGGGGTTGGATATCCCCACGTGGCAGGAAGATGAGAGTGGTGTAACGGTCTTTAACCAGGAGAAGGTAAAGGGAGGAACCCGGAAGATGGGAACCGGCGATCTCGCTGGCATTACCGGTCGGGCAAGTTCCGCCAGTGCAAAACCGACAACTCCCGGCCGCCGGTTGCCGGTGTGGGCCTGGGTCCTAGTAGTGATCATGATTCTGGGGATTGGGTTGGTGGGCGGCGGGGTGGCAACGGGGATGATTGGTGCATCGCCGACGCCGACGATAACCTCAACGCCAACAGTTCTGCCTACTGCTACTACGATCCCAACATCAACGCCGATGCCGACCGCATCTGCGACGCCGACGCCACTCCCGACTGCGACGCCAACCGCAACGTCACTTCCAACTTCCACCCCTATGCCTACACCCACATCTTTGCCCGCCCCGTCGCTGTTGATCCCAGAGGATAATGCCGGGTATTATGCCACGAGTTGGGTGCCTTTGCAGTGGGAATGGGTGCAGCCATTAGCGGAGGGACAGCGGTACGTTGTTTCACTGTTAGATGCAGCGCAAACGGTGGTCTTGTCCCGAACTGTGGAAGCAAAGGCCGATCTGAAAGTGTCATTTACGGCCAGTGCCGAAGGATTATCTACCGGTGTGTATGCCTGGAAAGTGGCAGTGCAGCAGCAAAGTGATACCGGGTGGTTGACTTTGGCTGAGAGTGATGCGCGGGTGTTGCGTATTGTGCCCTCGCCAACACCGACAGCTACATGGGTACCGACACCTGTACCTGCTACGGAACCGCCGCCACCACCTGTGCAAGATGATGATGACGACGATGATGATGACGATGATGATGATGATCCTCCTCCTCCTCCAGCGTAATATGAGGTTAGGGGGTACTAATAGTATTTGAACCTTCAGCTTTTAATCGTTTTACGGGGGCACTATGTCTAAATTTCGATGGATGCAATGTGGTTTGATTCTTGTTTTTGTGTTGTTTTTTGGTCTTGTTCCTGTACTGGCAATGGCAGATATTGCACCATCTGACTCGCGTCAGACTACTGTTGCTTTTATGATGGGAGAAAATACTCACGGGTTGGCGACTGAAGCTCTGGTAGCAGCACCGATGTCTGTTAGTATGGTAGTTTCTCCCACTCGTGTGGATGTGGTTGCGCCGCTCGGTGGCGTTGCGGGGATGTCGACGATCTTCACGGCAACGGTCTTTCCACCTACAGCGGATTTGCCAATCACTTATACATGGGAGGCAACAGACCAGCCAATTGTGACCCATGTGATAACGGAGATAAGTGACAGTATGACCTGGATATGGGCAATTCCAGGCGTAAAAAGTATTCATGTGACCGTGGCCAATCAGGAGGGTAGTGCGTCGAATACTTTCTCATTTAACGTGGCCCCATTGGCGGTGGGGTTTAGTAAATCGGTTGTGCCGGCGGACAGTGTGGCGGCTGGCGGGGTATTAGTTTATACTTTACATTACACGAACCCTGCGGATATAGCGTTGAATTTGGTAATTACCGATTCTGTATCGTTAGATACAGTTTTTATAGATGCTCCAGAAGGTGTATATGATGGTACACAGGTTCGTTGGACGCCAATCCTCCCTCCGGGAATGTCAGATACCGTTTCTTTCCGGGTGCGGGTTCCAGCGACTCTGACTGTAGGTACACAGATCACCAATGTTGCCGGTTTGTCCTCGACGCAAGGTGGTGAACAGAGTTCTAACACGACGACGAATATTGTTGTGTTGCGTCCTGATTTTAGCCTATCTACCAAAACCACTGATGGTGATGCGTTTGTTTATCGTGGGGACTGGATTACTTACACATTTGCGTACATTAACAATGGATCAGAAGATGCGTTTAATGTATTGTTGACGGATCCTTTACCAGATTATGTGACGTATGTGGATAGCAGTGAAGGTGTCTATGATACGGAGACAGGTATTGTTACTTTTGACTTGGGAGACCTGGCGGTTGAAGCGGGTGGTCAATTAACGATGACTGTGCAAGTGGTGGAGGATGCGCCGGCTGGAGTGCAAATTGCAAATGTGGCTTATATAGATTCATCTCAGACAGAGCCTCTTGCATTAGGGCCAGTGGTACAGACGGTGTTGGCCGCAGATTTTGAGTTGTACAAGGCTGTAACTCCTACTGGTGTTGTGTCGCCTGGAGCCGTGTTGACCTATACTTTGATCTATACCAACGTGGGAAATGATCTGTCGTCTGGCGTGATTATTACGGATCCAATACCGGCAGGTTTGATTTATCAGAGCGGTGGGATTTGGAGTGGCGAGGTGGTGCGTTGGGAATCAGGTCCTGTTATGCCAGGTACGAGCGTAGTTTTGACCTGGACGGCACAGTTACGACCGGGGGCCGGATTGATCGAGAACCGAGCTTATATTGTGGCTGGGGATCGTGTGTGGGCAAGTAATAGCGTTTCAACTCCTGTGGCAGCGGCAGCATTGCAAGTTTCTAAATCTGTGATACCTACGGATAACATCGCGCAATATGAGGTACTCACTTACTCGCTGCATTATGTGAATACAGGTTTATTTACGGCAACGGAAGCTTTGTTAGTAGATTCCCTGTCTGCCGGCATTGAATATGTAAGTGGGGGAACCTACGAAGATGGAAAAGTAAGATTCCCCCTGGGCGCGGTACCGCCCCAGGGAGGGGGAGAGGTACAATTCAGTGCGCGGGCCGTGGCTCCGGTGGGCAGTGTGGTGACGAATACGACTTGGGTCTTCTATGATCAATTCTACCCCGGGACGTTTACGGATTTAGACCCACTGGATATTGTTTCGAATAGCTCGTTTGGGCCTGTAGGAGGAACAAGCCAGCGTCCTTATATCGCACAGTCCTTTATCGCTACAGCCCCGCGTCTGGCACGTGTGGGTATAGGATTGATTGGAAGTAGTTTGCCCTATCCCAATATTCGCGTGGGTGTGTGGCCTGATATCAATGGCTATCCCGGTTTGACACAGACATTGTTGGTTGGGGATTGGTTAGCCTTAAGTGATTCACTTCAGCGTTATTATGTTGTAGTGCAGGATACGGTCTCTTTGACAGTAGGCGCGCGTTATTGGGTTGGGGCTGAATTACAGAGTAATGAAGGTAACGCGAGAGTTGCAATTGCCGGGGACGTTTATTCTGGAGGAGCCTGGTGTTATTGGGATAGTATTCAATCGGCCTGGGTGATACCGAATTCTCAAGTTCCAGGCGCCGATATAGATACGTGGGTGGAATATACACCTCCTCCTCATACTAATGTAGTATCCACGACGGTGACAGATCCTATTCTGTGGCTTACGGTTACACCCCGTGTGGTCACGTTTGAAGCTATGATAGGCAGTAACAATTCTCGCCCACGTGTGTTGTCCATTGAAAATCGTTCGCCGGTGCCGGTGGGTTGGACGGCGGAAAACACACAGCCCTGGCTAATAATGGCGGCGACTTCCGGCACAACGCCTTCATCGTTGACGGTTACTGTAAATGTAGATGGGTTAGGGTTAGGGGACTACATGGATGTTATTACCATTACGGGTGATCCAGGTGTCCAAAATGCTCCGCAGGTGATTTCTGTTAACCTCAGTGTTGAGAGGGCAACGATTTATCTCCCTCTGATTCTGCGCAGTTGGCCTCCTCTGCCACCTGTGCTCAATCCTATTGATAATCCTAACGGCTTTAAGGATTATACTGTGCAGTGGCAATGGTCTGCCATAGACAATGCTTCGTTTGTATTGCAAGAAGCTGCACAGGCAGATTTTTCAGATGCAGTAACGATTTATAGTGGTATGGATACTTCCTTTGGAGTGAGTGATAAGGGAATTTCTTACTATTTTTACCGGGTACAAGCAGATTATGGAGATGGAATTACGGGTTGGTCTAATATAGAATCTGTGTATGTGCGTTGGGAGAAAGAGAATAATGATGTAAAAGAAGTAGCGAATGGCCCACTTCTGCCAGGATTAGAGTATTATGGGTATCCAAACACTACCGGTGATCAAAAAGATTATTTTTGGCTCCAGATGGATACACTTGGAACCATTACGGTTGATTTATATGATCACACTTATGCCGGTAGCGGACGCTTGCAACTTGCATTGTGGGATGATGCCGGCGGGTTGGTTTCGTA
>JAFGFI010000096.1 GCA_016931185.1 Anaerolineae bacterium
CAACGAGTAGGTCTTTCGTTTCCACTGGGTATACTCCTGTTCAGACTACCGGGCATAGGGGTCTGCCGCGTCCCGCAGCCCGTCACCTAAGAAGTTAAAGGCGAAGACGGTCAGAACGACGGTGACGGCCGGGGCGAAGACCCACGGCGCTTGCGCCAATGAACGCACGTTCTGTGCTTCCTGGAGTAACACCCCCCAACTGATGGCGGGGGCGCGCAATCCCAGGCCAATAAAGCTCAGTCCGGTCTCGCCCAGGATAGTTCCGGGAATGGATAGCGTCAGACTGGCAATGATGTAACTGAGGAAAGAGGGAACCATGTGACGTAGGATAATGCGCAGCTCATTGGATCCACACAGGCGCGCGGCCAATACAAAATCTTCCTCGCGCAGAGCCAGGAATCTTCCACGCACAACGCGCGCCATCCCCGTCCACCCAACGAGGGAAAGAATAATTGTGATGCCAAAGTACATGCGGACTACGGGCCAATCCGCGGGCAGTGCCGCGCTGAGCGCCATCCATAAGGGGATGTTGGGGATCGTGCGGATAAACTCAATGACGCGCTGGATTATAGTGTCAACCCGTCCCCCGTAGTAGCCGGAGATACCCCCAAGAACGATGCCTAAAATAAGGCTCAAGAAGACGCCGATAAGGCCGATGGAGAGGGAGATACGCGCGCCATAACAGAGACGGGAGAAAAGATCACGCCCCATCCGGTCAGCACCTGCCAGCATAATGCTTTGATCTTCACGGTCTGCTTCTAACCCAAACAGGTGAATATCGGTTTCCCAGATCCCCCAGAATTTGTAGGGGACACCTTTGACAAAGAAACGGATGGGATGGCGAACGGTGGTGTCCTCGGTATAAATGTCGCGCAAAGTTTCTGGGTCTTTTGTACGAGCACGTTGGTAGATGAAGGGAGCGTGTAGCTTGCCCTCGGCGTCAAAAATGCGTACCCGGCTCGGCGGAGCCATTTTATAGCGGATGAAATAGTCCTCTGGATTGTAAGGGGCGACAAATTCACAGAAGATGGCGATCAGGTAAAAAACGATCAGAATAGCGCCTCCTACGAGGGCCATCTTATGTTTACGAAACTTCCACCACATCAGTTGCCATTGGCTGGCAACGTAGAGCCGTTCTTCTTCCTCATCCGCAGGAATGACTTCATCCATGATCTCTATGGCCTCAACCGGCGCGGGATGCTCCTGCAGCACCTCGGACACAGCTTTATTGTCTTGCGATTCTGTTGTCGTCATCTTAACTCTCCATACGGATGCGCGGATCAACCCACGCCAATAAAACATCGGATATCAGGGTGCCAATCACGGTTAGCGTGCTCAACAGGAGTAAAAAGCTACCGGCCAGGTACATATCTTGCGAGGTGAGGGCGCGCAACATCATTGGACCGGTAGTTTGCAAACTGAGTACCACGGCTACCAACGTTTGCCCGGAAATCAAGTTCGCCAGGGTCCAGCCAACAGTGCTGAAGAAGGGGTTCATAGAGACTCGCACAGGATACTTCCAAATCATTTTACTTTCTTTCAGGCCTTTGGCGCGTGCCGTCTCGACATACGGCTTGTTGAGTTCGTCCAGGAGATTGGCGCGAGTGGTGCGGATGCTCCCTGCCGTGCTGCCAACCGCGATCACGATGACCGGAATCCACAGATGTTTTAACAGATCTACGAGTTTTGCCCAGCTCCATGATTCAAGCATGTATTCTTGTGAAAACAATCCCCCAACATTCATACCAAACTGCCGCATCGCTATCCACATAATAATCAAGGCAATCATAAAGCCGGGCATTCCCGTGCCGATAAAACTGAGAGCCGAGAAGACGTAGTCGAGAACGGAGTATTGCTTGACGGCCGAAAATACACCCACGGGAATGGCAACAAACCAACTGACAAGTACAGAGATCAGGGAGAGAAACACCGTCAACGCCATGCGATCCCAGATCAGGTCCTTGACCGGCCTTTGCCATTCCATAGACTGGCCCCAATCACCCCGGAGAATGATGCCGGAGATCCATTTCCAGTACTGCACATAAACCGGTTGTCCTAGCCCATAGCGCACTCGCAACGCTTCTAGCTCGGCCTCATCCACATATTCGCCTTGTTGCCGCAAGCCCATGGCATACGATGTTAGATAATCGCCAGGGGGGAGTTGAATAATGACGAAGGAAATAACAGAAATGACAAGAATAGTGGGAATCATCATCCCCACACGTCTAAGGATATATCCGACCATAGGCTCTCCTTATAAATAATAAGGATTAGGGATTAAGTTTGTCCTAATCCCTAATCTTTGAGAGGTGGATAAGGCCAAACCATCTGGCTTTATCCACCCATACCTTGTGCCACACTTATGGCGTGTGTTTTTCAGGTTCGTCCCAGAAGTAGGTTTCGGTCTGGAGGAAGTGCTCATCGCCGGTGGTGTCGTCAATGGGCATTCCGGGCAGGTAGTTGCGGAAGCCATTCTTGACGATAACGGGCGCGGGTTGCTCACCCAGGATCCCGATCATCGGCAATTCCTCGGCCCAGATATCCAGGATCCCCTCAAACAGTTTGTTTTGTTTGGCCGGGTCGGATTCCTGCGAAACCTGGTTGTCCCAGATATCCCAGATTTTCCAGATGAAGTGGTCTGCAGGGGGTTCGACGGCGTTGGGATCGTCATGAGCGTCATACCAGAGGCCAAAACCGGCAGCCCACGGGCGGTCTTCCTGTGTACCGCGGAAGATGATGGCGCCGGGTACTAACGGGAGAACCGTGCGGTCGCCGCCCCACCAGGCCGCTTCAATCTCATTGGCCGCGTAGTGCTCGCTATACAGGGAGCGCTCGAAATACTTGTAGGTGGCCTTGATGCCGATATCTTGCATATACTTGCACGCTAGCTGCACGGCGTCTTCCTCGGTCGATCCCGGTTCGGTCGTCCCTTCAACGATGAAGCTGATGGGGCCGCTGCCATCTTTAAACATGCGGAAGCCATCGGCGTCACGCTTATCATAGCCGGCCGCGTCCAACATCTCGTTGGCCTTGTCAGGATTGTACTCAATGTAAGCGTTGCTGAGCTTCTCGTAGTAGTTAGGGGACATTGAAAGCGGGCTGTATTGCCGCGGGGTCAACAGTCCATTGTAAACCAACTCATTGATTTCGTCGCGGTTCATGGCCAGGGAAATGGCAATGCGGACGTCGCGGGTGTTGAAGAACTCATTGAGCTTCGGTTCCTTGGTGGCCAGGTTGAGCTGCATAGCCACGTGACCGGCGGAAATACCCAGGAGTACCTTGTAGTCGCCGTTCTCTTCATTTTCCTTAAACAACGTGTAGTTAGCAAGGCTAACGTGGCGGTTATGGAAGTCTAACTCGCCGTTGACAATCCACATATTGAAAACCTCGGTGGATTCAAACAGCCGGTGGGTGACGGAGTCGATGTAGGGAAGTTGATTGCCTTCTGCATCCACGCAGTAGTAGTAAGGATTCCGCTCCATCAGGAACATTTCTTCTGCCAGCGACCCTTTCAGCAACCACGCGGTAATCTGCGGGCGATCCGGGTTCAGGTCAAAGCGGTTGCGGTCGTTGTTGAAATACTCGTCCCAACTGTTGAAACCGGCCTCCGTGACTTTGGCCTCCAAGGCCGCTTTGTCGTCCACCAGATCCATGTGCCACTGCTTCATGTAATGCCCCGGGGCTAACCACCCGTTGATACTGCGCGTACCCCCACCGGTGTAGAACAACAAGGGATTGGGCATCGGGAACTTCAGTACGACGGTGTAGTCATCGGGGAATTCCATCTCACACGTCACTTTGTTGCCGCTTGCGTCTATCTGTTGGTGTGAATATTGGGTGGAAGTGGTCAGCGTCGTGTTTTTGATCACGTTTTCAAAGAACCACTTGAAGGCCTCGCTCGTCAGTGGCTCCCCATCGGAGAACTTGACGCCCTTGCGCAGGTGAAGCGTCCAGGTCGTGGAGTCGTCGGACACCTCCCAGCTTTCGAGCAGGTGCGGGATCTGAACGAGATCCTTAGTGAACCAGGTCAACGTCCGATCCACGAACTTCGTGGGACCCCAGCGGTCAGAGACACCCTTGAAGCCGCGCCGGATGGTACCCCCGTAATTACCGATGCTTTCAGCGACATCGCAGACACATGGATTCATCGGCAGACGCTCGTCCACAGGGGGCAGGTCGCCGCTTTCCACCAACGCTGCTAATATGGGGGCTTCCTTGTACTTATTCGTAGCAGCAGGTTTTTCTTCTTCTACTTTGGTGGGTTCCGGTTCAGTCTTAACTTCTTCCGTTGCTTTGGGGGCCTCGGTCGGCTCTGCTGTGGGTTGACCACATGCGGCCAGGACCACACCTGCCGCAGTTAACGCCGATGCTTGCATAAACTCACGCCGAGTGAGTTCTCGTATCGGTTTCATCGATTACAACCTCCTTGTAATGTAATTGAATTTATAGTGAATAGAAATTTAACAGCTACAACTTTCATGGATTGGTGTATTTTCATCGTTTCTTTGATACTTCACCTCCTTAAAAAAATGTATGAAGGGCTTACCCTATATTACGTTTCACGCATCACGCATCGCGTTTCACGCTTTTGTCTTTCCCATCACGCCCATTAACCGTAACTCTTCGGCGCGATGGCAACTCACGAAGTGATCGGCTGCGATTTCCCGCAATTGTGGTTCTTCCTGGGAGCAGCGATCTATGGCATACTGGCACCGTGGATGGAAATAGCAGCCGCTTGGGGGGTTTGCAGGATCCGCTACATCACCCGTCAACACGATCGGCTCTGTGCGCCAGCGCGGATCAGGCTTGGGAACCGAAGAAAGCAGGGCTTCGGTGTAAGGATGTTGCGGATTTGTAAAGAGTTCGTCGGTACTCGCGCTTTCCACCAATTTGCCTACATACATCACGGCAACCCGGTTACTGATATGTTCCACGACGCTAAGATCGTGTGAAATAAAGAGATATGTCAGACCAAACTGCTCTTGCAAATCCTGGAGCAAGTTCAATGTTTGGGCCTGGATGGAGACATCCAGGGCAGAAACCGGTTCGTCACAGACGACCAATTGGGGGTTTAGCGCCAAGGCGCGCGCGACGCCGATACGTTGGCGTTGCCCGCCGCTGAAAGCGTGCGGATAGCGGGTCATATATTCCGGGCGCAGACCGACAACCTTGAGCAAATCGGCCACCCGATCCTGCAATTCTTTGCCTTTCGCAATGCCATTGACTAACAAGGGTTCACCCACGATCTGTAACAACGTCATCCGGGGATTGAGAGAGGAGTAGGGATCTTGAAAGATCATCTGCATATTCTGGCGCAACTGCTTGAGTTGTTGCTTGTCCAACTCCGCGATATTGACACGCCCCATGTTTCGGTCCTTGAACCATATCTCACCCGAGGTGGGTTCATAGGCCCGCAACAGGACGCGACCTGTCGTGGTTTTTCCACATCCACTTTCACCCACCAACCCTAAAGTTTCACCTTCGCGGATAAAAAAGTTCACGCCATCAACAGCCTTTACGTGTCCCACGGTGCGTGAAACAATAAATCCTTTTTGGATAGGAAAATGCTTCTTCAAATCGTTGACTTCGAGTAAGACGCGCTCCTTGCTCAGTTGTTCTGCCATAATGCACTCCTCTGTTTAATAAGTTCTATGTCGCATTTAACGTTTACATTAGCGCGTGAGCGGTAACGTGAACGTTCACGGTTTAGGATAAAGACATATACGTTGTGTTAAAAACCTATGGGAAACTTGTTTATTATTCTTTGCCATCGTTGGAGGGTGAGAGGTAAAGGCCCTTCGCATGGCAATGTTATAAAAGCATTACATACATGTAAACATTATAATGCTATCTTGTTGAATGTCCAGCGACCTCCATTACGGTTAGATGTGTGGTTTAGCACACGAATCTCGTTCGATCAGTTCACTGCGTACCAGAATATTAACATAATCTAGCTTATTATTTTCAATCTGTTTAAGTAATAACTCTGCTCCCTGATAGCCGACCTCAAAATGCGGGAACCCCACGGTTGTAAGGCTGGGATAATCTGTTGGAGGATAAACGGCATTATCCAGACCTATGATGGAGATGTCCGCCGGGATTTTGTAACCGGCTTCATATACCCCCGGCATGGCTTCAACTGCTCTCAGGTCATTGATGGCGAAAATGGCGGTAGTATCCGGCCGGTGTGCTAATAGTGTTTTGGCCGCATCCTCCCCATTATCCCCTAACGTAATGAGGGTTTCATCTACTTTCCCGTAATGTTGTTGCATAAACTCTTTATAACATTTTAACCGCCAATCAAACCAGTCATGCTTTCGATCTGAATTTTGCGCCAAGAACGCGATAGTGCGGTGTCCCAATTGATAGAGATGAGTAAGTGCCAGTAGCGCCTGTTGGTGATGATCCTGGCTCACAGTACTGATGGGAAGATCTGGCCAATTTCTACCCAGAACGACAAAGGGCGTTTCCTCTTTTAGCAGGCGTTGTACCAATGGCTCATTACGCCTGGCGACGGTGCCCATAAGAATCAACCCGTCGGGAGCTAATCCATCAGTACTCAGGAGATAAAACCCTAAGTTTGTCTGGCTTTCACGATAATCGGCGAAAAGACTGAAGTTGACATTTTTCTCTTGTAAGCAGGTTTTGATTCCGCTTAGATAATTGAGGTAAAGTTCTGTCGGCCTGCGCCGTCCGACATCATCTTCATGGTGTAAGATGGCGACAAAACAGCCCTCTGCCGATTTTGCCGCGCGTTGCCTGGGCAGACTATAGCCTAACTCACTGGAGGCCTTTAGTATTGCCTCTTTGAGTTCTGGTGAAACTCCCGGTCTGTTATTGAGTGCCAGCGAGACCGTGCTTTTGGCTACTCCTGCTCGCCGGGCGACATCTTCCATTGTGATGGCCATATACTCCTTATGGAGAAGTATGAGTTTAAAATAAATCCTGTCAAATGAACACTGTTTGTTTGTTCGAGCGTATTTTACTATGGTTAGTTCTGTTTGTCAAGATAGTATAACAACCGGACAATTCGGGCAATGAATCTAACTTCTTGACATGGAATGCCTTTCTCGTGTACAATAGAAGTACCTCGCAGGGCTAACAAGATGGCATTTCATTGACCGAGGCAATATGGGATTGCGCGTGTTGTGCGCGTTACCCCTATTTGGGCCAATCCCCAAATATTGTGTGTTTTGTGTTAGTTTGAAGATCAGCTTGTATCAAACATCATCAAACATAAGTGCATTTTGACGTTTGACGTACTCACTAAAATGAAACACACCCAAGTGTTTTTAAGTAGGGATGGATTGGCATCCCTGGTGTTAGCCAGGAGGTAACAATGAAAGCTAAGCGTGTTGTTTTTGCAGGTAGTCTCGTTATCCTCGCTCTCGCCATCTCCTTTTTACTGATGACCGTCTTTGTTTCCGCTACAACCGTCCCAGTCCCATCCCGCCATATCAAACCTGATGCGCGGTCAATTTCCGGGGTACGTGCCACGGAATCTATGTCGGTGACCTTTCCCCAAGGTGATTGGCCTTGGTATGCACAGGAGGAGATCACAGTGCATCCCGATCCTCCTTTGCCAGGTAGCCCTGTGAAACTCTGTGCTATTGTGGTCAACCAGGATCTTACCCAGGTTCATATTGCGACTTTGGAATTTCGCGTGGCAAACTTTGGCATAGGTGTGCCGTTTACGCCGGTTGGCACGGTAGAGGTCGCTGTGCCGCCAGGAGGCAATGCGCGTGGTTGTGTTGTCTGGGTGCCGCCTGAGCCGGGGCATTGGTGCATTGAAGTGGCTTTGCTCCAGCCAGATGGTTCAGAGCCTGAGCGCAGCCAGCGCAATATTGATATTTGGGAGCCGCTTGTGCCCGGTGAGTCACACACATTGTCCTTCCCGGTTGGGCCTTTGACCAATGGAGGACGCATTACGTTCACCCATCACAATTTATTGGGATGGGATGTCGCCATTAACCCGCAGAGTGTTTCCCTTGCTGCCGGTGAGACGAAAATGGTAAGCCTCACTACGTTTGTGCCGCAAAATACGGTGTTGGGCACATTTGAGCCTATTGTGGATGTGGAAGGGTATCTTTTGGGGGAGTTGATCGGCGGATTCCGTAAGGTGGATACGCCCCCTGTGGTGCTTCACCATCCCCAGGAGCCGTTTTTTGCCGAGTCGGAGATCGACGTCTGGCCCTATCCGCCACGTGCCGGCGAACCCACACAGATTTGTGTTGAGGTGTATAATCTGAGCGATCTGCCCCAGATAGTGGCTGTGCAGTTTAGTGTGGCGAATTTCGGTATTGGCCTGCCCTTCCATCCGATCCATACCCCCATTGAGGTTGAGGTGCCGGCCCATAGCCATAAAACGGTTTGTATAAACTGGATTCCCCCGAATGAGGGGCATTTCTGTGTCCAGGTGGAAATGAACATCCTCGGCAATATTCCCTATTATGCCCAGTTCAGCCAGCGTAACCTGGATGTTACTGAAGTTCTTAAGCCTGGTGTGCCCCACACGATGCGTTTTAGAGTGGGCAATTTCTCACAGTTTACCAATCCCGATCCTGTTCCGACTACTATCTGGCTGGAAGCTGATGTGTATTTGCCCGGTTGGGAGGTGGTGCTTGAGCCACGGGTCTTGCAAGAGGTTGCCCCTGAAACCACGCGCTGGGTCACACTGACGGTTATGCCGCCACAGGGTGAACCTCTGCCCGAAGATGGGACGCCCATTGTAGATGTACGGGCGTTAATTGAAGGTCGTGAAGGGTTTATCGTCATCGGCGGTTTTCGCAAGATCTTCCGCCCCCCTGTACCACTGCACCGCTTCCCAGATCCATCTTACGCGGAGCGTGAAATCTCCGTCTATCCTTATCCACCGCGCGCGGGCGAACCGGTTGAGGTCTGTGTTGAGCTTTACAATCCGACCGACGTCCCGCAGGAAGTGAATGTTACCTTCTCGTGGGCGCATTTCGGTATTGGTATTCCTTTTACACCCATCGATGGGCCGCATGTAGTGATCATTCCGCCGCACACAACGGTTAAAGAATGTATCCATTGGGTTCCAAAGGTCAGTGGACACGTGTGTTTACAAGTTGTGTTGGAGATGGAGGGCTATCTGCCGCAGCGCAGCCAGCGCAACATTGATGTAGATGAACCCCTGGTTCTCGGCCAACCGCATACGCTCTCCTTTCCTGTGGGTAATCCCTTTGAACACGTTGTGGATATTGAACTGGGTGCCATTTCTCACTTGCCGGGATGGGAAATCCAATTGGAGCCGAGGATTTTATCCGAAGTACCTCCTGGGGAACGACGTGTGGTGAGTTTGACTGTGGTTCCGCCGGCCGGCGCTGCACTGCCGGCCGATGGGGAATCGATTGTAGATGTGGAGGCTTACGCGCCTAATGAAGCAGGCGAAATGGTCTTAATTGGCGGCTTCCGCAAGATTCACCGGCCCTCGATCCCCCTCCATCCCTTCCCCGACCCGCCTTATGCGGAACGCGAGATCACCTTGGACCCCTATCCGCCGCGTGCCGGGGAACCGACGGAAGTGTGCGTCGAACTGCGCAATCCAACGGCTGTCCCTCAGGATGTTGAGATACAGTTCTCGTGGGCAAATTTCGGTGTAGGTTTGCCGTGGCAGCAGATCAATGGCTTGCGACTTGTCCACCTGCCGGCTCACGGTGTAGTCAAAGAGTGTATTCACTGGATTCCACCCGTCAGCGGACATCTGTGTTTGCAAGTTGATCTCTTTATCCCTAATTACGAACCGCAGCGCAGCCAGCGCAACATTGACGTGGATGAGCCACTGTATCCCAATATACCGCACAACCGTGCCTTCCTCGTGGGCAATCCCTACAATCGTTCTATGACCATCACACTGGGTCTCGTCCCGCATCTGCCGGATTGGCGCTTTGAGTTGGCGCCAAATGTTTTGCCTGATATGAAAGGTGGGGAGGTACGCGAAGTTGTTTTGACCGTTATCCCGCCCGACGAGTTGCCCGACGATGGTCAAGCGGTCGTCGATGTTGAAGCCTATGATGACGCGGGCGCGCTCATTGGTGGCTTCCGCAAAATCTTCCGTCCCACTGTGCCGATTCATCGCCCGAAAGACCCCGTCTATGCCGAGTCGGAGATCTTCATTCACCCGTACCCGCTGCGAGAACGTGAACCGACCGAAGTTGGGGTCGAGATTCGTAATCCTACGGACAAAGTCCAGACTATTACTGTGACCTTTAGCGCGGCGGATTTCGGTATTGGATTGCCCTTTGATCCTATTCATGAGCCGTTGGTGGTGCGTGTGCCCTCGAACGGCCTTGTGCGCCCCACCATTATGTGGATTCCTCCACACGGAGGTTTATGGTGCATCCAGGTGGAGATTGAACTACCGGGGCACAGGAGGGTCTTCTGGAGCCGCCGCAATATTGATGTAGGTGAACCCCTCGAACCCCTGACTCCCCATAGTCGCATTTTCCCCGTGGGCAATCCCTATACCTCTCCGGCAACGATCACGCTGGGCCTCGTGCCCTACTTCTCGGATTGGGTACTGGAACTCTCCCAGGATGTATTGCCGGATGTGCAACCCGGCGAAGTGCGTCCGGTGACGTTGACGGTCACGCCGCCTGAGGATTTACCGGAAGATGGTGCTTCCATCGTGGATGTGGAAGCCTTTGTGGACGGCGCGCTGCTTGGGGGCTTCCGTAAAATCTTCCGCCCGCCTGTACCCGTTCACCTTCCTAAAGACCCGGTTTATGCCGAGTCGGAGATCGGTGTAGATCCGTACCCAGTCATCGCTGGCCAACCTGTGAAACTGAGTGTCGAGGTCTTCAATCCTACCCACAGTGACCGTGTGGTGACGGCAACATTCCGTATCGCGCGTTTTGGTATTGGGTTACCGTTCACGACTTCTCACATCATACCAAACCCGATCCGCATTTTCGTACCCGCCAATGGCGCGGCGCGCGGTCACGTCATCTGGCGACCGCCGGCGTGGGCGGGCAAATTCTGTGTCGAGGTGATCTTGGAGATGCCTAATCACGAAAAAGTCTGGAGCCGCCGCAATATTGACGTCGGCGAACCTCTCCGGCGTGGCGAACCGCACACGTTGGTTTTCCCCGTGGGCGCGTGGCCCTACACGTACCCGGTGAGTATCACATTGGGCTTGATCCAGCACCGTGAAGGTTGGGACATCAGTCTTTCCCAGGATGAACTGTATAACGTTGTGCCGGGACAGCCGGTTGAAATCAGCTTGACGGTGACACCTTCGCTACATGCCCGCCTTGGGACAGGCGATCCGATCGTGGATGTGGAGGCCTTCGTGGATGGGGAGTTGCTTGGTGGATTCCGCAAGTTGGATATCCCCCCGATTCCCATTCACAAACCGCACGAAAAGATGTATGCGGAGACAGAACTTTCTCTTGACCCCGACCCGCCTAAGCTAGGACAGCCGGCCAAGATCAGCGCGGTGATTCAGAATAACGGCACGACTACAGATACCGTGTTTGTGGAGTTCGGTTGGTCTAAGTTTGGCATGGGCATCATCTTCACCTCCACGGGTATTGTCTCCCCTGTCCAGTCTCTTACCTTGGCGCCAGCATTAACGGCCACCGCGGCGGTTTCGTGGACGCCGCTATCTACCGGCCATTACTGCGTCCAGGTTAAGCTCATCGATCCCGATGATGATTATGAAGAGATGATCAGCCAGCGCAACGTGGACATTATCGAGCGCCCTCCGTGTGGGCAGACGCGGATCTTTACCTTCACTGTGTATAACGATTCACCCTTCACGGTCACGGTGGATCTCGGTATGATTACCTTTAACGTCCCGGAGGATTGGGAGGTAACGACCGAGCCAACGGGTACATTGGAACTCGGTCGCTTCAGCGAGGGTGTGGTCAAAGTCATTGTTACGATCCCGTGCCCCGCGCAGGGGATGCGGGCCGCCGCGCGCTATATTGAGCAGTTGCAGCAGGAAGCGGGCAGCGTGCCCACTATTGATGTAGAAGGTTACATCAGCGGTACGTTGGTTGGGGGTATCGAATTGCAGTTTGTTGAGCGCGAGCCGGAAACTGCGGGTGTTGTGCTTTCCCCAGGTACTACGCAAACCGCGCGACCTGGTGATATTGTGACGTATACCCATATTCTGACCAACGCGGGGACCACTACTGATACCTTTGCCCTGGATACGGTTTCTTCTCAGGGTTGGAATGTGATGCTTTCCGCCCAGTATCAGGGACAATCCGTTACGCCGCCTTTGGAGATGATGTCGGGGATGACGGCGACCGTGAGGATTGCAGTGCATATCCCCACAGGTGTCGTCAGTGGCACTATGGACACGACAATACTAACTGCGACTTCACAAATGAGCGCTACGGTCTTTGCTACAGCTCAGGATCATACGTACGTTGAAACTGAAGTCATAAGTGGGGAAGCCGGACTCGCTCTTTCTCCCGGAGAAGCCCGAACCACGCAGCCGGATACAGTTCTGCATTACACACACCTGCTCACTAATACGGGCACGACCACCGACACAGTTATCCTGACTGCGCACTCCGACCACTGGGAGGTGACGCTCGCGGCCCTCTACAATAACCAAACCATTATCTTACCTGCTTTCCAGATGAAATCCGGCGCGACTGCCACCCTCACCGCCACGCTCACTGTTCCTACCTCGGCTATCAGTGGCACCGTGGATATGACGACGATCACCGTGACCTCACAACTCAGTCCCACGCTCTTTGTCACAGCGGTGAATACGACGACGATTGTGACGACTGGCGAGGAGAAGTTTATGATTTACTTGCCGGTCGTGTTGCGGGGTGGGTAGGTTTGTGTTATTTACACAGGCCCGGTCAAAGACCGGGCCTGTTTTGTGTTTAACTTCCTCTTGGTGGGTGGAAGTCCGTTTTTTGGTGTCTCCTAAAGCTTTAATTTTCCCCATTTGTCTATTTTCCCCGTAACTTTGTGCCCCGTATAGTGTTTTATTCATCGGATTGGATACTGAACAGTACAGTATTGTGGATGCAAGTTATGGGTTTGCCGTACAACGCTGTACCTAGTGCATAACTCACAATTCATAATGCGTGATTTGCCAGGGGGGGGGGCTTATATATGCAGTGTTTGTCACGATTGGAGGAGATGCGGGCGGAGGCGCGGCTGGGTGGTGGGGAAGCGCGCATCGCGCGCCAGCATGCAAAGTACAAATTAACGGCCCGCGAACGGATCACTGCGTTGTTGGACCCCGGCACGTTCACCGAGATCGGGATGTTTGTGACGCATCGAGCCGCCGGATTGGGATTGGATCAGATACACCCCCTGGGTGATGGGGTGGTGACTGGAATGGGAAAAATTGATGGTCGCCAGGTGGCGATCTTTGTGCAGGATTTCACGGTATTGGGCGGTTCTGTGGGTGAGGCACATGGGCGCAAGATAGCCCATGTGATGGACCTGGCAGTGCAGAACGGTGTCCCTCTCATTGGTCTCAATGATTCAGGTGGCGCACGCATCCAGGAGGGGGTAGATGCATTGGCGGGCTACGGTGAAATTTTCTATCGCAATGTGCAGGCGTCGGGCGTGATCCCGCAGATTTCCGTCATTCTCGGCCCGTGTGCGGGGGGAGCGGTCTATTCTCCCGCTATCATGGATTTCGTGTTGATGGTGAAGGAGACAGCGCATATGTTCATCACCGGACCGCAGGTGATTAAAGCTGTGACCCACGAAGACGTAGATTTTGAAACCTTGGGTGGTGCGGGAGTCCACAGTGCAGTGAGTGGGGTGGCGCACTTTGTTGCTGCCAGTGAAGACGACATTTTTGCTCACTTGCGCTGGTTGCTCTCGTATCTGCCCTCCAACAATCTCGCGCCGCCGCCCTATATACCTACTGATGATGATGCGTATCGCCAGACCCCCGAACTGATTCCTGGGGAGGGCATTGTGCCTGTGGAATCACAGCGTCCCTATGATATGCGTGCGGTGATCGAGACTCTGATGGATGAGGGAGAGTTTCTCGAAGTCCAGCCGACTTACGCATCGAACTTGGTGATTGGGTTTGCGCGGTTGGATGGATATCCGGTAGGGGTTGTAGCCAATCAGCCTGAGGTATTGGCGGGGGTGTTGGATATTAATACTTCTGATAAAGGCGCGCGCTTTATTCGTTTCTGTGATGCTTTCCACATTCCCCTGGTGACTCTAGTGGATACACCCGGCTTTTTGCCCGGTATGGAGCAGGAGCACGATGGTATCATCCGCCACGGAGCCAAAATGATTTTTGCCTATGCCGAGGCGACGGTGCCCAAAATTTCCCTGATTTTGCGCAAGGCGTATGGTGGTGCGTATATTGTGATGGGTTCCAAACATTTGCACGGTGATATTAACTTAGCGTGGCCGGGGGCCGAGATTGCCGTGATGGGGCCGGAGGGGGCGGTGGACATTGTGTTTCGTGAGGAACTGGCTGTGGTTGAGGATCCGGCTGCCGAGCGTGCTGTGTCAGCGCGCCATTCGGAAATGGTGCGTTATTACCGAGAACAGTTGGCGCATCCCTTTGTGGCTGCGTCGCGGGGGTATTTGGATGATGTGATTGATCCTGCAACAAGTCGCGCGCGCCTTGTTGCTGCATTAGCTTTGTTGCGGGATAAACGCCAGATGACACCAAAACGCAAACACGGAAATATGCCGGTGTGAGTGAAGAGGAGAGAGTGTGAAGATTTTAGTTGCCAATAGAGGGGAGATCGCTGTCCGTATTCTGCGCGCGTGCCGGGAGTTGGGACAACGGAGCGTAGCCGTGTACTCTGAAGCAGATCGGGAGTCGTTGCACACGCGTTATGCGGATGAGTCGGTGTTGCTAGGGCCAACACCGGCGGCGGAGAGTTATCTGAATATTGCGATGGTATTGGATGCGGCGCGGTGTAGTAGGGCAGATGCGATTCATCCTGGCTATGGGTTTTTGTCAGAGAACGCGGTGTTTGCGCGGGCGGTGGAAAACGCTGGATTGATGTTTATCGGCCCGCGATCAGAGACGTTGGGCATGATGGGGGATAAGTTGGCCGCACGCCGCATAGCGCGGGATGCTGGTCTGCCGGTGTTGCCCGGTCCAGATACTCCTCTCTTTGGTGAAGTGCGCGCGGATATGGCGGCGCAGGTGCAGTATCCGGTGTTGGTGAAGGCGACGTCCGGTGGTGGTGGCCGGGGGATCCGTCTGGTGCGCACACCTGATGAATTGACGCGGATGGTGACGATTGCTCGCCAGGAGGCGCGGGCGGCGTTTGGAGATGGTACTGTCTATTTGGAGCCGTTGGTACAATGCGCACGTCATATTGAGGTGCAAATCCTGGGAGATGGCGCGGGGCGCGTACTCTGCCTGGGCGAGCGCGAGTGTTCCATTCAGCGGCGGCGACAGAAGTTGATCGAGGAATCCCCCGCGTATGGGCTGAGTGACGCGCAGCGGCTTTTTATTTTCGATGCGGCGGCGCGATTGGGGCGTGCGTTGTACTATCGCAGTCTGGGTACGGTGGAGTTTTTACTGGATGCTGAAGGGCAGTTCTACTTTATCGAGGTCAACCCGCGCATCCAGGTGGAGCATCCGGTTACGGAGATGGTGACAGGGGTGGATTTGGTCAAGGAGCAATTGCGGTTGGCTGCCGGGTGGCCGCTGCGCTATATGCAGGAGACAGTCCCAATACATGGCGTGGCTATTGAGGCACGTGTGTTGGCTGAAGACCCGGCGCAAGGGTTTATGCCAGTTGCCGGGGCGGTGTCGTACCTCAAAGAGCCGGGAGGGCCGGGTATCCGTGTGGATAGCGCACTGTACCAGGGGATGCAGGTTACCACGGATTACGATTCGTTGCTGGCAAAGATCGTTGCTTGGGGAGAAACCCGCGCAGTGGCGATTCAGCGGCTGCGACGTGCGCTGTGCGAGTTTCAGATCGGCGGCGTGGCTACGGACCTGGAGTTTTTGTTCCAGGTGGTGAGTAGCCCCCCGTTTATCGCAGGGAATTTCGATACAACGTATCTGGATTCATTTCATCCTTCGGTGCCGGAGAACGCGCACTTGGTGGAACGCGATATTGCGTTGGCGGCAGCGTTATTGGTGCACCGCCAGCGTGCAACTGTCTTCTCGTTTGCACAATCCACCTTAGACAATGACTGGCGGATGACGGCATGGAGGGAGCAGATGTAGAAAACGTGAAATGTAAGCGGTTTCCATGTTTTACGGTAGTAGCATTTTGTATTTCATAATAGGGAGGAATTATGTCTAGTTATTGTGTATCTATTGGGGAACGGAAATATAATGTGCAAGTGACCGACTCGCATCTGGTGTTGGACGGGGAACCGGTGCAATTTGATCTGGTATCGTTGAATGGAAATGGGTTGCACCTGTTCCGGCGTGGGTACCAAAGTATGGAGTTGTATTTCAATACACAGTCAAATGGTATATACGAGGTATCTACGGCGGGGCGGCGGGTAGTGGCGCGGGTAGATCTGGCATATCGTCGCCGGCGAAGCCGGAAAGAAAATGTAGACGCTGGGGTCGTGGTTGCACCGATGCCAGGACTAGTGGTAGATGTAGAGGTGCAGTCAGGGGATAGCGTAGAGTCTGGGCAGGTGCTTGTAGTGCAAGAGGCGATGAAGATGCAAATGCAGCTCCGCTCTCCTTTCGCGGGCCGGGTAATGCGGGTGGATGTAGGTGTGGGGGATCGGGTGGAGAAGGGGGCCGTGTTGGTACATGTGGAGTTACAAGGAGTAGTCAGGGATCCCGGCAAGGATAGTGATATTTAACTCCTAACTCTTTACTGAATTAGAGAGGGACTATGGAAACAAAGACAGCATTACAGACGACGCCGATTGCAATTATTGGGAAAGCGGGGATTTTTCCACAGGCTGAGGATGCGCGGACATATTGGGGGAATATCATTCACAAAATTGATTGTATTACCGATGTACCGCCCTCACGATGGAACATTGATGATTATTACGATCCCGATCCCCGTGTACCGGATAAAACGTATTGTAAGCGCGGTGGGTTCATCCCTGATATTGCATTTGATCCGTTGGAGTTTGGGTTGCCTCCCAATATTTTGGAAGTGACGGATGTGTCGCAATTGTTGGGGCTGGTGGTAGCCCGCGATGTGATGGAGGACGCAGGGTACGGAGCTGGGCGTGCATTTGATCGTTCCCGGGTAGGTGTCATCCTAGGGGTGGCAGGGGGGCAGAAGCTGATTACGCCGTTAGCTTCACGTTTGCAATATCCGGTGTGGGAGAAGGTGCTTAAAAGCAGTGGCCTTTCAGATGAGGAGACGGCGTCCATCATTGAAAAGATCAAGTTGGCTTATGTGGAGTGGAACGAGGATTCCTTCCCTGGTCTGTTGGGCAATGTTATCGCTGGACGGATTGCCAACCGGTTGGATTTAGGTGGCATTAACTGTGTGGTAGATGCGGCATGTGCCAGCAGTCTAAGTGCGGTGAAGATGGCGGTCAGTCAGTTGTTGGAACATCGTGTGGATATGATGATCACCGGTGGTGTGGATACCGATAATTCACCCTTTATGTATATGTGTTTTAGCAAGACCCCGGCATTCTCTAAAGGAGAAGTGCCGCGTCCCTTTGATGCGGAGTCTGATGGTATGATGGTGGGCGAGGGAGTGGGAATGGTGTTGCTGAAGCGCTTGACGGACGCAGAGCGTGATGGCGACCGCATCTACGCGGTAATCCGGGGTATAGGAACTTCCAGTGATGGGCGCTACAAGAGCATCTACGCGCCGCGCTCGGAGGGGCAATCACTTGCGCTGCGCCGGGCTTATGAGGATGCAGGGATCGAGCCACTGAGTGTGGGCTTGATTGAGGCACACGGGACTGGCACTCGCGCGGGCGATCCAACGGAGTTTGTGGCGTTGGCGGAGGTATTTGGACGTAAAAATGGACGTTCGGATGTATCTATCCGTCACCAATATGTTGCGTTGGGCAGTGTTAAGTCACAGATTGGGCATACGAAGGCGGCTGCCGGTGCGGCAGGTTTGATCAAGGCCGCGTTGGCGTTACATCATAAGGTATTGCCGCCGACGAACAATGTGACACAGCCCGATCCACAGCTTCGGATTGAGGAAACCCCATTCTATGTGAATACGGAGACACGGCCTTGGATTCGTGCTGTAGGGGATTCTCCTCGCCGTGCCGGTGTGAGTGCGTTTGGGTTTGGGGGTACGAATTTTCACGTGGTGTTGGAAGAGTATCTAGCGGATGCAGCCATCCGCCAGGACGGTGAGCAACTGGACCATACAGGCGCATATCGGTTGCATCCGGTGGCGCAACCTTTTATCCTGCACGCGGCAACGCCAGCAGAGTTGTTAACGGTATGTATCCAGATGTTGGCGCGGCTGGATAATCCACTGTCCCCGGAGGCCGGAGTTTGCTATGCTGAAGTTACCCATAGCAGTCATAACCCAGGGATCCCACCGGAAGCGGCACGAATCGGCTTTGTTGCCGCGTCATTGACTGAGGCCCACATGTTGTTAGAAAGCGCGGTTACCATGCTGCGGGGGCACCTGGATGCAGAATCTTGGGAGCATCCCAAAGGTATCACCTATCGTCGGGTAGGGTTGGAAATTGCGGGTAAAGTAGTGGCGTTGTTTCCTGGTCAGGGGGCGCAGTATGTGAATATGGGGCGAGAACTGGCAATCAATTTTCCTCCGCTGCGCGTGGCTTATGGCAAAATGGATCGCCTATTTTTAGAAGAAGATTTGCTCCCCCTTTCATCAGTGGTTTTCCCGCCTCCTACGTTTTCGCCTGAGGGGGAGAAAGCACAGGCCGCTGCGTTGCGTGCGACCAATTACGCTCAAGCTGCGATTGGTGTTTTCAGTATGGGCTTATTTGTGTTGCTCAAACAGGCAGGGTTTCGGCCCGATTTTACGGCTGGACATAGTTTTGGGGAACTTTCTGCATTATGGGCGAGTGGGATGTTGGAGGAGATGGATTTTTTGCGTTTAGTGATAGCGCGAGGTAAGGCGATGTCGCCCCCGGTAGATGCAAATTTTGATGCAGGAGAGATGTTAGCGGTTCAGGGCGCGCTGGATGACATTGAGGCAGAAGTAGCGCAGTTTCCAAATGTCATTATTGCGAATTACAATTCCGGAACCCAGATTGTATTGGCAGGTCCGACGGCAGACATGAAGCGTATAGATGATGTGTTGCGCAGGCATGGCTATAACGCGCAATTTTTGCCCGTCTCTGCAGCCTTCCATACGCCACTTGTCAGTTATGCTTCGGAGTCATTTATGCGCGCGGTAGCATTGACACCTTTCCACACGCCACAAATTCCCGTTTATTCTAATACCATGGCAGAACCTTATCCTGCAGATGCAGAAGCCGCAAAGATGTTGTTGACTGGGCATATTTTGCATCCGGTTTATTTCAAGCAGCAGATTGAGCATATTTATGCGGCGGGGGGGCGGATTTTCGTGGAGTTTGGCCCCCGTAGTATCACGAGCCACTTGGTGGAAGAAATTCTTGAGGGTGAACCTATTATCACGGTTGCCCTGAACGCCAGTCGCCAGAAAGACAGTGACCGGCAATTCCGGGAAGCGGTAGTGCGACTGCAAGTCGCGGGAATGCAGCTAGGTAATGTTGATCCTTATCAAATATGAGACGTAAAATGCAATCTGGCTACCAGACATTTGTTTTTTGACTCAAATTTGCGCATGAAAAAACAGGAACTAATTTGTAATTGTAATCAGATTTGTACTTTTGGGAGGTATTATTATGGCATTGACTTTAAAACTAAACGGCAGCAATTATGTAAGTGAGAAGACGAGAGGGGCGTTTGTGGAGGCGATAGAAAATCCAGAATCCAGAACTGAGAAGCGAGAAGCGAGAAGCGAGAAGCGAGAAGCGCAATATGATTCACAACTTTTGCAATCTCATTCTGCTGCCGAGTATGCTCGTGTTTTAGAGCACCTAGAAAATGGATTGGCGCAATCTTACCAACATCAACACGAGACATTGCGGGTGCATGAGCAGTATTTGAGCTATCAGGCAGAATACTCGCGAATTTTTCTGCAATTGATGCAGCAACAGAGTGCATTATTCTCTAACGGCGCAGCGCAATCTGAGGCAATGTTGTCAGTGGTACAGACATTGGCGCGCAGCATTGAGCAATTCCACCAACATCAAACTGAGACATTAGGTGTTCATAACCAATTCCTGAGCCAGCAGGCTGTGTACTCGCAGGCGTTTGTGGAACTCTTGCAGCAGCAGGTGGGGGGGAAACCGGCGAATCGGCGAATTAGTGACGGGCAGCCGCAGATTGCAGTGAATCAGCAAATCGAGAATCCAGAATCGGCGAATCAGCAGCCCAGCGAACTAATCTGCTTGCAGTCTACATTTTCCAATCCCCAATCTATAATCACCCAACCATCCAACCATCTGATTGTCCAACCATCCGATCCCGACCCCATAACTCGCGACTCGCAACCCATAACTACTAAATTACCCGATTACTCGACCATCCAACCCTCTATCCCACTAACCCCCGAATTACTCCCCCCAAAAACTACTCAACCCTCTAATTCGCAACCTGCGACCCACAACCTACAACTTGTAACTACTGAGTTCTCTACTCCTTCGCTCCTTCACTCCTCTATTCCTCTAACTTCCGAACTCTTGTCTACAGCTTTACTAGCGATTGTTAGTGAGAAAACAGGGTATCCGGTGGAGATGTTGGAGTTAGAGATGGACATGGAGGCTGATTTAGGGATTGACTCCATCAAGCGGGTGGAAATCCTGGGCACGTTGCAAGATCAGTATCCCGACTTGCCGGAGATTGAGACAGATGTGTTGGGAGAGCTACGAACGCTGGGGCAAGTAGTAGATTATACAATCCACAGCCCACAACCAGTTCTAAAAAAAGCATAACGCGGGCGGTTCACAAGATTCGACGGGCGGAGGTCCGTCTGCGAGCTTTGCCCGCGCCTGATAGATTGGACTATAGGTTACCGGAAGGGCGTATCTGCCTTGTGACTGGCGCGGATATACCATTCGACAATGACACGGATACTTCCCTTGAATTGGTGCGTGCGCTGGAGTCGTGTGGCTGGAAGACAGTAATATGGCGTTTTCCAACACTATGTTCCGAGGCGGTAGCATATACCTTACCTGCTGGATGTACTCATCCGCGGGATATAGCGCAAGTGACAGTGCCGAATTTCGAAGAGACGACGTTGGTACAGTATTTAGCTTCCGTAGTGGATGCCTACGGCCAGGTGGGGGCCTTTGTGCATCTTTCCCCGGTATGTTATCGTAACGATGGCACGCTATTCGGAAGTGGTGATGTTGTGGACGAGGCGGCAATGGCAATACTCAAGCATATCTTTTTATTGGCAAAGCATCTTCAGCCGATGTTGACGGATCCTATGGTGGGGCGCGCGTCCTTTATGACGGTTATGCGTCTGGATGGACGGTTAGGACTAGGGGCGGGAACTGCGGGATCTGCGGTAGAGGGAGGCTTCTTTGGATTGACGAAGACATTGGCGTTGGAATGGCCGGGGGTGTTTTGTCGCGCGGTAGATATATGCTCGGAGTTGGATGTCCCGTCGGCGGTGCAGGCTATCCTGGCGGAACTCCACGACCCTAACCGGTTAATAACAGAAGTAGGTATAAACGCAGCCGGGCGAGTGACGTTAACTGCAGAGTAAAGGGAGTTTTTTTCATTTTCGGGCAAAATGCCCGAAAATGAAAAAAACTTTTACAAGTCTCTAATGACTCTGTTTAGGTGTGATGAATTTATGCGAAAACAACCAAATTCGGAAACGGTATTTTTGGTGAGTGGTGGTGCGAAAGGGATCACGGCACAATGCGTGATCGCGCTGGCGGAGCGGTATCACTGCATGTTTATTCTAGTAGGGAGATCAGTATATACAGAGGAAGCCGACCCTGTGTGGGCCACTAACTTTGAAGACAAGGTGGATCTCAAGCGGGGGGCGATGCAGCATCTACAGGCCATAGGGGAACGTCCTACTCCACAGCGTGTGCAGCAGATGGTACATGATGTGTGTGTGCAGCGGGAGATCTCGCTTACACTGCGGGCCATCAAGACAGCGGGGGGACGCGCGATCTATATTAGTGCGGATGTGACGGATGTAGCTGCGTTGCAAGCTGGCGTGGCAGGTGCAGTGATACATTTGGGACCGGTAACAGGCATTATTCACGGTGCGGGGGTGCTCGCGGACAAACTGATCCAGCACAAGACGGCGATGGACTTTGAACGTGTGGTTGGTGTCAAAGTGCAAGGGTTAGAAAATTTGTTGGCCTGTGTCCCGTTGGCTCAGCTATCCTACTTAGTTTTCTTTTCATCGGTGGCGGGCTTTTATGGCAATGTGGGGCAGGCTGATTACGCTATTGCCAACGAAATCCTTAATAAAGTTGCGCACCGGGTGCAGCGGCAGTATCCGGCATGTCGCGTATTAGCGGTAGACTGGGGGCCGTGGGATAGGGGTATGGTCACGCCGGAACTTAAGCGTCTACTAAGTGAGCGCAATGTACCAATGATTCCTGTTGAGGTAGGGACAGCCATATTAGCCGATACATTGATAGAGCGAGAGATCCGTCCCCAGATCGTTGTGGGGGGGCCGATGGAGCCTCCTTCCGCCGAGTTGGATGCTGAATTGCGCGTTTATCGTGTGTGGCGTACCTTATCGTTGGAGGCTAACCCCTTCTTGCGCGATCACGTGATTGGGAGACACGCAGTGTTGCCAACGGTGTGTGCGGTAGCATGGGCAGTGAATGTTTGCGAACAGATGTATCCAGGATATAGGTTCTTCTGTGCAGAGAATTACAAGGTTTTGAAGGGGATTGTGTTTGATGAGACTTTGGCGAGCGCGTATGTGTTGGAACTCCAAGAGCTCGCGAAAGGTGCTGGGCAAATCATTTTTGATGTGCTGATTTCCAGTGAGACGGAAGCCGGGATACCGCGCTATCACTACAGTGTCCAGATAACCTTGCGTCGCGAGTTACCCGCTGCGCCTGTCTATGCGAGTGTTAATTACACAGAAACACATACCTTGGATGGCTCGAAGCTCTACACCCGGATGTCTGCATCCGCGCTGTCTGCATCCGCTTCAATTCTGTTTCATGGACCGAGTTTCCAGGGCGTGGATCGTGTGTTGAACCTTAGTTTGCGTGGGTTGACAATGCGCTGTGTGTTACCGGCGATTTCTTCTGAACAGCAGGGCCAGTTCCCGGTGCAGACTTTTAATCCTTATCTAACCGATGTGCAGTTACAAAGCCTATTGATATGGGCCGGGCACTTTTACCAAATGGGGGGATTGCCGTTGCGTATCCAAAAAGGTGAGCAATACCGACCGGCGTGCTTTGATGAAGTGACGTATGCGTCTTTGGAAGTACGTGAGCATAGCGCGCGCAAGTTGGTAGCCGACGTCACCGTCCATGATGTGGAAGGTCGGATATATAACCGGGTTATCGGTGCGGAGATCACATTGAGCGCGCGCTTGAAAGAACTTTTTAAACAGAATGAGTTGTAAATTACGAATCATAAATCACGGATTGTGATTACGAATCATTATGCGCAATTTGTTTGTGTGAGGTTGAATGGATAAAGTTGCTATAGTTGGGATCGAGATGGACGGGGGGATGTGGCAGAATTGGGATGCTTTTGCTCGTGCAGTTTATGATGGGATGTTAGGTAGGACAGATTTTCCAGTCTTTCAATCCCGTAGGACAAACTTTCCAGTCGGTCTCTCCATCCAGTTGGATACCCTGCCCTACGTGGGTGTGATAGCTATTGCAGTGGAAGCTGAGACTCTTGCTACCAATAGACAGTTCTCCGGCCCTACGCTGACGTTGGATATGGCCGAGGGTGTTGCATTCTTAGCTTTGGATGTGGCATGGCGTTGGCTTGCACGAGGTGAGGCTGAAACGGTATGGATTGTGGAGTCGGGGTGTTGCGCGCTGGAACTGAAGCGTGTCAGTATGCAGGACGAAGGTCAGTACGCCGTTTCCGAGTGCCACGCGGTGTTAGAGGGTTTTTCGCTGATATCTGCGTCAATATCCACAGAGCATTTCCCCCAGGTTTACCATCAGGCATTTGAGGAAGCAGACATAAGTGCTGTGGATGTGGGATACCTTGAGATCGTGAGTGAAGGGTATATACGTCAGGGTACAGCCGCATTTGATGCGTTGTTGGATGCGTATTGTGTGCCATTCGGAAATGATGTGTTGGAGGGGGCGCCCACTTGTGCGTTAGGGTATACCTCTACAGATTCACCTTCCGGGATGTGGGCACTGCTCAAGGTAATTGCCGGACTGGAGCAGCGTTTCATTCCCGCGTTACCTGGCTGGAGCGGGCCACAGGCTCCCGAACGTTGGGAAGCGACGCCGTTTTACGTCGCTCCTGAATCACGCCCGTGGTTTTTGGCCGCTGGCGCGACCCGGCGTTATGCCGCCCTTGCGACTCAGCCTACAGGACAAGCGGGAGTGTACGCGCACATTATTCTATCAGATGGCAATCTGCCGGGGTATCCGGCTTCAATACGTCGGCAGTGCTATTTAGAGTACGTGGCCTGTTATCTATTGCCTGTCGTGGCAGAAGATCGGGAATGCCTTTTGGAAAAGTTGCGCGAGATGCGGCAGCAAGTTGAAACTTCATCCGATCCCGATGTGTTGCGCGCATTATGCCATCAGGTTTTGGTCGAAATTCAAGCCAGGGCTAAAGGGGAGTATATCCTGGCGTTGGTGGGCCAGGATCAAGCTGAACTATTACGTGAAATTGATCACGCTTTTGAGGGTGTGGAAAATGCCTTCGAAAAAGGAAAGGATTGGCAGACACCACGGGGAAGTTATTTTACTGCGCAGCCACTTTATACGCTGGATATAGCTCAGAGGGGTGTGGCCTTCGTTTATCCTGGCGCGTTCAATTCTTACGTAGGGTTGGGTCGCGATCTATTCCAACTTTTTCCATCCCTATATGAACGACTTGCAGCCGTGATAACCAATGTCGGAGAAGCGGTAGCAGAACACAGGCTCTATCCCCGTGAGCTTGCGCCGTGGTCGGAGGAGAGTAAGCGTGCCTCCGCTGAGCAATTGATGCAAGATCCGACGGCACTTATTTCATCTGGCACGACATTTGCGATGCTCTATACTATGATCTTGCGTGATCTTTTTGGCGTGTCTCCCCAAGCTGCTCTGGGCTATAGTTTGGGGGAAGTCAGTATGTTGTGGGCCTCCGGTGTATGGTGTGGGGGGGATAAGGGGCTGGCAGCGTGGCAAAATTCACCATTATTCAAGACGCAGCTTGCCGGTCCTAAGTTGGCAGTGCGCAAGCGGTGGAATCTTGATCTCCAGGAAGATTTCTGGAAATCTTATTTGCTCAAGGCCCAGGTTCAGGAAGTCCAAGCTTGTTTGCAAAATGAAGAGCGTGTGTATTTGACGATGGTCAACACGCCTGGCGAAGTGGTGATTGCGGGCGATCCGGAGGGATGTCAACGGGTGATCGCAATGCTACAGTGTCACGCGCTGCCTGTGCCCTACGATTCGGTAATTCATAACCCGGTGGTGTGGTCGGAGTATGAAGAATTAGTGCGATTATTTACGCATAACAATGTGGAGAGGCCAGAAACAAGATTCTATTCTGCTGCTGGGTGTGCGCCTTTGGAGTTAGAACCGGAAACAGTGGCGCATACGTTGGCCGAAATGTGCTGTACCCCGGTAGATTTTCCGCGCCTAGTACAACAGGTTTATGATGATGGCGCGCGTATCTTTATTGAACTAGGCCCACAGCGTACCTGCACCCGCTGGATTGAGCGGATTCTCAGAGGCAAGCCTCATATTGCCATGCCCATTAACAGACCTGGCATAAAAGATGTCGTTGCTCTGTTCGGTGTACTGGCGCGCTTGTTGAGCCACGGTGTGGCGGTGAATTTTTGGGAGTTGAAGAATGGAGGATGGAGAATGACCCACAACCTACAACTCAAAACCCAAAATCCACAACCCACACCCCAAAATTTAAAGTTACTTGAGGCTTATCAATACTACCTCTTTCCACATCAAAAACAGGTGGCGGAAAGCCACACCGCGTTCTTGCAGATGCGGCAGGAAGTTTTGCGACAAACAAGCGCATTGATTGCGGTGCAGGTGACTATGGTGGAGCGGATGGCGAATCAACAGATCCGCGAATCAGTGTGTCAGCGAATTGAACCTCAAGCATCGAGCATTGAGCATCCAATATCCAGCATCGAAAATCCACCCTTTCTTTTCGACGCACAGCACCTACGTGAATTTGCAACCGGGGATATTGCGCGTTGTTTTGGGCCAGAGTACGCGATTTTTCAGGGACGACGTGTGCCGCGTATTCCCAATGGCGCGTTGTTGTTGATGAGCCGTGTGGTACAGATATTGGGTCGACGGGGGCGGTTTGATGGATTACCTACACTAGTTAGTGAGTATGATGTACCGGAGAACGGCGTTTTTGGGGAAATTTCAACACAGTGGAATGGAGATGTAAGTGGACATAGGGCAAGAATGATTAATAGGGAGGTATTGCACTATGCAACGTTGATGGAGATTGCTTTGCAACCTTGTGGCGTCTTGTCGGCCTATCTCGGTTCAATGCTGCCATATCCCGAGGTGGATTTTTACTTCCGTAATCTGGATGGACATGGGCGGTTATTGCGCACTGTGGATGCGCGGGGTAAGACGCTAGTCAACCGTGTGCGATTGCTTTCTTCGATGACAGTGCGGGGAATTATTATCCAGAAGTATGATTTCTCGCTGTCGTACGAAGATGTGACGTTTTACGAGGGAGAGGCGACTTTTGGGTATTTTACACCAGACGCATTGAAAAATCAGACCGGACTAGATAGGGGCGTCTATCGTGTCCCGTGGCTAGTTGAAACAGGGACGCCCGCGCTGCGTTTTGCCCTGTCGCGAGTTTCACCTCGGGCTCCGCTAGTTTTATTAGACACAGTACAGATTGTTGAATACGGGGGATGTTATGGACAAGGATATGTGTACGCCGAGATGATGATCTCCCCACAGGATTGGTTTTTTGCATGTCATTTTTATCAAGATCCTGTGATGCCCGGTTCATTGGGCGTAGAGGCAATGATTCAGGCGATCCAAGAATATGTGTTGCGTTTGAATCCGCATCTACCATCCGATAACTTGTATTTTACCCATATACCTGATCACGAGGTGACCTGGACTTATCGTGGACAAATTACGCCCGATAATCGTAAGTTGTACCTTGAAGTTCACATCGCTCGGATTCAGGCAGATAACGGAGGTATGACGCTTATTGGTGACGCTAGCTTATGGAAAGAAAAGTTGCGGATCTATGAAGTGAAGGGTGTGGGGTTGAGGATGGAGAACAGGGAATGGAGAATGGAGAATGGAGAATAGATTGTTGTTTGATGGGAATGGGTATACGCGGACGTTGGGATGGGAAGGCCCGGTGGCGGCGATTGCATTTGCGCCGGCAGAGGTGCGGGCGAAAATGCGGGATGTGACACGGGCCTGTTATATAGTGCAGCATGATGGTGCAACCGGAGTGACAAACGTCGGGCAGGTGATAGTTACACCTAATGGAAACGGCGTAACGACTCTCGGCATGTTGCCTGCGCTGTCGCCAAAACGACTCGGCGATCCGACATTTTTAGCAACTTACGGTCTGGATTATGCTTATATGACCGGTTCGATGGCAAATGCGATTGCTAGCGAGGAGATGGTTATCGCTTTAGGACGGGCCGGAATGTTGGGTGCATTTGGGGCCGGTGGGTTGATCCCCCAGCGGCTAGTAGTGGCCATCTGCAAAATCCAGGCGGCGCTGCCGGATGGCCCGTACTGTTTTAATCTGATTCACAGTCCTAACGAACCTGCCCTGGAGCACAGTGCTGTTCAACTGTATCTCGACTATGGGGTACGTGTAGTGGAAGCCTCGGCTTATTTGCAGTTAACGCCATATCTTGTTCAGTATCGGGCGGCAGGATTGCGACTTAATGCGCGCGGCGAGATCGAGATTCAGAACCGTGTGATCGCCAAAGTATCGCGTCGTGAGGTGGCTATGCAATTCTTACACCCTGCACCTGCGAAACTATTGCAGCAACTTGTGACTGAAGGAACCCTTACCGCCCAGCAGGCCGCTTTAGCGGAAAAAGTACCGATGGCGGATGATATTACTATAGAAGCAGATTCCGGTGGACATACAGACAATCGCCCGTTGGTTTGTATTTTGCCCTCGATTATTGCGCTCCGGGATGAGGTACAGGCACATTATGGTTACGCCACTCCAGTGCGCATCGGTGCTGCCGGGGGAATTGGCACACCTGCTGCGGTACTTGGAGCATTTATGATGGGGGCGGCTTACGTCGTGACTGGATCGGTCAATCATAGCTGTGTGGAGGCTGGAACATCACCGCACGTCAAATCGTTGTTAGCACAGGCGGCTGCTACTGATGTAATGATGGCCCCTGCCGCCGATATGTTTGAGATGGGCGTGAATTTACAGGTGCTCAAGCGCGGTACACTGTTTCCACTGCGGGCGCGGAAACTCTACCAACTTTATCAGCTTTATCAGGGAATTGATGATATCCCGGCGGCAGAGCGGGCCAAACTAGAAACACAGATTTTCCAACGCAGTTTGGATGCAGTTTGGGAGGATTGTGTGGCATTTTTCAATCTGCGCGATCCCGGACAAATTGAGCGCGCTGTGAATAATCCTAAGCGGAAGATGGCCTTGATCTTCCGCTGGTATCTGGGACTTGCTACACGCTGGGGGATCAAGGGCGAGCGGGGTCGGGAGCTGGATTATCAAATTTGGTGCGGCCCGGCGATGGGTGCGTTTAATGACTGGGTACGGGCTTCGTACCTGGAAGCGCCAGAGCAACGATATGTCGCTGATGTGGGCCGGCAATTGATGACTGGCGCAGCGTTTTTGTATCGTGTGCAACACTTGCGTATGCAGGGTATCAGTGTGCCAGTAGAAATCGCGCGGTATGTGCCGGAAATGGACGCTGGCTAGATAATTGAGGAGAAGGAGGCGAGTATGGTAAAGCTCCCGTCTTCTTGTCCTGAAATGTAATCCAGAGCTATTGCATTTGAGCTGCTTTAACCTTTCAGGAAGCTTAAAGCGGTTTGATAATGCGGAAAATCGGCGTCCATCCCACGTGTGCCTGTATAAGGTACAGGGCTATCGCATTTGAAGCCACAGACTACAAAAGTCTCAGCAGGCGACTGCATTTTGCACGCTTTCTCTTCAACGCTGGCGCTGGGTGAACCCGTTAACTCGTAAGATTTTTGTAGTCTGGCGCATACTCAAGTCTAGTGCGATAGCCCTAGTGTAAGGTACTCACAGTTTCTTGGAAGGTCCAATATTTGCTATAATTGGTCTGGATTTCTAGCCCAGACCAATTTTTTGGATGTTGTTGTTATGATGAGGTTGGAATTAAAACCTGACGAAGTGCATGTTTGGCAGATAGATTTCGATACTTGGAAATCCCAATGTCAATGTTTGCGCGCGTTACTATCCTCGGATGAAATAGCACGGGCAGCACGGTATCGTGTAGATCTCCCCCGTGAGCGTTTTATTGTCGCACGTGGTGTACTTCGTCTCCTGTTAAGCCGTTATCTGGACCTATCCCCAGAACGTATCCCCCTCACTTATACTCCTCACGGCAAACCTGTCTTGGTTACATCCACTGTTCCTAATGCAACTTATATTTCCCAACCCTCAACTCTCAATCCTCAACCCGGAACTCACAACTCACAATCTCCGACCCGAAATCTACACTTCAATCTCTCCCATTCTGGTTCCCTCATTCTCTACACTTTTGCCCTTGAGCGGCGGGTGGGAGTTGATGTGGAATTGGTGCGCCCGGTGGATGCTATGGAACGACGGATAGCCCAGTTTTTTTCCGCGCGGGAGCAAGCTGCTTTTCGTGCGCTGCCAGATGAAGTCCGGCAGCGCGTTTTTTTTCGAGCATGGACGTGCAAAGAGGCTTATATCAAGGCGTGGGGGACAGGCTTTGCCTTATCATTTGATCAATTTGATGTATCGCTGGATCCAACATCACCATCGCGATTGTTAGCTGACCGCCGCAACCCGCAGATGGTAGAACTCTGGCGTCTCCAGGATATAGATGTGGGGCAGGATTACATGGCTGCATTAGCTGTGGAGTGTAGAAATGGTGCGCCGTTCAGATTATCTTTCTTCACCTGCCCCTAGTGCAAGTTGTCTCAGCAGATCTTTTTACATAGACTTGACAATTACCGTTTTGAGAAGAATGTCAGATCCTCGCTAACGCGGATTTGACAATCTGCGCAGAACGTGGTAAAGAAGGCGTGGATTTAACAATTCACTTTCACATCAAGGACTTCTTAGATTTATGGCGGACGGTAGTACTACAATTGAAGTATTGGCGCGTCAGTGTGCGGCGCAGATGCAGTTGTATCGAAAACAGCGGGATTATGATGCTGTTCCTTGTTACGAGTTATTTCGACGGGCTTGTCAGGAACAGCAGGAGACAGCCTGGCACGCGATTTATGTGCAATATATGGACCTGGTACACTACTGGCTTGGTAAGATGGTGTATGAGGACGAAGGTTTGATCAACCAGGTATTTAGCCGGTTCTGGCACGCGGTATCCGCCGAACGATTTGCAAATTTTCCCAATTTAGGCAGTTGTCTTGCGTTCCTTAAACGTTGCGCGCAGACGACGGCTATTGACGCGGTGCGCAGCCGCGAGCGTGAACAGGTGTATGCTACAGCACGGGTCGGGATAGCATCTATTTTAAGGGATGCTTACAGTTCTGATATGGGGGAAGTGTTAGATCATATAGCCGCGGAAGCTCTTTACGTCTCTGCGCAGGCACATTTGGAAGGGATACAGGAGAAGTTGGTCTTTTGCGCGTGCTTCGAATGGGCTATGCCGCCCAGACAAATTGCCGCTCGTTGGCCTGAGCATTTTACCGATGCTCACGAGGTTTCGCGGGTAAAAGAGCGTATTCTCCGCCGTCTACGCCGTGATGAGCAAGTGCGCGCGTTGGCCGGATTTGATATCGAAGATGAATATACCTAGTGTTCTTTCAAGATATAATTGGCGGGTATTTTCTCCGCACATGTAGCGCATTTTTACCCGTCATTTAATGCTTGAAAAAGCACTAGCACCAGGAATCATGCTTGTGCTGGATTGTCAAATCCAGCATAGCGGAAAATCGCCGGCTGGAACGTTATGTATAGTAGAGGTGTATAGATAATAATGTCAGATACAGTTCACTCTCCATTACAAGATGGGGATTTATTAACCTATATCGAAGGAACAGCCTCCGCTGAAGTGGTAACCCATATCCACCGTTGTGCTGAGTGTACCCGTCATGTCCAGGAATTAGCGGTACTGGAGACCGCGTTATCGCGCGCCGCCTACCGCGCTACATGTTGCACGCCGGAGCAACTGATTGACTACTACCAGGGCGCACTGACCGGGCGTGAGAAACTGATAGTCGCGCAACATCTGCGCCGGTGTCCACACTGCGCGCGGGAATTGGCGCTTCTGGCCCAGGTGGAGCGGGAAGCTGAGGTACAAGAGGGAGATCAAGGTCAAAACTGGCTTAAACGCATGGTTGCGACCTTGCTTATTCTTCCCTCTGCTCCTATAAATGCACAGATTATATCCAAAGTACGGCAGCCGCATCTAGGTGCGCTTCATCCGCAGGTTTACCAGGCCGGGGAGTTGACGCTTATCCTGCACCAGCAACCGGTACGCGCCACGTTGCAGCATTGGGATGTCGTGGGATTGATCCATACCGGAGGGCAGATACCGGCGGGTATCGAACAGGCGCGGGTGGAACTGTATGATGGGCCAGGTTTAATTGCCGTAACCCAGGTCAGCGCGCGTGGCCAATTTAGAATCGAGTCGCTGGAACCGAGGACCTATACCCTCCAATTGCTGTGGCAAGATCGGGAGATTAGCTGTGAGTTGCGGGTTGAGGAGGTGACGTGAGACGTCAAACGTCAAACGTCATTTTGTAATTCGTAATTCGTAGCTCATAACTCATAACTCATAACTCATAACTCATAACTCACATAATGAACCCAAGGGATTTAGTAGAAAAGTTATTATCCGCTGATGATGCGGAGACTCGACATCGGTTGTTGACGCCGCAGCCCGCTGCGTTTTGGTATGCGGTCGCTGATCTGCTTAAAGAAGCAGTGGATGAAATCCGGTTGCGCGATCCACGTGTGGCCCTGGCGCGGGCCGAGGTTGCGGCGGAGGTGGCCGCATTTGCCGATCTGCCTTATGGTTATGCCCTGGCCGCCTGGGCGCGGGGCAATGTTCTAATTCACCAGGGTGAGTATAGTGCATGTCTGACCTGTTATCAACGGGCGGAGGACTTTTTTGCTGCTGAAGGTGATGAGGTCGCAGCGGCGCGTTTGCGGGTTAATCAGGCGTTTGTGTTCAAGAACCTGGGGCGCTATGACGAGGGAATACAGACTGCGCAGGCTGCGATTGCGATGTTGCGGATGCAGACCCCGAAAATGCAGGGGCCTTGTTCGCCCTCTATCTTTCTGGCCAGCGCGCACAATGCCCTGGGGACACTTTCCCGGTTGTCGGGACGGTATGACGAGGCGCTGGCTGCGTTTTCGGAATGTGTCCGGCTGTATACCGCTTTGGATGAACCGGTACGTTTAGCCCGCGCGTGGATTAACCAGGCTAATCTCTTGGAAAATTTGGACCGTTTTACGGAGGCTGAGTCGTTGTTGCAACGGGCGCGCGAGATCCTGGTAGCAGAAGCTCGTTTCCTCGAAGTGGCGCGGGCCGATCTGAATCTGGGCGTTCTCTATACCCGGATTGGACGCTATGACGCCGCTGATCGGGCATTGACACAGGCCGAACGCGGTTTTGCTAACCTGGATAATGCCCTAGAAGAGGCGGTGGTGGATTTGTATCGTGCTGACCTGTATGCGGCGTTTAATTTGCACGAAGACCTGCTGCGGCGCGCGAACCGGGATTGGCCTGTGTTCGAGGAGCGGGAAATGCAGTGGCACGTGGCACGTGCGTTACTCCACCAGGCGCGCGCTTGGCGCTCCATCGAAGCGTTTACGCGGGCAGAGGATGTTTTGAAACGGGCGCATGCTGCCTTTGTCCGTATTGGCGACCCGGTGTGGATACAGCGGGCAAATTTGGAGCGTGCCGCGCTGTGGGCTGCTATGGATGATTGGATACGGGTATTGCCATTGGCGTTGGAGGCTGTGTGGGGCTTTTTGCAGTATGGCATTGAGAGTTTTGCGGCGCGGGGTGCGCTCCTGGTAGCAAAAGCCCACCTGGTTTCCGGGCGTGTAACAGACGCGCTGATTTATTACCGGCAAAGTGATGCCATTGGAGAGCGCCTGCATATCCCGGCGTTGTGTTATCGCGCGCAGCACGGCCTGGGACGGGTGGCAGAGGCCAATGGGGAAGTGGAGAGCGCCCGGCAACATTACGCGCGGGCGGTGACCTTGATCGAGGATGTGCGGCAGCGATTGCCGGTTGAGGATTTCCGTCTGGGATTCCTGGAGGACAAACTCGATGTTTACCAGGACGGTGTGCGATTGTGTTTACAACTGGGATATGAGGCCGAGGCGTTGGCTTACGTGGAGCGGGCCAAGTCCGGCGCGCTGGTGGATTTGTTGCTCGCCAATTTCGACCGGTTTACGCAGGATGCGACAGTGGATGCCTCCTTACATTCTCGTCTGGTTGCATTGCGCGAACAACTGAACTGGCATTACGCGGATATAGACACACAAAGCAAGCTCACTGGTGATGCCTCGGATCAACGCCAGAGTGGGGGCGAGGTGGAACGTCAACTATGGGCGCAGATCGCCGCTCTGGAGGGGGAAATTACCCAGATCTGGCATACCACTCAACACCAATGGCCGTTGTATGTGCCGTGGGATAGACTGGAGGGTCTGTCATCCTATAGTTTGCAACCTGACGAGAGCTTATTACATTATTACATCGCTGGTGAGCAGATTCAGGTCTTTATCCTGGACGCTCATGGCTTGCGCGCGTGTGTGCCGTTAACTTGTACGGTCTCCCAGGTCAGCGAAACCATAGCTGCGTTGAGTACGACAATAGCCACAGTGATGGATTTTGGTCCGGCGTATGTGATGCATACACTTTTACCCTTGAGCCATCTCCAATTGAACTGGCTTTATCAAGATCTGATAGCTCCATTGTTGCCCTTCCTGGCAGAGATTGAGCGGTTAATTATCTCTCCTGATGGTGTGCTTTTTAATGTGCCGTTCCACGCATTGTGCGATGGCGAGATTTGCCTGTCGGAGCGCTATGAAATCGCCTATGTGCCCAACGCCGGGGTATTGCAGCTATGTCGCGCCGCTTACCACGGTCGCCGTAACGCCCCACGCGCGCCCCTGATTGTGGGATATGCGCGCGGGCAGGCGCTGCCCCACGTCGTGCCGGAAATCAGCCAGGTAGCATATTTGCTGCCGGAGGCAGTGACACTTACCGGCGAGGATGCGACGTTAGCCGCTATCCTGGAACATGCCGCTCATACCTCATGCCTGCATCTTGCGACCCATGCGGTGTTCCGGCAGGATAACCCTTTGTTCTCCGCGCTGCAATTGGCGCGTGGGGAGTGGCTGCGTGCATTGGATCTCTATGCGCTGCGACTGGAGGGCGCGCTGGTCACACTCAGTGGCTGCGAGACCGGGCGGCATCGTCTCTTGGGCGGCGATCTGGTGGGCCTTAGCCGTGGCTTCTTCGCTGCCGTGGCCTCTGCTTTGCTCGTCAGTCTCTGGCCTGTGGACGATGTCGCCGCGCAACTGCTGATGAAGCACTTTTACACCGAATGAACTGCCGGTGCGACCGCTGGCGCGGCTTTGCGGACGGCCCAGCGTGCCGTCCGCGATCACGTGCAAATCACGCCGGCAGGCGAAAAACTTACCCCCTATCGCCATCCCTTCTATTGGGCGACTTTCTGCCTCCTCGGCGCGCCGGAAGTGAAGAACAGCGAAGTGTAAAGACGACCGTAGATTGTGCGTGAATCTCAAAATGCGCCATTTCCGTAATCTGTAATTCCTGACTCTTAACTCGCGACTCACAATTTTCAACTCGTGCCGGAAAAACATCCATCCCGGCGTTATATATTATTAAGGAGTGTGAATATGGCTTTACTGGAAAAGTCGCATAGTGTGGAAGGGGAGAATAACTCCTTTTTGGTCGTACTCAAGGCCCTGGTCTGGGGGACGGGATCCTTTCGGTATGGGTGCGACTCGGTGATTTTTATGGGCCGGGGTCTTGAGCTTTTTTGTTTCACTTTTCTTTTTCCATTTTTTTCTCATTTCTTTCTTTTTCCCCCGTGCTGGCGGACACGCCACCTGTCCCACTGCCTCGCGATTGTGATGATGTGACTCCACCGGGACGGTTGGCGTCTTGCTGTCTCTACGGATATGTCTACGATGGTGCCACGACGGTGACAGGCGCGCTGGTTACGGTGGAAAGTCCGACAGGATCACTGACGGCGACCACGCGCAGCGGCGTTGCCAGCACGGAGCCGTATTACCGCATTGACCTCACCGCTGATCCCTTAAGCGCGACGGTGGGAATGCCATTAACGATCACAGTGGTGTACGGGTCTCTTCGTGCCCAGCGCGCGTGGACGGTGCAGGCCAGTGGGCAGCAGGTGGATGTGGGATTGCAGTTAAGTGATCGCTGGCAGGAGATAGGGGAGGGATCGGCCAGTCAGGGCGGCATAAGCCAGAATGATGGCTATTCCGGGCCAGTAGATATTGCTGCGGGGCCGGATGGCAGTATCTACGTAGCGTGGGTAGATAATACCATCGGTAACAAAGAGGTCTACGTCAAGCGCTGGAACGGTGAAATCTGGGAGGAAGTAGGCGCGGGATCGGCGTTCGGGGAGGGCATAAGCGACAACAGTGGTGACGCAGGCCGCGTGAGTATTGCGGTTGCACCTGGTACTGCTCCTTTTGAAGAAGGTATTCCTTACGTGGCCTGGACCGATACCACGTCGGGGCTAGGGCGCATCTATGTGCGGCGTTTTATAAGTGAGACATGGCAGGTAGTGGGTGCGGGATCGGCCAGTGGCGCGGGCGTGATCAGCGATCCGCCTAACGGCCACTCCCATGGAACACAGCAGATGTAATGAACTCTTACAACCCCGCCCTAGCCATTGGTCTAGACGGTATCCCTTACGTAGTGTGGCACGATGATGGCGTCCAGAATGTGGACTATGACATTTACGTGCGCCGGTTTATGAGCGATACCTGGCAGGAGGTGGGTGTGGGGTCAGCGACAGGCGCGGGTGTGATCAGTCTGCCAATGGATAATTCAATCAACGCTTCGATTGTGGTAGATCCTGACGGTGCGCCTTATGTCGCTTGGATGGAGTTAGTAGACGGCGTGTGGCAGATCTACGCGCGGCGCTGGAATGGTACGGTTTGGGAAGAAATGGGGACCGGTTCGGCAAGTGGTGGTGGGATTAGTGATAGTCCTGGCAGTACTCATAATCCCCAGATAGCCATGGCTGCTGATGGTACCCCCTACATAGTATGGCAGGATCAAAGTGATGGCGATTGGGAGATCTACGCGCGGCGCTGGAACGGTGTGGATTGGGAAGAAGTAGGAACCGGGTCTGCCAGTGGCGGGGGCATCAGTATGAATGATGCTGTGTCAGGTGTGCCCACTATTGTAATCCCGGCGGACGACGCATCCCTGGGTAACGGTGTGCCCTATGTCGCGTGGATAGATTTTAGCAGCGGCAACATGGAAATCTACGCCCGGCGTTGGGAGGCTGACGGGGTACAGTGGATTACCCCCACAGTGGCCTTCGCAGGATCGGCGCGCAGCGGCTACGCGCCGGTGAGTGTGCAATTTACAGACGTCTCCGAAGGCGACATCGGAGCCTGGACGTGGGACTTTGGGGATGGGACCAGCAGTGGGGCGCGGCATCCCCTGCACGATTATCTCGCGGCGGGTACATACACCGTCACGCTAGCTGCCGGGGGACCGGCGGGGGGCGATGTGATCACACGCGCGTCCTATATCACCGTGTTACTCACCGCGCAGTTTAACGCCGCGCCTAAAAGTGGCACACAGCCGCTTACAGTCACGTTTACCAACGCTTCCACCGGGGATATTGCCGGCTGGCAGTGGGATTTCGGCGATGGCACGACCAGCACGTTGCAGACGCCGCCGCCTCACATCTACGCCACTGCCGGCACATA
>JAFGFI010000097.1 GCA_016931185.1 Anaerolineae bacterium
CTTGCCGCTCCGCTCGCAGTACAATGCCGGGAAGCCACGCTCATCCGGCAGCGGGGCATCGTGGACTACGCGACCATGGTTGAGGACGATGGCGCGTTTCCCAACTGCGCCGGCCATTTCCAGGTTGTGGGTGGTAAGAACCAATGTGCAGCCATCATCTACCAGACCGGTGAGCAAGGATGTGAGGGCGCCGGCAGCGATGGGATCCAGGCCGGCATAGGGTTCATCCAGGAGCAGCAGGCGCGGGTAATGCAGCAGCGCGCGAGCGATAGCAAGCCGCTGCTGCATTCCGCGCGAATAAGTCTGCACCCAATCGTGGCGGCGCGAGGTCAGATCCACGCGCGCCAAGAGGTTGGCAATACGGGCTTCGGCATCCGGCACTCCGTAGACGCGGGCATAAAACGCGAGGTTCTGCTCGGCGGTGAGATCTTCGTAAAGCAAGGTACGATGTGAAAGAAAGCCGATCTGTTGCCGCGCGGGGATCCCCTGTTGGAGGGGGTCCAGCCCGGCGATGCACACAGTGCCGGAAGTGGGGCGGGACAACGTCGCCAGTATGCGGAGCAGTGTCGTCTTGCCCGCGCCGTTCGGCCCGACAAGGATCACAAATTCGCCCGGCGCGACGGTGAAACTGACATCGTCTAATGCCGCGCGCACTCCAAAAGATTTACTGAGATGCTCAACTCTGATCATGCATATTCTGATCCCCACTCTCAATAAAGCTTTCAGACTCCGCGTGGTCATTACAAAACGGATGGGCAACATACATAAATGTAAATTCTGTTTCTTTGATGCCTGCCGGCCACAACGCCAGCGCGCCTCCAGTCAGAAAAATCAGCCCTCCCAACCAAAGGAAATTGACCAGCGCGTTGACCACCACTTTGAGCGTCACCGTATTACCGTTTTCCGTCCAGCCGGAGAGGATAAGATAGAGGTCTTCCCTAATACCGGATCGCAACGCGGGCACAGTGATGGACTGACCCGATCCCATAAAGTTGTTGAGGCGCGGTTCCAGGGTCGCCAGATATGTATCATCCCGGTAAACGGTAACAGTAGCGGCAATACTCATATAATCGTCGATAAAATCACCCGCCAGTCCCATAAAAGTCAGCGTGTAATCCCCCACAGTGACGGGATCGCCCACAGCAAGGACCATTTCTTGCTCAAAAGGGTACATCCGCGTGCCGGTAACGCCCAGCGCCATCAGAATGACACCCATGTGAACAAGATAGCCGCCATACTTGCGGCGTTGCGCGCGCAGCAGCCCCCAAAGCGCGTTAAAGGGCGACTCTCGCGTGTGCCGGCAGCGCGCGATCACGCCCTCCCCGTATGCGGCCAACGTCGTGAATCCCGCCAATCCTACCACGGCAAAACCGATGAGTGAGATAGGCCGTGTAAATCCCAGCAGGGCTGCAACAACGGGCACGATGCTTCCTCCCGTGACCAGAATCCAGACATGGCTTTTCAGGCGGCGCAACGTAGCAGCCGCTCGTCCCAACAGTGGACACAGGCCCATGATGAGTACCAGGGCGGCGAACTGCGGGCCTGTGACGCGATCGAACCACGCCGGCCCGGCCTCAAAGCGCGGCAAGGTCAACATTCCGGTAAACGTGGGAAGCACACTGCCGGTGAAGATCGAAACCGCGAGCAACGAGAGCAGGAGCAGGGTGAGAAAAAACATCCCGTCGCGGGAAAACAAGTTTTCTACAGTGACACTTGTCTTTAATACCTCGCGCCGGGCAATGAGCAATCCTAACGATCCTGTCAATGTGACAAGGATCGCGGTCAGAAAATAGCCGCCCAATCCAGAGGCAGTGTAAGCGTGGACAGACTGGATCATCCCGCTGCGGGTAGCAAACGTGCCGAAGAGAACCAACACAAAGGAAAAGAGCGCCAGCAAGATATTCCAAGTGTAAAAGCCGCGTTTTTCATCCTGCATGACCGCGCCGTGGAGCAACGCAGTGGCCGTGAGCCAGGGCAACAATCCGGCGTTTTCCACCGGATCCCACCCCCAATAGCCTCCCCACCCTAACACATCGTAGGCCCAGCGCATCCCCAGGATCAAGCCCAAGCCCAACCCCAACCACGCGACGAGTATCCAGGTACGCAGCGCGCGGGTCCAATCCTGGATTTGCCGGGTGACCAGAGCCGCCAGCGCAAAGGAAAACGGTATGGATAGACTCACATACCCTACATAGAGAGCGGGGGGATGGAAGATCATTCCCGGATGGCGGAGCAGGGGATTCAATCCCCACCCACCGGCGGGAATCATGGCCGATAACGTGAAAGGATTGGAGAGAAAAAGTGTGACTGCGACGAAAAAAGCCGTGATGAGATTCAGGAATACCGTCGCCCACGGTACCAGTGGACGCGCTTTTTCCGTGGGGCACCCCGTGGCAAGCGCAGTGAACAGGGCTTGCAAAAAGCACCATAACAGCAATGACCCCTCTTGTCCGGCCCAGACTGCCGAAATCTTGAGGTAGAAGGGAATAACAGAAGAGGAGTGCGCCGCTACATATTCAATTTGGAAGTCATCACTGAGGAAGGCACTGAGCAGTGCGAGAAGCGCGGTTCCCAAAAGCAAGGGCGCGGCATAGACGGCATGCTGCGCGCTCCGTGCCCAGCGGCTGTCACGCCGGGCTATGCCCCGGAACGCAGCACACGCGCCATAGAGGGTGACGACAAAAGAGAGCGCGATGAGGATCGTGCCAATTTCACCCAGCATCGGCATTTCCCGCCTGACCAGAGATTTCTTCCTCGTAACGGCTAGGGCACTTGAGAAGCAACTCACCGGCATAGAAGCGACCATCCTCACCCAATCGCCCCCGCGCGATGGCTTGCACTTCATTTTGCAACAGATCGGGCTTGACGCCGTCGTAAACCACTTCAATCTGCGCGCGGGTGGGATTTTGCACTGCCGCGTGTAACACGGTAGCCAGTCCACCCGCAGCCTCTACTTCTTCAGGATCCCCAGGCACATGGACCATCGTGAACGTCACGCGCGGTTGCATGGCGTCATAGACAAGGGTATCACCCAATACTGCACCAGAAATGGTAAGGTTCCGATTTTGCGCCTCGTCTCCCATCGCTTTGAGTTCTTCAATGGTGACGAAGTACTGTGCCGTACTGCCGGTACTGCTGATGATCAAATAGATGACGGCAACGACAATAAGTAGTCCCGCGACAATATAGGTTGTTTTATTCTGCAAATACCCCACTCCCTATCAGGTTTATGCAAACAGATCGTAACTGCTCAGGAGCGACATGCTTGAACCTTCCGGGAAGCTAGGACGAGGTTACCCCGTAGCTTCCCGGAAGGTACCCGGCTGAGTCGTTACAACAGGTCACCGATAACATTCCTTTTCAAGAATACACCGATCATAATCTAATATGGATGATGCGTCAAATGCATAGCCCCCATGAATAAACCCGGTTTCTTCTGAAAAACCGGGTTTATTGAATACGACACATTCAAAGGCTATGAGCGTCCCCCACCCCCACCGGATCCGCCATTACCGCCGGAGTTTCCTCCCCCATTTCCCCCACTGCCATCACCATTACCCCCCTCCTGAGTGCCGGTGTCATCACCGCCAGAGCCACCACTGTCCTCACTGCCATTACCGGCGTTATCACTGTCGCTACCATTCCCGGCATTACCTGAGTTATCATTGCCTGAATCAGAAGCGTCACGATTATCATTACCGCCGGACGCGCCTTCACCGGTATCATTGCCATTACTACCGTTGGTCCCATTCCCATTGCCGGCATCATTGTCAGTACCCGTGTCTGAATTACCCTTATCCTGCGAATGACCATCTTGGCCCGCATCTGATTGATCACGCCCTGTATCACAGTGATTGCCATGACATTGGAGGTCGTCATCTTGTGCGCCGCCATTACCGCCCTGGTTTTGTGACTCTCCAGGAGCATTGCCGGTATCCGTATCGTCATTTGTAGTACCCTGGTTACCATTACCAGAACCGGCGCAACCACCGGAGCCACAATCTTCCCGCCCATCGCCGGACCCAAACTGCCCTTCACCCTCACTCCCTGTATCGGTTCCATCCCCAGGCCCCAATTGCTGCCGTGGGGCATCTTCGGGCGGGCCTCCCGGAGACAGATCGTCCGTAATCCCTCTCTGAGCTCGTTGAGCCGTTTGCACCATCGCCGCCAGAACCTGGGCATCCAGATTCTGACCCGCTCCTGTGTGCAGTTGCTGCATCAATTGCGCCATCGTCCGCTGTTGTATTGCCAGGGTTTGCGAGATACGTTGCTGTGTCTGTAGTTTTAACGACGCTGTAAGCGTGCCGGCTGCATGAAGCGCAAATGCCAGGTGTGCCTGATACCGTGTCCCCAAGCTGGTAGGTATCGTCACAGCGTTGCTATACAGCCGTACCGCTTCATCAACCCGCTCCTGTGCCAGGGATAAGGCAAGGCTTGATGCAGGCAGGGGGTCACGGATCGAAGCCAATCGCCAATCCTCTATCTGCAATTTAACAGGATATAAGAGAGAACCGGGCAGACTATGCTGTGACGCGCCGACCGTGCCCACAGTCCCCCCTAACAGTAGCCCGATAACCAATACCACTTTAAGTAATGCACCCATCGTTGACCTCCTCCAAAACAAACGAGATTTCGCGCGCGCATTTTCACGTGTGGGCGCGCTTTGTTTCTTATGACGAAATTCACGTTCTGAAGTTACGATCTGGGAGGTCAATGATTGAGCTTCTGCCAGAAAAGCCTGTCGCCCCACCATCCACGCCTGGGAATCCGGCGGCGGCACCGGTTGTAATCGTTTAAGCGTTTGCCGGACTTCCGGTGGAAGGTCGTCCCAGGCTTGTTTTATCTCACGTTTCATTTTCCTTCTCCTGTATGATGCGCCGCAGGGCATTGAGTGCCCGGTGCTGAAGGGCTTTAACCGCGCCCACATTTTTCTGAATCACCTCAGCAATTTCCACATTGCTCATCCCTTGCAGAAACCGCAATACAATGACTTGTTGTTGCAGGGATGTAAGCTGATGCAGCGCGGCCCGCGCCTGTTCAATTTGCTCCTGCTCCAGGAGACGTTCTTCACTACGAGAGGGTTCGGCAATACC
>JAFGFI010000098.1 GCA_016931185.1 Anaerolineae bacterium
TGGATGTAGTTGTGATGCACGCGCCCGTGCGCGCTCGTTTCCTTCACGTCGATGCCCTCTTTGTCGCAGTCGTAGACGTGGTTGTAGGCAACCTCGAAGTGATGCGCTCCGGCGATGCTGATCGCTTCGTGCGGCGGCTCACCCTGGCGGACGTAGCCTTTGGGCAGCATCTCCCAGGTGCTGGCGCGGGTGACGGTATTCCCGATGATTTTGATGTGCTCGGTGACGCCGTCTGTGCCGTCGGTGCGCCAGACGCCGATACCGGGACTGAAGGTTGTATCGGCGATGTTGTTGAGCAGTTCGATGTGCTGCGCGTCGCGCACCATAAAGCCGACCTGGTGCGAGTTCTGTACAGTGAGGCCGATCACCCGGATGTAGGCTCGGCGCTCAATGTTGAAACTGCCGGCGTCGTGGGAGAATTGGCCGGATGGGTCGTTGTCGATGGCCGAGGCGTCCAGCACGGGCTGCTCGCCGGGATAGGCGCGACACGTGATCCAGGCGTCCTCGCGCCCGGAATGAGCGGGGCGAACTTGCCGGGGCAGTGCATAGACGCCACCGCGCAGATAGACGGTTTGCCCGGCTTCCAGCACTTCCGCCGCGTGGTTGGCGGTGGCCCACGGCTGCGCGAACGTGCCGGGGTTGGCGTCGTCGCCTTCCGGCGCGACGAAGAAGACGTCTGCGGTCAAGGGGATGACAGCGGTAGGGGCCGGTGTGGACGTCGCGATGAGTGTAGCTGTTGGATGTGGCAACTCCGTTGCAGTACAGGCGGTCAATCCTGCGATGACGATCATAATCCACCTCGGCAACAAAAAGCGGGTCAAGTGACAATCCTGAAAAACTTGTTCTAGAAGATTAAACGACACTCAATTCCCGATTGTTCACATACAGTAGCAATCTCACGACTTACCCCATGAAAGAAATCATCAGAGCGTTTGTCTTCCAGTCCGTACTTCGTGTAAACCCAGTCGGCGTGGTTATAATTCATGCGGTCGACGATGACGTGGTCAACCTTCCCTACCAGCGCTTGGGTCAAACCTTCGGCTCCCGGAAGCACAGGAGCAATCATCGCATAGGTTTTGATGCCCGATCGATGTAGTTCATCGAGTGTTCTTAGCCGATCCATGATCGGCGGTGCATTGGGTTCGAACAATTTTCTGATGGCGTCATCCGCCGTGGGAATCGTCAGTCCGACCTCAAAGTTTTTTGCTCTTTTGAGAATATCCATGTCCCGGAGAACCAACGGGGAACGGGTCTGAATGATCACCGGCCAGTCATGGTGAGCCAGTATTTCCAGACATGCCCTGGTTATCTTGTATTTTGCCTCCAGAGGCTGATAAGGGTCACAGACGCCGCTGACCCATACACTGGCGCGTTTCTTTTTGCCAATCTCCACCCGCAGCAAATCGGCAGCGTTGATTTTAACATCGACGAATCTGCCCCAAGGTTCCTTATGCCCGGTGAACCTTTTCATAAAGCGCGCATAGCAGTAAGAGCAGGCGTGTTGGCAACCTACATACGGGTTGATTACATGGTCATGAACCTTCGAGGTGGAAAGGATAGTTTTCGACCGGATTTCTTTTACAATCATGGCTGTGCTACTCAAGATGTGGTGGCCCTTGTAAGATACGTTTGCGGGAAACTGCCAGCCCGTCCGCGTTCCGTGGTTCATTCCACCTTGTTTCTATCCACCACGTCACGCCTACATCGGCCCATCGGCGAATGACCGAGATAGCGCTTTCGTGATCATCGCCTGGTGTGTCACCATCCATGATGATATCGAACAATGTGTGTTCAGTGCGATTCGCATCAATAAAAGCTTTCATGTCTCGGACTTCTTCAGGATAGGGTGGGCGGCTTTCGCCCTCAGCAATGCTCACGGTAGGTAACAATCCATCGTAACGCAACACTCGACGCATCGATTTCATGCGCGGCCATGCCCCCACGACCCAAATAGGAATCCGCGGTTGCTGTACCGGTGAGGGCGGGGAAAAATGATCGACTTCCTTAACCTGGTAGTGTTTGCCATCATAGTTGAACGGTTGCCCGCACCATAGACCTGTCAAGATTTCTAACCCTTCGTCCAATAGCTCTGCGCGCATCTTGCGGTCGGTTACTTCGCCGAATTCTTCAAAACCGGTGGGCAGATGCCCTAATCCCACCGACAGGATAACTCGCCCATTCGAAAGGTTATCAAGTGTGGCTGTCTCGCTCGCAAGTTTCCAGGGTCGCATTCGCGACAGTGGTGAGAGCATCGTGCCAAGCTGGATGTGTTCTGTCTGCATAGCAGCGGCAGTCAATGCTACCCAGGCATCAATGCCCCACACTGGTTCCCAGACAAAAAAGCCATCCCAACCTGCTCGTTCCGCCTCATAGGCAAAATCGGCAGCAGTACGGGCATCGCCCCATGGCAAGACAAAACCATACTTCATGAATTTTCTCCTTCGAGATGCAAGAGCAACGGCGGCGCCTAACATATCCAGGACTTACGCAAATATAGGACCAAACGCCAGATTTACCACAAAAGCACCAAGACACAAAGACACGAAGAAAAAATCAATGTTGGCCTTTGTGTCTTGGTAGTGAAAAACACTCCGCTAAGTTATCGGCTGCGTAAGTCCTAATATCATTAGGCGGATTATGTATCTGTTCCTGTACATCTGCATATATACAGGTGGCAAATCCGGTGCGCGTACCACCAACGGTGACGCCGCTGGAGCCAGTGTTGGGCGTAATCCCTACTTGTGTTCACCATAAGGACACAGTGCGACACATTGCGAGCAAACGTGGAAAGTGTGCTCATCGAATGAAGTCAGGCTCATATACCTGGCTGCTGCCTGGGGATTGAATGCTCGCAGGACTAGAAACTTTATTCGAGACATTGCAGGTGTCCGCGCGGTATAGCCTAAACAGCGCATGATTTTGACTTGTTTTTTGTCAGGCAAGATAGCGTGGGCCGGACAAACCTCCACACAGATTCGGCAATTCGGCGGGCAACCGGGTTCTTTGATGTCAGGATAGTGCATTTCAGGCAGAACCGCAGTGGTTAATAGACCGCCCAGCATCAGTCTGGCCCCGTATTGAGAGTGTAAGAGCAGACCATTCTTGCCGATGATGCCGATTCCGGTCACTTCTCCCATCCGAATCTGGTTCAGGTAGCCTACGATCACGCCCTTTTTGTTCATCCCCAAAGGCATACAACCGTAAGTGGGGACCGCATGTGCGCCGCTTTCCTCCAACAGTGTGGCAATTCGAATAGACAGTGTGTCAAGACGACGGTAATGAAGATTCTGAGAACGCCAGATCGTTTCTACCGCGTAAGTTGGCATCCGGTATACGGCTCGAGGAACCGGCATACCAAAACAAATCAGACTCTGTACTCCTGGCAAGAGATCTTCAGGCCGGTGACCAGGCAGCTCGTTTGCCATTTCCGAAGCAGGGCTGATACCCCATACTGGGACATGCGCATCTTCGGCAATTTTGCGGATTTCCTCAATGATCATCGCGTTTGCCTTTCTCTTTGCGTTTCTAGCCGTATGGAATTACATCCAACGGAATGGCTCAGCGGCAACAGCGGGACTGGCTCGCGCTATGCCGCTTCGCTCTCTGCCGCGGGGTGCACGAGCGGCAGCCACTCCAACACGCGCTGGATTTGCGCATCCCACATATCCCAGGTGTGGCCGCCTGGCCCTTCGCTGTAGGTCAGGTTCAATCCCAGCGCCAGGGCGCAGTCGCGGAAGAGGAGATTGTCGTGATAGAGAAAATCCTCGGTGCCGCACCACTGGAACAGCGCCAGTTGCTTTCCCCACTTCGAGGCTGCCACTTCCTCTGCCAGGTGGCACAAGTCGTGACGGCTGCCGGGTAGTTGCCGCAGATTGCCAAAGATACGCTTGAACTCGGCGCGCAATGTGGGATCAGGGACACGGCGTAACTCGGCCATATATACCGCGCCGGACAAGCTCGCAGCCGCGGCGAAACGGTCCGGGCAGCTCAAACTCAGCTTGAACGCGCCATACCCGCCCATCGACAGGCCCACCACGAAGTTATCTTCCCGCGCAGGCGAGAGCGGGAACAAGGCGCGTGCCAACACGGGCAACTCGGCGCTGATAAACGTCCAATAGCGATTGCCTGCCGCCATATCCGTGTAGAAGCTGCGATCCACCGCCGGCATGACGACGGCCAGCTCCATCTCCGCCACGTAACGCTCGATGGACGTGCGCCGCTGCCAGATGGTGTGATCATCCGATAAGCCGTGGAGCAAATACAGGGTGGGGTAGAGGCGCGGCGGCGTCAGCACCTCGCCATCCGGCGAACGCTTAGGTTCAGGCAAAATCACATCCATCGAGCAGGAAAGCTGCAACACTTCAGACCAGAAATTGCAGTGTAGCAAAGCCATAGCAACCCCCTTGATTTTCGATGAAATGCACATTGTGAAGCGCCATCAAGTGTAAGACGAATGAGCAAAGTTGCAAGCAAGAAGCGGCAACGGTAAGCCATGCCACAACATGCGATCCGGTGTACTCTGCACTACACAAGTTGGCGATGAGGAGTATCATGATTGTTGTTCCTGAGACAAGTTCTGTGCGTTTTGTTCGCACGAA
>JAFGFI010000099.1 GCA_016931185.1 Anaerolineae bacterium
CGCGCGTATACCCCGTAGCCACTCCCCCGCTGCAACGTCAAGCCCCGCAGCGTCACCGTGATCCCCGTCGCTTCGGTATGGACGACGACTCCGCTCCCTTCCGCATCCAGCACCGTCGGATTCCCCACCGGAGCGAATGTCTCCCAGTCGCTGGCTGTATACCCGCCCTCCAGCGTCACCCCTTTGCTCAGGGTGATGAACCGCCCATCCAATCCGATGTCCGCGTCCGTATACACACCCGTCGCAATCTTGATCGTGTCCCCCCCATGCGCCTGCGCCACCGCCCGCTCTACCGTCCGGCACGGCGCGCTGCTTGACAAACATGTGCTATACCCATCATTTCCCAGAGGGGTCACATAGCGTGTACCAGGCATAGATACGACATCAGTATATATACTATTGCTGTAATTGGTTTCGCCGGTCTGAGTGCGAATAGCAACCGTGTTTGTAAAAGCTGCCGTCACGGGCACGGCCGCGTCCAGATGGACTGTAACATATAAATATCCTGATTCACCGGGTTGAACCGACGCTTTACGCCACACTACTGTGCTCCCGGTCACCACTGTCGTAAAGCCTGCGGTATTGCTATCTGTTGCGTAAGTAGTCAATAGTGGAAGGGTGTCGGTGACAAAAACATCATCAGCAATGGTATCGCCGCTGCTCTGATAAAAGATGGCATAGGTTATATCTGCACCAGCGGCAGGTACACTGTTATACAAGGTTTTGGAAATGCTCAGATCCAGTGTCCTAACTTCCAAAATAAAGGGAACAGTATGTGTAAAACCACCGCCGTTCCCTTGAATCTGGCAAGGATAGATCCCTGTAGGTGTGCTGAGGGAGGTCGTAATGATCAAAGTCGTACTGTCTGTCGGCGTCAAAGGATTGGTCTGCACGACGTACCCCGCACCTTGCGGCAATCCTACAACGGATAATGTGACAGGCGCGACAAAACCATTAAATGATGTCACGGTCGCAGTCAAGGTCACATGATTGCCCTTGATAACCTTTTCACGCGCGGCAGATGTCTCAATTTGAAAGTCAGATGTCATACTCGCCAAGTTATTGGCTCGAGTTGTCTCCGTAATCTGTCCCGCGCCATCCACAAGAATGTAAAGGCTGTAATCATCTGGCGGCATAGCCCACGTCCCCGTGACAACCGCGTAACCGGCGGGCGCGACACCTGGAATGGTTTGGGAGAAAATACGGGCAGTTTCGGTGAAAACAGTTCCCTGGTAAACATCCGCAATGACGGCAGTCGAAGTGATACTGCCAAAGTTGAAAACCGTGCCGGTGATCAGTAAGGAGCCGTCAGGCAGACGCTCACTCCAAAAATACAAAGGACTGACGGCCAAATCCGGATAGACGTGTACATCCATAGGTGCAGCGTTGTTATACGTGATCACTTCGGAGAAGGCCACCTGATTTTCATTCACGACCGCAGCTAGCGTGTAACTATCTGCCGCCAACACGCCATGATCCCATGGTGTTGTGATAGTCACTCGCCGTCCGGCAGCAAGCGGGGGTACGGTATTGGTCACAGCGACTGTGCCGGTTAAAGCATCACGGTAAAAAATCAACGTTGAGGTCGGCGAAGCCGTGGTACCCAGATTTTCAACCGCGGTCAACAGGCCCACACGCGAACCGCCCCAATAATCTGTTCCCCAGGCGGTGAGTTCCAGGTCAGGCCCGAAGACTCGCATCGTGGCTGTATTATCATCTTCGTCGCTCTCGTTGATGGCGTCGAAGGGATCAACAACGGCATAAAGGTCGCGCGGACCGCCAAAAACAGGAACTGTGTAAGACGTGGTCAACGTCGCGGATAATCCGCCGGCCAGCGGCGCAGAAAGCGTCGCCGCGCCAATCAAAACACCGCTGCCGGTAGGGTCGCCATCGTAAAAAGCCACCGTGACCCCATCCGCAACCAAGTCGCCGGTATTGTGCACCGTCGCACTCAGGACGACGGTGCTGGCAAACGCGGGATGTGTGTCGGACACTATGAAATCGGCATCTGTGATATGCAGGTTATGCTCAAAATGATGTTGCAAGACGTAAATATCTGTCTGACCGGCGATAGGAACCGTATACGTTACAACCCCTGTCTCCGCAGTGTCGGTCATTGTTTGCGAACTCATCGCAACCTTACCATAACTCATCAGGAGGTCGCCAACAGGACTAAAAGCCGGAGAAAGGAACTGTTCACGGCTCACGTCCTGGGTAAGTGTGAGTGGAGTACTCCAGAGATGATAAGCCGGTTGGTAGACGGCCAATGACACATCATCCCCATGTTCCCACACTACAGCGAGGTCGCCGGTAGGGGATTGCGCCAAGCTAAAATCATTGGCAGGGATTTCTACTACGGTCGAATATGTTTCAGTGGCGACCAATGAATGCCACACAAGCCTTTGATCTGCCATCCAGACAGCCGCAGGCTGCCCAATATAATCATAGAAAACCTGTGGATTATAGTTAGTCGTTTCTTCAAGGGTGCGGGTCACCGGCGCAAGCCACTGCACACCATCCCATTTCACCGTAAAGATTTGCGGGGTTGCCGTCATTCCTGAAGATGGTGTAATGGGAACCGTATAAGCGATCCAAGCCTCGGTATCGGCAATGGCGGCCGATATTGGCCCAAGATCGACCAACGGGGTAACAACAGTCGTCGGGGTGAGCCACTGGGCACCATCCCACAACGCAGCCATAATCTGTTCCGGCGAATCCGGTGTACCTCCCAATTCGCCATCAGGGTTCTGTACCCAGGCCAAAACTGCACTTCCATTCTGCCCCGCGGCGAGAACAGGAGCGCGATCCGCCGCGTTGTTCTGCGTGACGTTGATCGGCGGAGTCCAACTTTGCGTGGAGGACAACCAGGCCGACGCACGAAGCTCGGCTTGGCACGTCGTGGTAATATCGAGTGTTGCGGTTGGGGGCAATGCTGGATTATCAATATGCTCCCAAACAGCCAATACATTGCCATCCACCCACGCCAGGCGTGGATTGCCATCCAGATAGGTATCCGCGGTTACAGAAACCGGAGTGCGCCAACTCAAACCATCCCACCAAGAGGCCAAAATTTCGTAGTTTTGCCCAAGAGGTTTACTGATGTCGTCGTGTGTCCAGGCAAGCATCGCCTGGCCATCCGGCGCGACCGCCAGCGAGGGGCGTGTGTAAGTATAGACATTGCTCACCAATAAAGTTTCCGTAGTAGCACCTGTAGCAAGCGGGCCATTCAGAGACGCCAGCACAGCATCATTCAACTCTGGCATAAATTGCGCATAAGCGCCCACGTACCCGCCGCCAGCGACATGCCAGTCAGTGTAAGAGATTTCATTCACGTAAATATCTGATCCATAAATTGCTCGCAAGCAACCCGCCGAGCAATATTTCCCAATATCAATACTATATTCGTCCTTATTTGTAAACAAGAAAAGATTTACTTCTAAACCAAAATACCCTTTAGCTGACAATTCCATACTGAGATGTGGATCTACAGTTGCGGCTATAAATTTGCCTTCAAGGCCAATTCCCGCATATGCTTTTACCATATCATTTAATATGGACAATGTGGCTTGAAGATCGCCCCCGATTTTTATATAGCCTTCGAAAACGATCTCATCATCGAACTGCGTCCCAAGGCCGCCACCGAATTTTGGCTTGATTTCGATTTTAAACACAGCGATTTTGTTAACAACTTCATCAACAGCCTTTATCTTCCCTAATGACCAGGCAATTGCTGTACCGCCAGGAGGAAAAGCTTGCATTACATCTAAAGCATTGAGTTGAAATAATGGGATAGGTGTTAACTGAGTGCTTATTTCAATATCAGCATTATCAATTGTCACACCACTTCGATCAAGTACCCCGCTAAATATCAATTTTCCTTCCAGGCTATCAATTTTCTTACCTACAAATCCCAATTTCGGAAAAAATTGTTGTTGACCACTAGAGGCGTATCTGTTTATGGCTTTTTCCCCACCTATAGTCGCTTCCCATCTGCCACCACGAAGTGGAAATTTAATCATAACCACAAGTTGCATTTGCATTGTAGTATCATTTCCTGGGAAAAGCGCCTGAAAACGTGTGCCAGATCCTAATACATTTGAAGGAAATTCAAATTGCACCTTTATATAATCATACTCTAGCATATGAGGAGCAATTTTCCCTGCTAACCATGCCGGTGCTACCCACCCCCACAGGTTCCGCGTTTCAACCGCCGGGCCGGCTCCATTCTTGGCAACGACCTTGAACACATTTTCTCCGGGATGCATCTGGCTAAAATCCACCGTATATTCAACAACAGCACTTGTCGCATCAACTTCTGCAAGTAACGTATCGTTGATGTAAAACTCTACCGTGCCGGGGACAGCATCTTGCCAGTCCACGGTCACCTCAATCGGATTTTCAACAGGACCAACGCCTAAGGCATACAACCCTTCGATCCTACCTGTCCCCCTGATATGCGTAATACGAGGCGCACTGGTGGCCTCATTCGCCGGAGGAAGCACAGACTGCCCACCAACCGGCCAAAATTCCACGCGGGCGGTGCCGATCACGGATTGCCCACTCGTCAAATCGCGCGCCTTGAGGATAGAATCCAATGGCACGCCGGAGCGCAAAATGGTTGTATAACGCCCGCTGGCGTCAGTACGTCCGAGCGGCGCGTCAAAAACATCCGCTGTCTCCTTGGTCGAATAAAACATTACCTCGTGATCGACAACCGGGTTGTTCTGCAAGTCCAAAATTGTCACGGTCACAGCCACCGGGGTTGTCATATCCGCGGGAACAGAAGTGGGATACGCCTCCACCCAGGAACGGGCGACGACGGATCCCACCAAAGCGATGATCCCTTCGACAAAATCGTCGTTCGGATTGGTCGAGTAAAAAACGCTTCCGCCAGTGCCAAGCGCCAAGTCTTGCGCCAGAACTTCTGTGGCACTATCATAACCGCTACACAACACAGGCGCCACCCGAACATTGTTAGCCTGTGCGGCAGCGGTCGCCAATGTGATACTATCCCGGTCAGCGCCGGGATCATAAGTCGGACTGCCGCTTTCCGGGCCTTCATCACTCATGGGGATGATTAACGGGGTGTACCCGGGCACCCAGGGATACCCGTTGGCAAGATCATAAATGGCCGGCCCCCAGTCTTCTTCATGGTTTGCCGTAGCATTTGGAATTAAATGCGTGACATAGTTTGTAGCACACTGATAAGCATTGGTAATACCTAAAATATTGTAACGCACCAATATACCCCGATCCTGCAAGCCCTGGGTGATCTCGTTGATCTTGGTGCATAAGGCTGCGAACTCATCATACATCGACCCAGATGTATCCATCAAAAATACGATATCGACCGCCTGCTGTCCACCGCCACCTTGAATGACCATCGGCGCTGCCGGTATCAGTTCCAATGGCGACGCTACATTTCTCACTATCAGCGGCGTGACATGAAACACAGCCTCATACATATAGCTATAAAGCAAGGCCGATTCATACCACAAGTCGACTTTATAACGATAGTCGCCCTGCAAGGAAACGGGGATCTGCACATAGGCAGTCAAAGCAGCCTGAGCGCCTGACACTATGGGGACATAGGGGGTAGCATCCGTTCCCCATCCGCTTGCCACAGGTTGGTTTTTATCATCCAGAATTATAACTTCCACATCTATTTGTTCCGGCGACCAGGATATGGCGCCAGTATTACGAACTTCCACAAAGAACATCGTCTGCTCACCGGCCACCACGGGAGACACCGGGACGGTAACCGTCATAATTTCCCCCATTGCCGCTGCATTCGTGAACATACTATCGCCCTTCGTAACAACCAGAGCGGAGACTGATTCAGGCGCAATAGCCATACCAACATCTTCACGAGTTTCTTCGCTTGGTACTGCAAAATAACCTTCGCGAACAGTCTGGTGTGTTTCTAAAACAACGGGGAGGAATTCAGGAAGTGTGTCTATAGCCGAAGCCGAGACGACCGAAGCCTGTACATTTGAGGGGAACATTCCTAAAAGCATTGCAAACAACACACATACATTTATCCATCGAGGGTTCATGATACGCTCCTTATCACAGACAAAAGGAAAGAGATTGCCACTGGAAAACAGGTAGATGATCTTGCAATCCAGGGTTTCGAAACATCAGTATTATAACATAGTCTTTGAATGAATGCAATATAAAATTGCTTTGTACGTTTCGGAATTAAGGTAACTTCCTAAGTGAAGCGTACGTAGACGCGGCCTGTTCGAGCATTTCCAGAACGGGCGTTGTTCCCAAACTGCAACACACCCGCAAGCATAACAAGAGTTGCAACTATCTTCCGCCATGCTACAATAGGACTATAGTAAGGATAACACTAACGCTGGAGAAAAACACATGAGCACGCGCCCTGCCGCGTCAGAATCCATCGCCGAGTTGTTAAGAGAGAAAATCCGCCAAAGAACGCGCCTTTGGGGTTACGCCCTGATTCCGATTCTGGTTATCGGTGTTCTCATTGGTCTGTGGATCCTCGCCTCGTTCTTTGGTGGAGCTATTTCCCCAGCCCGGCCTATAAGCCTGATCGTCACCGCTGTTTTTTTGAGTCTAACGATTCTGATAGGGCGGTGGAGTTACCGCTATCTCGAAACGCTGGCCATCGAGAAGAATCCGCTGATTCAGAAAACACCGCAGGCGGTGGCCCACGTCACGCGAGTCGCCGCAAGCAGCAGCACGCGCCAGGAGATCGCCGAGACGCTCCACGCCGAAATAGAGACACTTTTCCAGCCTCAGCGCATCGAAGTCGCATTGCTACAACAATCCTCCAATTACCGTGTCGTGGAGACCAATGCGTCGTTCCCCGCAAACGATCCACTGGTGAAATGGCTGATTGCACAACCAGCGGACCTTCCCATCCCCCTGCCCGCCGCCAATCTGCCGCTTGACGCACTGTCGGAACAGGCGGAAATGCTGGAACGAGGCATCATCCTGCTCATATCGCTCGGGAAACAGGGGTGGGTCGGAATCAGCGCACCACATGATGCGAATGCCTACAGCGCCGTGCAGCAGAGCTTGCTCCAACACCTCGCGCATCCGGTAGCGGTGGGGTTGGAACGCGCGAGCATCGCCGAGAGCCAACCCAAACGCGCGCAAGAACTGCGCTCCCTGTATTGGATTGCCCAAGCCATCAACTTTACGACGCAAATCGACGATCTGATGGAGTTGATTTACACCCAACTCAAGCACGTCATTGACCTGCCAAACTTCTATATCGCGCTGCGACAACCCGACGAGGATAAACTGGCCTTTGCCTTCTACATCGAAGAGGACGAGCGACTGTACCCCGATCACACCTGGACCACCGCTGAGGGTCTCACCGGCGCCGTCATTGCCAACAGCCTGACCATCCGCACTGACAACTACGTAGAGGAATGTCGGAAACGCGGTATCGAACCTAGCGGCTTGCGGTTCGGACAGGCCTGGCTTGGCGCACCGCTCACGGCAGGCGACAAGACCCTGGGCGTGATGGTCGCCTCCACGTTTGACCCCGACGCGACCTTCAGTGAAGAGGATGAGAACTTCTTTGTGACCGTCGCCGCATACACTGCTGCGATCATCGAGCGTTACTCTCTCTACGAGCGGTTGGAGTCGCGCGCGCGGCAGCTCGGTACGCTGAACGAAATCGGCAACCTGCTGGCCTCCAGCCTCGATCTGAACGAAGTGCTCGATCTAGTCGTACGCAACGCCGCCAGCCTGTTGAACTCGGAGGCCGGGTCGCTCTTGCTGCTGGATGACGAGAGCGGCGATCTCATCTTCCGCATTTCCAGCGGGCCGGCCGGGGCCAAGTTGGTGGGGATGCGCGTCCCGGCGGGCAAGGGTATTGCCGGCGCAGCCTTCGCCGAGAACCGGCCCGTCATCAC
>JAFGFI010000100.1 GCA_016931185.1 Anaerolineae bacterium
AGTCCCTTACACCGGCTAAATACGTGGGATGGACGCCGGTTTGCTGCATGATCAAGCCATTCTAAGCTTCCTGGAAGGTTAAAGTAGTCCAAATGCGATAGCCCTACCGTGGAAACCCTTGAGGAAAGGTTTACCGTTGAGACTAAGGAAATATAGGACAAAAATATAGAAAACAGTGTAAATGCCTAACTTTACCCCTTCACAATTCTAAGTATAATCATAGGTACCTAACACCAAGTGCAGTTTTTTTATTGTCTACACAATCGCGAAAAGGAGTCGTGGATGCACATCTTAACTACCGGCGCTACCGGATTTGTTGGCACACATCTGGCCCACTATCTTCTCGCTCATACCCATTGGGGTCTTGTGGGCACATCCTACCCGGCTGCTCCTCCGCCCTCACGCGATCCAGACCGGGAAACCCTCATCTACCTGGATCTAAGAGATGCGGAAGCAACCCAGACAACCCTGGATACTTATCGCCCAGACTATATTATCCACCTGGCGGCGCAATCCCATGTCCCTACGTCATATAAAGACCCCTGGGATACATTGGAAAATAACATTCGCGGACAGCTTAACTTACTCCAGAGCTGTGTCGCCCTGGATATAAAACCGCGTATCCTGGTCATTGGGTCTGGGGAGGAATATGGGCGAGCCACGGCTGAAGACTTGCCCCTGGTTGAAACACACCCTTTGCGGCCCGAAAATCCTTATAGTGTGAGCAAAGTCGCGCAAGATGTTATGGGATACCAGTATTTTATCAGCTACGGCATCCCTGTTATTCGTATCCGCCCCTTCAACCACGTGGGGCCGGGGCAATCCCCACGTTTTGTACTCGCGGCCTTCGCCAGCCAAATAGCTGAAATTGAAGGAGGAGAAAAAGCCCCTGTGCTGCGCGTGGGCAATCTCACCCCTGCCCGTGATTTCACCGATGTACGCGACGTCGCGCGCGCCTATTACCTCACGCTGCTCCACGGCAAGGCAGGCGAAGTTTACAACATTGCTTCCGGGGTACCTCGCACTATCCAATCCCTGGTGGATCAACTCCTCTCCCTCGCCACCGTGGACATCCGGATTGAGAGAGATACAGATCGCTATCGACCCGCCGACGTACCCATTATCTATGGCAGCGCGGACAAACTTAAGCAGGATACCGGGTGGGTACCCGAGATTCCATTTCAACAAACGGTGAGCGATGTATTGGAAGAATGGAGAACAAAAATACGTAATGCGTAAAACGTGGAACGTAAGGAGCTTTTTACATTTCACGTTTTATACTTTACACAAGGATATTCTTGACTGACGAAAATATTCAAAATCAATTTATGGAGGTAACCTTAAGATGACAAAACGTCGTGCGTTAATTACCGGTATCACTGGACAAGATGGCTCGTATCTGGCCGAATTTCTGTTAAGTCAGGACTATGAAGTGATCGGTGTGGTGCGCCGGACCAGCACTATCAACTTTGCCCGCATCCAACACATTCAGGATGACATCACTCTAGTCTCCGGCGACTTGCTCGATCAAGGTTCACTCATCGCTATTCTAAGTGAGTATAAGCCTCAAGAGGTTTACAACCTAGCAGCCCAATCTTTCGTACCGGCATCCTGGAAACAACCGGTGTTCACGGGTGAGGTCACAGCCCTAGGCGTAACCCGCGTCTTGGAGGCCGTCCGCACCGTTGACCCTACCATTCGTTTCTACCAGGCCAGTTCCTCTGAAATGTTCGGCAAGGTGCGTGAAGTGCCACAAACCGAAACTACTCCCTTTTACCCGCGCTCCCCTTATGGTATAGCCAAGGTTTATGGACATTGGATCACCATCAACTACCGCGAATCCTATAACCTCTTTGCTTGTTCCGGCATCCTCTTTAATCACGAAAGTCCCAGGCGCGGTCTAGAGTTCGTTACGCGCAAAGTCACCCACTATGTTGCTAAAATCAAGTTGGGAATGGAAACCCAACTTCCATTAGGCAACCTGGACTCCAAACGGGATTGGGGCTATGCGGGGGACTATGTGCGCGCGATGTGGCTGATGCTACAACAGGATAAGCCCGATGACTACGTTGTAGGCACCGGCGAAACCCACGCAGTGCGCGAATTGTGCGAAGTAGCCTTTTCCTACGTCGGGTTAAATTGGGAGGATTATGTCACCCAAGACCCGCGCTTTATGCGTCCCGCCGAGGTCGATTTGCTGGTTTCTAACCCGAATAAAGCCCGGCATGTACTAGGTTGGGAACCTGAAGTGAGCTTCAAACAGCTTATTGAGATGATGGTGGAATCCGATCTAGAGCAGTTAAAGAAAGAACATAATCTATAAGGAGACGTATATGACTATTAAATTTGGTACCGACGGTTGGCGCGCGCGGGTTGCAGATACATACACGTTTGCCAACGTTCGCCGCGTTACCCAGGGATTTGCCGACTATCTAAAAGCCCACGATCTAGCTAATAAAGGTATTGTCATCGGATATGATCAGCGTTACCAGTCGGAGTACTTCGCGGAGGCGGCGGCCGAGGTGATGGCAGGGAATGCCATTTCTGTATGGCTTACCGATCAAAACACCCCCACTCCTGTCATCAGCTATAGTGCAGTAGAACGCGAGGCGGGAGGAGCGATTAATATTACCGCCAGCCACAATCCCCCTACCGATAACGGCTTCAAAGTACGTGATCCCAACGGAGGCGCCATTCCACCAGAAGGGCTAAAGGAGATCGAGAGTTACATCCCTGAAAGTGAAACCAGTATCCAATATATTCCTATCGCAGACGCAGAGTATAAGAAATTGGTCCGGCGTTGGGATCCTAATCCGGCTTACATTGCCCACATCAGCAAGCTGGTGAACATCGAAAGTCTCAAGCAAGCCAGGCTAAAAATCCTAGTGGAGCCAATGTGGGGCAACGCTGCTGGCTGGTTCCCGAAGCTTTTGGGGGGCGGTAATAACACAATCTGGGAAATCCACGCCGGGCGCAACCCACTTTTTCCAGAAATGCAGCGCCCGGAACCGATCCGTCCGAACATCGACGTAGCTCTAAAAAAGACTCTCGAACTGGGCGCAGATGTTTTGCTGATTAACGATGGAGATGCCGACCGGATGGGTATTGGAGATGAAAATGGTATGTACATTGACCAGTTGCGGGTTTATGCACTGTTGGCCTACTACCTGCTCGAAGTGCGGGGCGAACGTGGCCCCATTGTTAAAACCATTTCCACCACCGCAATGCTCAACAAATTAGGACAAATGTATAACATTCCCGTCTATGAGACAGGCGTGGGCTTCAAATACGTCGCCCCCAAAGTCCTGGAAACCAATGCCCTCATCGGGGGAGAGGAAAGTGGCGGCTACGCCTTCCGAGGCAATGTCCCAGAACGCGATGGCATTCTGGGTAATCTCTACTTCTTGGACTTTATGCTCAAAACCGGAAAAACTCCCGCGCAATTGATGGAAATGGTCTTTGAAAAGATAGGGCAACGTTACTTCTACAGCCGCATTGACACCCGTTTTCCTTCCGAAAAGCGGCCAACAGCGAAAAATCAGCTTGATACCACACGACCGGAAACCCTCGCAGGGATCCCGGTTACCGCCATCAACACCCTTGACGGTTACAAGTACGAGCTAGGGGACAAAGGCTGGTTACTGATCCGCTTCTCCGGCACTGAACCCATTATCCGTGTCTACTGCGAAGTTACGGACGAAAGCCTTATACCCGCCGTACTCGACAGTGGATTAGAGTTAGCAGGTCTTAAATAGAGTCTGGAGGTATTTTTGCGTTGGTTTTTCTACATACCAACGCAAAAATACCCACTATTCCATCTTCATTTAACCGTTTCGTAACCCCCTTGAAACCTCGAATCCCGTATATCTGTGCTATCCTTAAGCCAACTTAGGGAGTATACAGATATGCACTGGCTATTAACGGTTTCAGAACCTTTTTCACTAACACAGGTTATACGCCGATCGCGCTGGCTGATTTATCCGCCATTCAGCATTGATCGAGCGTTAGATACGTTGTATCGGGTGGAGCGATTAACAACCGGGAACACCGTGGCGATGACGGTATCCCAAGCCCCTGCCGGGCTGCTGATCCATACCCATGAACGACTCAACGGCAAAGAAACCGAAGAAGTGAGTCATAAGACCTGGCGTATATTGCGCTTAGGTGAAAACCTTCAACCCTTTTTCGAAATCGCACGCCGGATAGTAACATCCACAATATCTACTACATCCGGCAAGTCGCCTGAAACAGCCCTGAACCTCCGTTATGGCGCGCGCCTGTTACGCGGGGGTACCCTGTTTGAGGATATCATCAAAGCGATTATCATCACTGCGGTACCCCAAAAACAACGTATCCACCGGATATCGTGGCTAGTTGAGCAATTGGGGGATCCTCTACCCAGCAATCCTACCCGGCATGCCTTTCCCACTCCACAACAACTTCTCACAGGACACTCCTTGCTCGGGCAAACCTTTACAACACATATAGAGCAACAACTCATCCAGATCGCAACCTGTTTTCATGAACAAGAAGAACATATTCAAAACTTGACTCAGGCCGAGTTTCCTCTACAACTCCTGGAATCCAGCCTAAAAGAACTTTTAAATTTATCTGAAGATATATCCGAACATGTAATGGGATTGATAATGCTCAGCCTGGGACGATACGATTATATTCCTATCGATACAGAAGCTCAGCGTCACGTCAGCAATTATTGGTACAGGGCAGAGGGCGAAACATCTATAACGGATAGCAGACTATCTGGGGATGAGGGAAGGATAGCTACTATGAACAATCTACCATCCGTTGGCCCAGAGGAAATACGTGCAGTATTCGAACCATGGCAACCGTGGGGTGGATTAGCATATTGGTTATGGGATTGGACATATCCATATCACCCGACACGCTATATGGACACCCATCCGGTAGTAACACATACACCTGCCAGCAATCCTATAGTTTGAGAGGGAGGGCTATGCGTAGGATTTTGCCGGTAAGGGCTAAGAATTTTATCAACGGATTAAACAATTTTCATGATTTTCGTTGAGGCACTCAGATGTTACTTTTGAAGGAGAAGCGTATGGAACGCAAGACGCGCGCATCGGATGTACCCATCCGTGATAATGAGACACACGTCAATATTGCAAACACAGGTGTCGTGGAAGCAGACAGTCGGATGGCTTCATCCGCGATGGCTTCATCCGCGATGGCTTCATCCGTTTGTGATATGCTCCAAGCCTTGCGTGCCTCCATTCGCCAACAGCGATTAATGTTTAAAAATGGAGGAAGTGACTCGGAGTTAGTACACCAATTGCACGCCTGGGAAGATACGGTCAGCCAACTCCAAACGGGAATAACCACCGATCAAGGCACACAATTCAGCCTTCTCTATGAAGTCAGCCAGTCGCTCAATGCATCCCTGGACTGGCGACATACCCTCCAAGCGGTGATGGATGCCGTTATACGTATCACTGACGCCGAGCGGGGGATGCTACTCGTCACCAACCCCAAGAAAGAGCTCCAGGTAGAAATAACAAGTAATGCTACCGGCGAACCTTTCACCGAGCACGATCTCAAATTCAGTTACAGCATCGTTGAGCAAACCTTAAAACGAGGCAGCCCTACACTCACCACCAATGCGCAAATTGACCCACGTTTTCAAGGAAGCGAAAGCATCATTGCCTATGGTCTACGCTCCATCCTGTGTGTGCCCCTACTTTATCAGGGAGAGCCTTTAGGTGTTATTTATCTGGACAACCGCGCACGCGCGGGCGTGTTCAGCAAGGAAGACCTGGCGACCCTGGCCGCGTTCGCCAACCAGGCCGCGGTGGCTCTCGGCAATGCGCAGGCACATACCAAAACCGATCAGGCCCTTAGCGAAAAGGTTCGAGAGTTGACCATTCTGCAGGAGATGGCGCGCGACCTTAACGCCAGCCTCAACTTTGATCGTGTGATGGAACGCAGCATTGCGTGGGCAATCGCCGCTGCCAGTGCGGAGGCCGGCGCGCTAGGACTGATAGCGGAAGAGGGACTACGCTGGATTGCCCATGTGGGTCACGTAGAGCCGGTAACAGGTGACGCGCTACGCTGCGCTTACAAACAAACGCCGCTTCTCGAAGACAAACGATTGATCCTACCCTTACTGCGAGAACAACGGCCCATCGGGGTCCTCTATCTCGTTGCAAACGAGCGCGCTTTCACACCCAACAAATTGGAATTTGTTACACGCATGGCAGATAACGCCGCTATTGCCGTAGAAAATGCACGCCTTTACGAGGCTCTACGCAAGGCCAATGAAGCCAAATCTGAATTTGTTTCCATCGTCTCTCATGAACTGCGCACACCGATGACGTCCATCAATGGGTACACAGATATGTTGAGCAAAGGCATGGTTGGTGAACTCAATCCGCAACAAAAAGAATTTACCGAGGCAATCCGCCGCAACGTCAACCGGATGCGCTTTCTTGTCAACGATCTGATGGATATTTCCCGGATTGAGACAGGGCGACTTAAACTTAAAGCCCGTCCCATTACTTTCAAGGAGAGTCTGGATGAAGCCCTACACACTATCCAGGAACTCCTCGACGAAAAACAGCAAGTATTTACACTCGATATCTGGCCTGGACTGCCAACCGTCCACGCCGACCCAAATCGGTTGACCCAAATTCTGATCAACCTGTTGACTAATGCTATTAAGTACACTCCGGACAAGGGCAGCATTGCCGTGCGTGTGTGGCTTCCCCCGGAAGAACCTGATTCCGTCCGCTGTGCGATTGTGGATAGCGGCGTGGGGATCAGCGCAGAAGATAAAACCAAACTTTTTACCAAATTCTTCCGCGTTGACAGTCCCGCCGTCCAAGAGCAACAAGGCACCGGCCTGGGGCTGGTGATTACCAAAAACCTGGTGGAAATGCAAGGCGGACGCATCTGGGTAGATAGCGAGCCCGGTAAAGGCAGCAGCTTTTTCTTCACCGTACCTTTAGCCATGCCGGAAGCGGGAGGGCTATTTGCACAGATAGGTTACTAAGCCATTCAGGCTCACCAGGTACGCTATTCCAGTTGTTATGGAATAGCCCCTAATATGCGAGTCCGCCGGGCCTGGGCAACCCGGCACTCGGGATCCTCCTTTCGTACTCATCCCCAGGTGGTTTATTCAACACCTGGGGATGAGTACGTTTAAGGTACTTCCAGTTAAATTAAGTATATGGCAAAAGACAAAAGATTCTCCATCCTTTGTCATTGACAATCGAACGGCAATTCAGCTACAATAAGAGTAACTATGGATACTATCGATATACCCTTTTGGTTATACCTATTGTGCTTTCCGTTAAACTTGGGAATATTTCCCCAAGCAACAGGATATACCTAAAACCTGTCAGTCGCTTAAAGCAACTGGCAGGTTTATTATTTTAACTTAGGAGGTCACTATGACTGTTTACGCCAATTCACCTGATGGGCCTGTCAAGTGGGAACGTTTTTTGGCACAACGCACGCAGAGGATGCAAAGCTCTGCTATCCGCGAGCTACTAAAGATCACCCAGCAACCTGATGTCATCTCCTTTGCAGGAGGATTGCCGGCCCCAGAGCTGTTTCCAGTACGTGAAATTGAAGAAGCCTGCAATTATTTATTGCGCCAGGAAGCCAAAATCGCGCTCCAATACAGCACTACCGAGGGCTATCGCCCACTGCGAGAATACCTGGCCGATTCTATGTCTAAGTATGGCATTCATCACGGCCCCGATAATATTCTTATCACCACCGGCTCACAACAAGCATTAGATTTGATCGGCAAAATCTTCATTGATCCTGGAACCTATATCCTCACCGGGCGTCCCACCTACCTCGGTGCGATCCAGGCCTGGCGCGCTTATGAAGCAGAGTTTATCACAGTGCCACTGGACGATGACGGGATGCAGACCGATCTGATTGAGGAAGCTATCCGCTCCCACACGCCACGTTTTATCTATATCCTACCGAATTTCCATAACCCGGCGGGGACAACTGTGACAGAGGAGCGTCGACACCGTCTGGTGGAAATCGCGCGCAAATACGATCTCATTATTATCGAAGACGATCCTTATGGCGCGCTTCGTTATGATGGTGAGGACATCATCCCCATTGCTACCCTCGCGCCCGAACGTACCCTCTACTTGGGCACCTTTTCCAAAACCCTGGCTCCGGGACTGCGGATAGGTTGGGTGGTAGCACCGGCGGAAATTATCACTCGCCTAGTTCAGGCCAAGCAGGGCGCGGATCTGCACAGCAGCACATTCGATCAGATGATTGCCAATGACATCGCCCAACGAGGAATTCTCAAAATGCATGTACGCAAAATACGCCAAACTTACCATGCTCGACGTGATACGATGCTGGACGCTTTAGCTGAATTCTGGCCTGAAGGAAGTACCTGGACGCAACCACAAGGAGGATTATTTCTTTGGGCGCGGGTTCCTGCCACAATTAACACTTTAGATCTCTTCTACAAGGCAGTTGAACAAAAAGTAGCCTATGTCCCCGGCGTTCACTTCTTTCCGCATGCAGATGGGGGACACAACGCAATGCGACTGAATTTCTCCAATGCGCAACCTGAATTTATCGTAGAAGGCATTCGTCGCCTGGGATTGGTGATGAAACAGGAACTGGCAGCGCACTAAGCCAACACTTGACACGTCAATAATCTATGCTATAGTGCCTTCCGTTGTTCCTTGAAGCAATTGGTCGTGTGGATGGAAACATCCAACGAGGGACTACAATCTGGGCGACCATAATTTTTTTCATTTGGAGGTTTAGTAAATCATGGAAGAACGTGTGAAGGGGACCGTTAAGTGGTTCAACGAGCGAAAAGGATTTGGGTTTATCGAACGTGCCAGTGGCGCAAAGGATGTGTTTGTACATTACTCTGATATCACGGGCGAAGGATTTCGCACGCTGGTTGAGGGGGAAGAAGTGGAGTTTAGCATTACGGAAGGCGAGCGCGGTCCAAAAGCTGTTAATGTCAGCCGCTCGACCGCCGGTTCCCGTTTCTAAATGACCAATATGGAACCCAGCAAAAGTTTTGCCGGGTTTCTTGCTAAAAAAATCGGGGCACGTTTCGTGCCCCGATTTGTATGTCACGGACGAATATTCGTTCAACCTTTAATTACCGCTACCGGGCGCACCCGCGCTACTTCTCGCGCGATGCCAGCTCCCACAACCGACGCGACCACCGCATCTACATCTTTGTAAGCGATGGGGGCTTCCTCCGCTAACCCCCGCATACTGCGCGTGCGCACAGCGATGCCCTGCTGCTGCAACTCACTACGGAGTTTCTCACCACGCACTTGACGAGTCGCTTCGTTACGGCTCATGGTACGCCCCGCACCATGGCAACTCGATCCAAAGGTTTCATCCAGTGCACTCTTCGTGCCTACCAATACATAAGAAGCCGTTCCCATTGAACCAGGCACCAACACAGGTTGTCCTGTTTCACGATATACGGCTGGCAAGTCGTGATGTCCCGGCGGGAAAGCGCGCGTTGCCCCCTTACGATGTACCACTACCTTTAAAGGGCGGCCTCCCACTTGATGTTCCTCAACTTTGGCGATGTTGTGGGTCACATCATAGACCTGGTGCAGTTCCCAATTAGAGACTTTGCCAGCCAAAACCTGTTCAAAGGAAAGCCGCACATAGTGAGCTAATATCTGACGGTTAGCAAAAGCATAGTTCGCTGCCGCCGCCATTGCTGCCATATAGTCCTGTCCCTCCGGCGAAGTCACCGGGGCAGCCACCAATTCACGGTCAGGGATTTCAATTCCATACTTACGGGGCGCATTTTGCAGGGCGCGGATCGACTGCGCGCAAACCTCATGCCCCAAACCACGGGAACCACAGTGGATTTGCACCACTACTCGCCCTTCACGCAAGCCAAACGTCTGCGCGATGTCGGGATCATATACCTCATCCACCACATCAATCTCCATGAAGTGATTGCCCGCACCCAGCGAGCCTAACTGCGGCAATCCTCGTTCCCTGGCACGCGATGGAACCATGTCAGCCCGAGCTTCGGGTAGCCGTCCTCCACTTTCGGTCCGATAAAGGTCATCCTGGGAAGCATATCCGTGGGATTTAGCCCATTCGGCTCCGCGCTCCAGTACTGCATCTAAATCCTTATTCGAAAGACGCACCACACCTTTGCCTCCCACCCCACTAGGGCAATTCTGATACATAACAGTTATCAGATCCGAAATATACGCCGCCACAGCTTCGTAATCAAGATCGGAAGCAAGCATTCGCACCCCGCAATTAATATCGTAGCCAACTCCCCCAGGAGAAATAATACCCTCATCATAACGGAAAGCCGCCACGCCGCCTATAGGGAAACCATATCCCTGATGCATATCAGGCATCGCCATCGCGTAACGCACAATGCCAGGCATCGTCGCTACGTTGATTAATTGCTCAACCGACTTATCGCGGAAGGCCATCTCAAACACTTCCTCGTTCCCATAGATACGCGCGGGAACTCGCATCCGAGCATCGAAATCCTGCGGCAATTCCCAAACATACGCACTTAAACTTTTGAAATTCTGCTTCGCAACCATATTTACCTCCTTACGTATCAAACACCATCTCAGTTTCGTAACCGGTCTCTGTATGCCGGACAACCAAGTTATGGAACGTCGCAGCTTTAACGTAGTTTAAATGTTCCATTATTACTCCACCTCTAAGCGAAGCTTGTAACCGGGTCGGCGTCAACTCGTCAAAGACAAACGTCACATACGCTATACCCTCAACTTCGTCAAAAAACAACAATTCATTCAACCAATCCACCAACAAGATTTCAAGGTCTGGAGCTTCCAATGTCAGAGTTATGGTATGTGTCATATTAATTGCCCTCATATCGGCGATCAATGTAAACATGCCACGCGCAGCGGTTGTGAACAAATCTTCTAAATCTTCCGCCCAGATATGCAATGCTAAATCTGCGGTGTGATCAATTTCCTGCCAATGACCCATAGACGTCCTCCAAACATTGATAGCATGCACAAGTGTTGGGATGTAGCCGCGCTTTACATAGCGCGTTCTTCGTACCCTACCGGTTACACGCGCTAACAATCGCAAATCAGCAGATCTGAAGCATACCGGATAACTGTTTTATTCATTGTATCACAAAACACATACTTATGGACCTTCCAGGAAGCTGTGAGTCCCTTACACCGGCTAAATATGTGGGATGGACGCCGGTTTGCTGCATGATCAAGCCATTCTAAGCTTCCTGGAAGGTTAAAGTAGCTCAAATGCGATAGCCCGGTAGCATCTCAAGCCATTTTACATTATAATGGTAACATAAAGGAACAATAATACACAGGAATCCAATTTCAAGCAAACGTGGATAAACGAAAATTTTCCAATTTGCAATTTGTCAATTTTAAATTTTCGGAGGCGTTTCATGCCACTCAAAAGTCTACCAGGTCGAAGTTTCCCTTTGGGTGCTACGGTGATCGATGGGGGTGTGAACTTCTGCGTTTTTTCCAAGAACTGTTATAGTGTAGAGTTGTTACTCTTCGATGAAGTAGATACCCCACAGCCCCATCATCGTATTATACTGGATCCCAAACGCAATCGGACATTCTACTACTGGCATATCTTCATCCCTGGCATCCGGCAAGGACAACTTTATGGATACCGGGTCAAAGGGCCATACGCGCCCCACAAAGGCCACCGGTTTGACGGCACAAAAGTACTGCTGGATCCTTACACACGTGGCGTTGCCGTGGGACGTGATTATATTCGCGCCGCCGCCATTGGCCCCGGCGATAACTGCGCCCACGCAATGAAAAGTGTGGTAGTAGATGCCGATGCCTACGATTGGGAAGGAGATCACTACCCACAAATACCTTATGCTAAGACGGTCATTTATGAGATGCATGTTGGGGGATTTACCCGCCATCCCAGTTCCGGTGTGGCTCTGGCCCAACGCGGAACCTACGCAGGATTAGTCGAAAAGATCCCCTATCTTAAATCCCTAAATATTACGGCTGTGGAATTACTGCCCATCCAACAATTTGACGAACAAGATGCCCCTCCCAGCTTGAGCAATTATTGGGGCTACAGTTCTATCGCTTTTTTTGCCCCGCACAGTGGTTATTGTTCAGATCGTGATCCGCTTGGACCGGTGAACGAGTTTCGGGATATGGTCAAGGCTCTCCATCGCACGGGGATTGAGGTCATCTTGGATGTTGTATTCAATCATACTGCCGAAGGCGGCCAATCTGGGCCAACGCTCTGTTTCCGAGGACTCGAAAACCGGGCTTACTACATCCTCCAACAGGATCGAACTCAATATGCAAATTACAGCGGTTGTGGAAACACATTCAATACCAATCAGTCTATCGTGCGGCGAATGATTCTGGATTGCCTGCGTTACTGGGTCGCCGAAATGCACGTTGACGGGTTTCGCTTTGACCTGGCCTCGGTCATGGCCCGCGATGAGTGGGGACAGCCGCTCAAAAGCCCTCCCATTTTATGGGAGATCGAGTCCGATCCAGTATTGGCGGGTACAAAAATTATCGCAGAAGCGTGGGATGCTGCCGGGTTATATCAGGTCGGATCGTTCATCGGACACCGGTGGGCAGAATGGAATGGACAATTCCGCGATGATGTGCGCCGCTTTATCAAAGGAGACAACGGCACAGTCAGACAAATGGCTAACCGTATCCCTGGAAGCCCGGATCTCTATCACCAGAAAGACCGAGAACCTAATCGCAGTATCAATTTCATCACTTGCCACGATGGGTTTACGCTCAACGATCTGGTATCTTACAACATCAAGCATAATCTGGCCAATGGGGAACAAAACCACGATGGTATGGATGCTAATTACAGTTGGAATTGCGGCATTGAAGGGCCTAGCAATAACCCAACCATAGAGGAATTACGCCTACGCCAGATCAAAAACGCCATCACTATTCTACTCATCTCCCAAGGGACACCGATGATATTAATGGGAGATGAAGTGCGCCGCACGCAAGGAGGAAACAATAACGGGTATTGCCAGGACAACGCGCTCAGTTGGTTCAATTGGAATGCAGTTCAAGAACAAGGGGCGTTGTTACGCTTTGTGCGCGGTGTCATCAAGTTCACGCAGACGCTTGCCGTCTTCCGTGAAGAATATTTCTGGGCAATGACTTTTCCTGATGGCACCAGCAGCCCTCGTAGTTATATAGAAAAGACTGAAAATGAAACGGTTCCACAAGTCACCTGGCACGGCACACAACTCAATCACCTCGATCTAGAAGATTACTCCCACAGCCTGGCCTTTGAATTATCCTATCCTCTCTACCATGAACATCTTTACGTTATTCTAAATGCTTATTGGGAACCCCTCAATTTTGAGTTACCACCACTTACCACGCCCAATCATTGGTATCGCATCATTGACACAGCGCGTTCAACCCCCCAGGATTTCCGTAAACTTGATACCGCCCCCCTCGTCACAGGTACACACTACCACGCCACTTCACATTCCACAATTGTGTTACAAGCATATCCAGTCAGACCGCCAAAGGAAGCCAAATTGTGAATCTACTTCCCTCATCAAGCTGACTTTGTACTGTGATGTCCCCCCCATGAGCCTGCACTATAGCCTGGGCAATACTCAACCCCAGCCCTGTACCGGGAATATTACCGGCTTCCGTCAAACGTCCACGATAGAATCGTTCAAAGAGATGCTCCAGCTCTTCTTCAGTTAACCCTGGCCCAGTATCTTCTACGATAAGTGTCAACCAATTCCATGTATTACGTACCGCCGTGGCTACAGTTACCATCACTTGTCCACCGGATGGCGTAAAAGTCAATGCATTCTCCACAACCTCGCCTAACGCCTGACTCAAACGTTCCTGGTCTCCCTTAATGACCGGTAGATCAACAGGCAATGGGTGAACTGTCAATGTCAAATTAGAAACCGCTGCACGGTCCCGATATCTAACATCCAAGTTGCCGATCAAATAGGATAAAGAGACCGGTTTCCAATCCTGGATAGCCTGGCCACTGTCAAGTGCCGTAATCTCTAGGATATCCTGCGTTAAATGAGCAAGTTGATCGGTTTGAACCTCCAGAGCCTGCAAATAACGCTGGTTGGCGGATGATCGATCACGACTACGCAACAAGTGTACATACAATTCAAGTGTCGTCACAGGGGTACGCAATTGTTGAGAGATATGAAACATAAACTGGCTACGCGCCTTATCCAATGCCTTAAACCGGCTAATATCCTGATGACTGGCGACATACCCTAACAGTCCCCCGGCAGCATCATGAATAGGAGCTACCGTCAGCGCGGCCTCGTAAATCCGGCCATCCTTACGCTGCAACGTGAGTTCTTCCGACCAAGCCGTGCCATCTGGGAATAGCGCACCGGAAGTCTCAAAAGCCTGATGTAAGTTATATCCGAACTGTGCGGGCACACGTTGACTGATCAAAAAATCAAGATTTTTTCCCAATACCTCCTGTAACGTATAACCCGTCTGCATTACAAATGCAGCGTTCACATACTGAATCTGTAAATCTCGCCCCACTACTGCGATGGCATCCCCAACGCTACGCAAGATAGCATCATTTTTATCACGCTCAGCAATGATCTCTGCTGCACGCACGTTCACCTCGCGCTCCAATTCCCCCACTAGCTTCGCATTCTCAATTGCAATTGCGGCAGCGTTCGCCAGGGGCTGCAATCGCACAGCATCGGTATCCGAAAATTGGGCTAACATATCCCCATCCAGACGTAACACTCCCAATACACGATCGCGCAAACAGATGGGAATAATAAGAGATGACTTAATCCACGCAGTCTCTTCAAACACACGCCAACGTTCATTCTCTCGCACATTGGGGATCACCATCGCCCGCCGAGTTTCGATGACTTCTACATCCAACGGCAGATCGGCTAAGGGCAACGCAAAGCCCCCAACAAACGACTCAACCCCTAGTAATGGGTATCCCTGCCAATGCACAACACGCAATATTGCTCCTTCTAACAACGCAATATTAGCCGTAGTAAAAGGCACAATCCGTTGCACCTGGTGCAACAACTCATCCAGCACAGCTTCTGGGCGTGTTTGAGAAGTCAATGCAAGCGTTACTTCTGTCAGCGTTTCGGCCAGTAGACGTTGCTCATGTTCGGCAATAAGAAAACGCATACGTTCTTCTTCCAGCCGTTTAAACTCAGTAACATCGTAGATCGCTCCCTGAACGAATTCCGGGGTACCATCTTCTCCCACTATATTTTGGATATGCTCACGCACCCAACACAACGTGCCATCCTTACGCACGATCCGGTATTCACGCTCCGTCGCATAATTCGGTACTCGTGCGATCTTTTCCATACTTTCCTTAAGTCTGAACAAATCCTGGTGAAAAATTAGAGTATCCCATCGCGGCACTCCCGAAGCAAATTCCGCCTCTGTATACCCGGTAATCGCCTCGACAGCACCATGGAAAAAAAGGGTTGAAAAATCTAGCTTGCCACGAAATGCTATCCCCTGAAAACTCTGTACAAAAGAACGGTAGCGGATCTCACTCTCTTGGAGAGCCGCCTCAGCCCGTTTGCGTTCAGTCACATCCCTAATAATGGAAACCAGGCCCACGGGGGTCTCATCTTCAAATTTCATCACCGAGATCGTTACTTCCACCGGAATTACACGCGCATCACTGGCGACAACTTGATATTCTTGTGCCCTAATAGTACCTCTCTCTAATACTTGCACGACATTGGCTATCGCACGGGCACGATCTTCGGGTATCATCAAATCAAATATATTTTTGCCAATAATGGAGTTTTTCTCACCTAGTAACTCTCGTGCCGCTTCATTAACTTCAATAATCCATCCTTCCAAATCACTAATGACCACACTATCCGCCGTCATCTTCACCGCAGTTGAAAGACGCAGCAAAGCTTCAGCAGCCCGTCGCCGCTCAGTCACATCGCGCATAATGCTAATCACAGCCGGTCTACCTTGATAAATGACCTTTGCCATTGAGATAGCAACTATCAAGACCTTACCATCTACACGTGACAAAAGATGGTCCGTTGTGGTTGTGCTTGTATCTGAAGGACGCAAGTCCTCATTTGTTAATCCATCCTCAGGAATACCAAAATCGGCCAACGACTTTCCCTGCAATATCTCTGCCTGTGATACGCCCACAAGCTCCGCCGCAGCCTGGTTCGCAAACAAAATCTCACTATCCCGATACACGATGATCGCATCTGGAGTGAGTTCAGTGATCGCACGATATCGAGCTTCGCTAGCCGCTAATTCAGCAGTACGTTGTTGGACTAATTTTTCGAAGTACACAGCATTTTGCGTAAGAAAACGCTGACGCGTATGGAAGAAAGCACCACTAACCAGCAACAACGACAAGATTAATACCCCACTAAGAACCGCTTGCTGTGCTCGCAGCCCTACTAACGCATCTCCAATCTCACTGTCTGGTGCCGATAACGCAATAATGAACTTTTGCGATCCTATTTGTAGGGTATGCCAAGCGATGAGCTTACGCTTGACTTCTCCCCCTCGTTGCACGGTGAAACTGTAATCACCAGTGCCTTGATCTTCATGAATCAAGCGTTGATCTATCACTATCACATCAGGATAAGACGCGTGCATACCATCAAACACATTACGCCCAATAATTTCTGTTTCATGGTCGAAAATGATTTGTCCCCGCCCATCCAAAACGTAGGCCGCGCCATATTGACCCGAGCGCATAGGCTCAATGTAACGTTGAATTAGGGGCATAAAATCCACAACAACCAACAGCATACCCTGTAACTCCCCATCCATATAAAAAGGAGATAATACCCCAAACATTTGATACTCTCGTGTAATATAGAAGGGGGGCACATAACCAAACTCAGAATCTTCATTAACAAACTCGGCCCACTGCATACTGGCCCATACAGTTGCCATCTGCAAAGCTACTTGACCTGCCGGGGTATCTGCAACTTGGAATGTCACGATCTCCTCTGCGGATTTGAAATAAAAATACCCCAACCTTTCTGGATCCTCCTGAAGTCGCACACGGAACATCTGATTGAGATCGGATACCTCGTAATTATCCCTCACATATCCAACAATAAAATGTTTTAGGAAAATATGGGTGTCAATGAAAAGAGTGTGGATGTGATCTTCTATAGCCTGTTTAGCCAAAAGTGTCTGCAGGGCTTGTTGTTCATTAAATAAACGTTCATTCTGAACAATAGCCCGACGCTCAACCACAGAAGTAACCACCCTCACAATGAACAAGATTAACAATATCCCCACAGCATAATAAAATGCAAACTTGCGCTGTGAAGGAGGACGTAAGGCAGCTCCCACACCATTACCATTTCCAAACGGGACACGATTATCCTGCATACGCGTCAATCTCATTCATCTCAATGAAGCCACCACAGGCGGGTTGTGCCATCATAACTAGCAGAAGCTAACAAAGCATCATCTGGACTGAAAGCTACACTGGTCACATAAAGTGTATGTTCCGCCAACGTTGCCAGCAATGTCCCCCGCACAACATCCCAAATACAAACAGTATTATCCTGTCCCCCAGAAGCCAGAAGATTTCCCCCGGCATTAAACGCCACGCACCATACTGAATCCGTGTGCGCGTTGAGAATATGTACGGTCTGACCTGTCTGCACATCCCAGATCCGCACTGTCTCATCGCTACTACCCGAAGCCAGGTAATGACCATCAGGGCTAAACGCAACACTGTTTACCAAATTAGTATGCCCCTCCAACACGCGCGCTATGTTCTGCCGGTCGTAGGTCTGCCTGGTATCCCAAATACGTACCGTCCGATCCCAACTGCCCGACGCAATGTAATGTTGCTCAGGATGCAGTGCCACCGCTTCAACCGCGCCGGCATGGCCTTCAAAAACGCGCAGGGGCGTACCACGATAAATATCCCACAAACGGATAGTTTTATCATAGGCTCCGGAAACTAAAATACGTCGTTCTGTGCTAAAGGCGACACTACGCACTGTACCCGTATGTCCAACCAGGGTACGCAGATGTCGTCCATAACGCACATCCCAGAGATCCACTACGTACCCCCTGCCAGAGGCTAAGATGTCACCATCCAGGTTGAAAGCCACACTAGATATACCCTCATCCAACCATCCTAACGTAAGCACTAAAACGCCACGCACAACATCCCACAAATGAATAACATCATCCGCGCCCGCGGAAGCCAGAAGATAACGGTCAGGGCCAAAAGCGATACTCGTGACACTATCTGTATGTCCCTCCAGGATCCGCAAGGGTTCACTATAAAGGATATCCCCTGGAGGTAGGGGATTTTCAGGCAAGGAAACACCCAGGGCATAAGCCCAAGACTCCACCGCCCACCGGGCAGCCTCCGCAGTCACGGCATAATTATCCTGCAAGCGACGCACCAGATAACCTGACAATAATTGCCTGGGAATATTCGCTGACAGCCCCTGCAAGTCAGCAGCAACATTCTCCTGCAAAGCCAACAGCAGTAGATTAATTTCTCGCTTGTAAATGCCACACAGGTCTAATAACAGTCCACGCACACGACGGGGGGACTCACAAAGCGTACTTCCATAGGTCTGAAGTAACTGTTGTAGCGTTTGACGCGGAAAATTATCTAACTCTCTATCAGGCATCCCTACACTTCAATTTCCTCACTCTTCCAGAAAGATGGTTATGCTTTCGGTAAGGCAAAAAAGAAAGTACTTCCCTGTCCGACAACACTCTCCACCCCAACCCATCCTCCTAATCGCTCCACAATGCGTTTCACTATCGAAAGACCCAGTCCTTGCCCAGTCACATCGATCTTGTGCAATCTTTCGAATGGAGTGAACAGCCGTGACTGCTCCACCGGCATCAATCCCTCACCATTATCGCGCACCCAAAAGCGAAGGTATAAATTTTCGGGCGTATGAGGCAATACATCAGCGTTGGCCAACATATCATCCACGGATGCAAGAGACTCTTCTGTAGAAATTGGTATACTTTCGAACTCATCATATCCTAATTCCACACGCAAAAGCGTATTCTTATCAGGTCGCCTTCCATATTTCAATGCATTGCCGATATAATTCACCCACACTTCCTCCACCCAGGGCGCATACCCAATAGCCATTGGCCATCTCTCCGGCACAATAATAGCTACGTGAGATGTTTCGATCTCTTTTGCAAACCGCTGCAGGGCTTCAGCGGTAATGGGTGCCATATCCAAGGCAGTAAATTCCACCTTTTTCCTGGTGTCGGCTAATAACAATAAAGCATCAATAATCTTCGACATCTTGTTCACACCGTGGGAAATGCCCAACGCGCACTGTTTTAACTCAGACTCCGAAATAGTCTCGTAATCCAATAGCAATAAATCAGCATATCCCTTTAACAATCCCAGAGGATTTTTCAAATCATGAGTCACAGTTTCAGCGTAAGCATCCAGTTCCGCAATTAACTTATCTCGTTGAATAATTTCCTCTTCTAAACGCCGCCGTGCCTCACGCAACGACAAATGGGTTGCTACGCGCGCCAAAACTTCTGGCACTTTAAAGGGTTTAGTAATATAATCCACTCCCCCCATCGTAAAGGCTTTGACCTTTTCTTCTGTTTCTCCCAACGCGCTGATAAAAATAATAGGAATTCCCTGAGTATTCAGATTTGCCTTCAATTTCTCACAAACCTCATACCCCGTCATTTCCGGCATCATCACGTCCAATAAAATTAAATCCGGCGGGGTTGATTGCACGGCCGCTAATGCGCGCGTTCCACTTAATACAGCACGAACCTTATAACCTCTTTCTGATAAGATCTGCGAGAGTAGCCGCAAATTAGCCGGATTATCATCGACGATCAAAACATTTCCTTTAGATGGGCGCATACAACATCTCCTCAAACTCACGACTTAACTAACTAATCATATATCGGTAACCAATCCTCATGCTCCATAAGTAAATCATCCACGAGAGCATAAATCTGATCCAGGTCCAATTCTGCCGAGGTATGTGGATCCAGCATCGCAGCGTGATAGATATGCTCACGCTTGCCAGTCAGCGCAGCCTCTACCGTCAATTCTTGCACATTGACATTCGTGCGAATCAGTGCGGCCAGTTGCGGCGGCAAAGCGCCGATCTTCGTAGGCTGGACACCGTTAGTATCCACCAAACAGGGCACTTCCACCGCGCATCCCTGGGGCAAATTATCAATGAGGCTATGATTAGGCACACTTCCGTAGATCACGCGTGGGATTCCGGTCTCCATACTATGAATAATCAGTGAAGCATACTCTTTACTGCGGCGTACTTCAATTCCTTCCCCTGCTTCAAGATGCTCTCGCATTGCATTCCAGCCCGCAATCTGCCCCTCACAACGACGGGGATATTCGTCTAATGGTATATGGAACCTTTCGATCAAATCAGGGCGATCCCGTTTGATAAACCAGGGTACGTATTCTGCAAAATGCTCACTGGATTCGGTAACAAAATATCCCAGGCGCATCATCATTTCGTAACGCACGCGATTCCACTCTGGCACACGTCCTTCTGCTACAACCTGACGCAAACGAGGATAAAGGTTTTCCACTCCGGTCGCAGTTTGTCGCTCAAAGCGCAAATAGAAAGCCATGTGATTAATACCGGCACAGACAAAGTTGATTTCCCCTATCGGTATACCTATATCACGAGCCATTTGATCCGCCGTCCCCTGCACACTGTGACATAATCCCACCGTGTTCACCGGCGTCGCGCGGAACATAGCCCAACAATTCATTGCCATCGGATTCACATAGTTAAGGAAAGTAATGTCCGGTTGGCTAACAGCCTCCATATCATGGCACATCTCCAACATCACCGGAATCGTCCGCAGCGCGCGCATAATGCCGCCGATGCCCAGAGTGTCGGCAATCGTCTGTCGTAGACCATACTTCTTCGGCACCTCAAAGTCCGTCACAGTACAAGGCTTATAACCACCAATCTGGAACATACCAATAGCATAATCCGCGCCATCCAACGCTGCACGCCGATCCAATGTCGCCTCGATGGTGGGATGCACGTCCAGGGCTTCCGCAACCTTATGGGCTACAATCTCCGAGGTACACAACCGTTCTTCGTCAATATCGTGTAAACTGATAGTGGTCTCAGACAATTCTGGGAAACTGAGAATATCACCTAATAGATTTTTAGCGAAGATTGTACTCCCTGCACCAAGAAAGGTTATTTTTGACATAATACAATTCCTCCTGTGAAGATAATCTGAAAATATTGTACCACTAAACAAAGAGTAACAGAACCCGTCATTTATATCCTGATAAACACACTTAAATTTACATTCTTCTTCCATTCTACTCCAAAAGTAACAACTTTAACAATAGTCAACGCGGTATTTCTCGTCGCTATTGACTTTTAAAAGACAATCATCTATAATATTAAAAAATTTAGACAAGACTTAAACAATAGATATAACTAAAGGAGCCATTTATGAACCCAGGCGAACAAATTTACGAAATGACAACCCTCGCGGGTGGATGTTTTTGGTGTTTAGAAGCAATCTTCGACCAGCTTAACGGTGTGATTCATGTTGAATCGGGATACGCGGGCGGCACTGTCCCTAATCCCACCTACGAACAGGTTTGTAGTGGTAAAACTGGGCATGCCGAAGTGGTACAGATTACATTCGATCCCAATATCATCACATACCAAGAAATTCTGGACATTTTCTTCAACATTCATGACCCGACCACGCTCAACCGGCAGGGCGCGGACGTAGGAACACAATACCGCTCAGCAATCTTCTATCACTCGGAGACACAAAAGGATATAGCAAAAGGGTTAATCGAAACCCTGGATCAAGCAGGGCGTTGGCCCACGCGCATTGTCACCGAAGTCATTCCCTTCACCGTCTTCTATGAGGCAGAAATGTATCACCAGGAATACTACCAGCATCACCTAGAGCAACCTTATTGCCAACTCGTGGTCGCGCCCAAAGTAGACAAGTTTCAACAATACTTTGAGACGAAATTGAAGTGAATTGGAGGTTATTGATGACAGATAAGTTTACTAAAAGTGATGCAGAGTGGAGAACAATGCTCACGCCTGAACAATACACGGTTATACGAAAAAAAGGGACTGAACGGGCGTTCACAGGTAAATACTATGATTTCAATGAGGATGGTATCTACAAGTGTGCCGCGTGTGGACAACCATTGTTTGACTCGGAAACCAAATATCACTCTGGAAGCGGTTGGCCGAGTTTCTATGCACCTATCGTGCCAGAACACATTCAGGCGACCAAAGACTTCAGCTTCTTGATGATACGCACTGAAATCACGTGCAGCCGGTGCGGCGCGCACTTAGGCCACGTTTTTGATGATGGACCGCAACCTACTGGTTTGCGCTACTGTATTAACTCTATTTCAATTAACTTTGAACCCCGGCAAACAGAATAAAGCCAACACTTCGTCGTGGGTGAGCAAGACTCGCCCACGACAAAACACACTCAAACCCTCGTTTCTGTCTGGAGTAGGTGACAAAAAACAGTAATCGCTCACAAAACTAAACGGTTACCCAAGATTTTTCTATTGACTCCCCTATATGTTAGTCTATACTAAAACCGTAGGGGGGAGGATGACGGAAAATCCTATCGAAGTATTAGCAGCAGAGAACGAAAAACTCCGGATCAGGAATCAACAACTGGAGCGGGAAATTGCAGAGCTGAGGCGAGTGGAAACGGACCTAAAAACCAGCGCGGCAAAGACCAACGCGCTTTACCGGCTGGCACGTGTCCTCGTCGCTTATGAAACGCTGCCGGCCCTGCTGCAGGCCGTGGCCAGCACGGTAGCCAAAACGTTGCCGGCGACCCAGGTTATCCTCCATATCTACGATATGGATGCCAAGCAAGTTGCCTATTTTGTAGAAGGAAGACCCGATCCCCAACATCCTTTTCATCCTCCCTTTGCCGCGCTGATGGAAAGTGTGATTGGGTGGGCCGTGGCGAAAGTCCAACCGGTACTCTCCCCCAAAGCCATAC
>JAFGFI010000101.1 GCA_016931185.1 Anaerolineae bacterium
GCGGCCCTCGCCAGCCTGGAGGGGGCTTACGCGCCTCCCTTTGGTGCGACGCTCTATTCTAAAGTGGATTCTGGCAAAGACACTGTGGTACGCATGCAAAATGCTGAACCGATCAGTCTTTACTGCTCCGATGAAACCGATGGCGAGTCCCTGGCCCCCTGCTGGCAGGTACTTGAGCCACTGTTCCGCTACAAGACCGATTCCGGTGATGTAGAACCCGCGCTCGCGACCGGCTGTGAACCTAATGACGACTTAACCGAGTGGACCTGTTCCCTCCGCGAGGGCGTCAAGTTCCACGATGGCTCCGACTTCGATGCCGATGATGTGGTGGCTTCTTGGGGCGCAGGCATTGATGCCTCCAACCCCTACCACATCGGCAACACGGGTGCATTTGAGTATTACTCTTATCTGTGGGATGGTTTAATGAATGCGGGTGAATAACCCGTACTCTACCCCCCCCTGAATACTTAACACTTCTTAACAGTGTAAATGCATAGAACGTGAAACGTGAGACGTGGTATTATCTGCGCGAGGCAGATTTCACGTTTCACGTTTCACGTTTCAAACAATGGGAATAGGATGCGAATGTTCTCGCTTCCTCTGAAAGGCCAACAATTATGTTCCAATACATTATCCGTAGAATTCTATTAGCCATCCCGGTTTTATTTGGTATCTTATTAGTTACCTTTTTTCTTGCACGGATGATCCCTGGGGATCCCTGTAAGGCAATTTTAGGTGAAAAAGCTACCCAAGAGGTCTGTGATCGTTTTATCCACGAACATGGATTGGATAAACCCATCTATATACAATTTGGTATCTATATGCGCGATGTTATGCAGGGGGATTTTGGCGATTCTATTCGCTTTAGCCGTCCAGTTACGCTCATTCTTATCGAACGCTTACCGATGACCCTCGAATTGGGAATTGCAGCTATGATTTTAGCAATACTCATCGGTATCCCCATGGGCATTATTTCTGCAGTCTACAATAACTCAGCTCTTGACGTCGCTACAATGGTCACTGCGAATATTGGTGTCTCTATGCCCGTTTACTGGTTAGGTCTGATGTTAGCCTATGTTTTCGCATTGTTGCTTAAGGATACACCCTTCTGGTTACCCCCCTCGGGACGATTGACAGCAGGTGTTACGGCTATTCCCTTTTACGAAGTCTACAACATGATTGTAGAACCGGAATCCATCAAATTTCATATTTTGGAATTTATAGCTAATCTCTATTTGCTCAATGCCGTCATCACACTAGATACAGCCGTCTTGCTGGATGCTCTCAAGCACATGATTCTACCCGCTGTCGCGCTCAGCACCATCCCAATGTCTATCATCGCCCGGATGACACGCTCCAGCATGCTTGAGGTTTTGCGCCAGGATTACATTCGCACTGCCTACGCAAAAGGTATCAAAAAGTATATGGTTGTGCTCAAACATGCCCTCCGTAATGCACTTCTACCCATCACCACCATCATTGGGCTGCAACTGGGCACTATCTTTGCAGGCGCAGTGCTCACCGAAACTATCTTTGGTCTGGCGGGTGTCGGGCGGATGCTATTTGAGGCTATTACTGCCCGCGATTATCCTATCGTACAAGCTTTTACATTGGTCATTGCCATTGGCTACGTGGGGATGAATTTATTGGTGGATATTTCTTATGTGTTTATTGATCCACGGATTAAGTTTGAGTAATAAGTGAAAAGAAAATGACTATAACGGATACAACAGAGAAAATTTTGACCCCAGAAGAATTAGAAGCTATGGCCGAAAGCCGTCGAGCTTATCGAGCTAACAGTCTATGGCGTTTAACTCTACGGCGCATCTTCCGGCAACGTTCAGCTATTATTGGAATGATCATTTTGGGCTTGCTGGTCTTGATTGCAGTGTTTGCTCCGGTGATTGCGCCTTATGATCCGGAGAAAGTGCTCATTGGGATCGAGGAAGTTAAAAAACGCGCTGCCCCCTGTATTCATCTACTTGGCTGTCCTGCTGATGAACCCCAACACTTGATGGGTGTGGATGGTAACGTGCGCGATCAGTTCAGTCGTGTTATCTACGGTACGCGGGTCTCACTCTTTATCGGTTTCACAACAATTGGCTTTGCTATCATTATTGGCACGATTATTGGCGCCATAGCCGGCTATGCCGGGGGATGGCTTGACAATATACTGATGCGTTTAATGGATGTCTTGATGGCATTCCCTTCTCTGCTACTGGCGATAGCCATCGTCAATGTATTAGGCCGCGGACTGCAAAATGCACTGCTGGCGATAGCCATCGTCAATATCCCATCCTACGCGCGCGTGATGCGGGCCAGCGTACTCTCGTTAAAGGAGCAAGACTACATAGAAGCCTCCAAAGCTCTGGGTACGAATACATTCCGCATCCTGCTGTGGCGTATCTTGCCCAATTCACTCTCCCCTCTGATCGTGCAGGGCACATTGGGTATCGCGGGTGCAATTTTGGAAGCTGCCGCGCTTTCCTTCTTAGGGTTAGGGGCACAACCCCCAACACCGGAATGGGGATCGATGCTCGGATCTGAGCGTAACCAGATTTTCACAGCACCACATTTGGTATTCTACCCTGGCTTTGCCATTATGCTCACAGTACTGGCGTTCAATCTGCTAGGAGATGGGCTGCGCGATGCGCTTGACCCACGACTGAGCCAACAAGGGAAAACCGAAATTTAGTTGCTTATATCAACAAAATATAATCGCCAGCCTTTTGAAAAATTCCAAAAGGCTTTTTTGTTTTCGTTTTATACACATCCCCGTAACCCTACTGTAATATCAATTCAGCACATTCTACATTACACTATGAAAGCATAGGTTAAACAACGATTTACTGTTTACATAAAAATGGTGGAGGTGCACAGATGATGAAGCCACATTGGTTTTGGATTGGATCGATAGTTTTTCTACTCTTAGCTATATCATTAACGAATACAAGTATGTTGACGAGTAATGATTTTTTCGTCACGGCCAAAGCTACCTTCTTAGACGTACAAACTTACTTATCTTCAGCAATAACTAACGTATTTAAAATCTTTCCCGTCTTAGCAGAAGGAAACAATTCTCTCAACGACTCAAATCACAACGGAAACGCAATGACTGTATTATCATCCTCAACAAATTCTGACGGGAAGCCAGCTAATCCCCCTATTCCAGCACAGGGTGGCACCTGTATTCAAGGCACAGTCATTGACCACTACCATCAAATAGTGGATGAAAACTGGGAGGTAAAAGCTACCCACACAGACGGAGAAGAACGTACCACCAAAGTCAACGATGGGAAAATATTCTTTAGTGGTTTAAAAGGTGGCACTTGGACCATCGCTATAGATGTAACAAACGGCTTCCAGGACATTACCCCGCGCAGCTTCACAGTTTCATTAAGTGGGGAGGGGGGAGAATGTGCCATCGTGCGCTACAAATGTCTACGGCCCGCCTGTTTAGATGTCATCAAGCTAGATGCCAATGGTCAACTTGGGTTACCCGACAAAGTCGGCATCGCTGGCTGGCAAATGACAGCCACAAACGGGAATATTACCCTGCAAGGAGAGACCAATGGGTTGGGCCGATACCGGTTTGAATAACTTCCCCCAGGCGTATGGACGGTTACGGAAGAAAGTCAAATAGGTTGGGTTCCTACAGAAGGATATTCGGACAAGCAGACTATTTTGCTGGAGTCCCCCCGTGCCGCAGGGGAGTGCGAATCTTTGACCTTTATCAACGAGCAAATTCATGATGGATGTATTGATGTCTGCAAAGTGGATACCAACGGTAATCCCCTGGAAAATTGGCAAATTAGATTAATACGAAATGATGGTACACAACCCAGTGAAACACAGACCACTAATACTCAGGGCTGTACGCGTTTCACGGATCTTCCACTAGGCGAGTGGACGGTTCAAGAAAAAGTTGAGGATTGGTGGAGGGCCATTGGTTCCGTTGAGGAAAAGATCACACTTACAACCCCTGGGGTCTGTAAACATATTACATTTAAAAATCAACCTTTGGGTTGTGTCGACGGGTACAAAATTAATCAGTTAGATCAGGGTTTACTTGGGTGGACCATCAAAGCTAACAATGCCACGACAGGAGAGGAGTTTACCACAGTCACTGACAGTTCTGGTTATTTTAAATTTGAAAGGTTAACATTAGGTATATGGGTCATTTCAGAAGTCTCACAACCAGGATGGGAAGCCGTCACACCGGGTGAATTTGAGGTCGCCCTTGATCAACCCTTTGTCTGTCAGCACGTCCGCTTTAAGAATAAAACCGAGTTCGCGTGTGTGGATGTGTTTAAAAAGGATGCTTGGGATGGAGCCGGTATAGCGGGCTGGCAAATCATCGTCCAACCTGCTTATGGGGGGACCCCTCAAATGGGCGTCACGGATGGCACAGGTTATATTCGTTTCAACAGTCTGACACCGGGCGTATATGATATTTCTGAAAAGATACAATCTGGATGGATCGCGGTCTCCCCCGTTACCAGGCGACTCGACTTACAGGCAACAGGTACATGTGAAGTCATCACCTTCATTAACCAACAGGAAAATACATCTACCTGCAGCACGGAGACCGATCTCCCCAACACATTACCTTGTACAGGCGATACAACAACAGAAACTCCCGCGCCTACTACGACTGAGGAACAACAGTGCCAGGCAACCTATACCGTCAGTCGGGGCAATACACTTTACTCTATAGCTCGGAAGTATAAGGTTAATGTAGCTGATATCAAAACAGCGAACGGATTAACTTCAAACACATTGTCTGTTGGGCAAACTCTCTGTATCCCTTGAGAAAATATTGATAATAGAACATTATCTAGTCACCGGACACTTTTTCACGGATGAGGCTTTAGCGGCAATTGCGCCGGATTTTGCGGCTAAAGCCGCTTTAAGAGTTGTATTTTTCGGTTTCGAGCTACGCTCGAAACCGAAAAATACACTCTTTTCTAGCGGCTTGGTAGCGCAGCAGCCTTTACAGTTGCGAGCTACGCTCGAAAACGAAAACACCCTTTAAATTACGGCATTAGCCACCTTGCCTGGTCTCAAAAGTAAACGCTTTCGGGCAAGGTTCAGAAACCTTACTTTTTACCTTTAAACTTTTACGCTTGATAGAGCATAAAGTGTAAAGGTAACTTAAACCATCCTCGCTTTCGAGTTGGAAATTTGTGTTCAATCCGGTTCCCAGGTGGCATCAAGATCCAAAGGATACATTGGCCGGTGTACACGCTGGTAGGAAAGCTGCGTCACATCACAGTTGGTCACACCGGGAGTGACTGCTAAAATGGAATGGGGACTGATCGCCTCTAGGGGCGCAGTCAGATACCCACGCTTGGGGACAACTATCTTGTAGGCTAACGGGTCAATCCCTAGGCTTTGAAACTGCGCAGGTTCGACATAGCTCTGTCGCTCGGTGGTAAGAATAACATCCACGCCCTCAACCGACAGCACAACCGTAGTCCCACGATTAAATAACCGTTCTGGTTCACGCACACCGCCCCAGTAATAATTTCCATCGGAAATCAAGCGCACCGTACCAGTGACAGGTAAGGGTTTTCCATGCTGTGTGTCCAACTTGCCCCCAATCTCCAAACTCACCTCAGATCCCACCCCGGCAGCAACACACGCCGCGGCCGCATCTTTATCCCAGATGGAAGCCACAACCACATTCTCTGCGTGATGTTGGAGCAGACTAGCCAGCACGGCGGTGACATCGGTGGTACCGCCCGCACCAGGGTTATCGCCGGAATCCGATAAGAATACAGTGGATTCGGAAGCCATCATCGCTGCCTCAACTGCTTGGTCGACTGGATACGCTTCGACACGAAAGTCAAAATCGGCCCGGCGTGCCCAGAAAGCCGCCGCCAACTTATTCGCTTCAGCCTGCGCCAGGGCAGCATCCCCATCCGTCACCACAACAACAATCACGCCTATGTCGGGCACATCGGCCCAGCAATGACCATTCATCAGCGACGCGGAGAGGATATCAGGGCGCGATTCAAGATCGGCCACTTGCTGCATCATCTCCCCCATTGCTCCCGCAGCAGACACGGCTTTTTCTCCAGGGAGCAAAAAGGGAATCTTTGCAAAGCCCATCGTAGGACGCGCGCGTCCAGTCAGCCTATCTAGCAACAATTCAGCCGCCCTTTGTCCGGTTTCATAAGTGTCAACATGGGGAGCGGTATGGTAGGCAACCAGGGCGTCTACATTGGCGATTGTCTCAGCAACAATATTGGCGTGCATATCCAGCGCCAATGTGATGGGTACGTCAGGGCCTAACTGTACACGCAGTGCTTTAACAAACTCGTTCTCGCAATAGTCCACCCCCTCGGCTCGCATCGCGCCGTGTAAAAACAAACAAACGCCATCTACATCACGCGCGTTTTCTAATAATGCAGACTTGAGTTTCTCGTAAGCACTCCGCGCCACCTTACCACCAGGCATCGCGTGCGCGGACACCGTCGGTACTAATTCCGCGCCCCCTGTCTGAAGTGTCGTTACAATGCCCCCAAACGCACCATGCCTACGCGGCATTTCCAGACACGCCTGACCATACCGGGGGCGGAAATCCTCCAAAGATGTCAAAAACGGTGTAAAGGTATTTGATTCGTGCCCAATGGCACCTACTAGGATTTTCATACAGATCCTCCGTAAATAACAGGATTAAGAGAATATTAGGATTAAGAGCAAGGTTCAGAAACCTTGCTTATCAGATTGACAATTCTAGGTTAAACAAGGGGAAAGTGTCAATCTAACTCAAACTAAGCCGGATTAAGGTTATAAAAAATCTGCGTGTATCAGCGTGCATCTGCGGTTAAATTCTTGTCCCTTGCCAGTGAGACTGGCTTATAGACACTCTCCTAAAAAGCGGACTTCGCTCCAACGCTCGGGGATGTGCATATTAATATAGCCATGACGGTTCCAGGACCAGTCCACCGACACATTATTCCCTTGCTCATCGTGGAAGTGCTGGCAGCGCGACGTTCCAATGCGCCAGACATCGCCAGGATGTGGCGGCGTATGGGGATTGCCTAATGCCCTTAGTCCCTCCCAAGGGAGCGCAAATTCAACCGTCCAGCCTCTATCCACGATGTCGGGGCAATTCAGCGCGCCATCGACCTGCACCGCGTGTTTGAGACCGGGCAGTTCCCAGTCCGTCTCCCCGAAACGCCCCATACGTTCCTCAAGCCGGGGTAAAAAGTACAAGAAGTTCTCTACAGAAAAGAATTGATTTAGGGCCACACTATCACAGCGTTCCATCACTGGCTCCAACCACGTCCAAAAGACCTCATAAATGGTATTGATGGGATTCACGCCCAATTCGTAATAGACCCCATCCCCCTGGATGAAAATCTCAGCATCACTATCATTATGATAGACATGGTCATGATGTTCAATATGGGTTCCCCAAATCTCGTGATCTTCGTATTTAAAGGCCGCGTAAAGATAATCATCATCCCAAACCAATGCTACGCGGGAATCCAAAGAAACAGGCGCCCCCGTGTCCATCTTGACGAAAGGTGTTGACCACATCACCTTCTGCCAAACCGGCTCATCCAGCCGCCCATCAATAGTCAGCGGTTCATGGGTGCGCAGGCAATCGTATTTCACGACAGGCGGTAGACTCTCTAACGTCCCCTGCGGTAAATTTAAAGTTCTAGGCATCTTAATCATAGCACCTCCCTTGAAAATAGCGAATTACGAATTACGAATTGCGAATTGCGAATTACGCATCACGGGTGCAATTTTCATCCTACTGCTGGTGAACGCACCGCGTTAATGGGTAATTCCTCTGAAAATAGCGAATTACGAATAACGAATTACGGATTCAA
>JAFGFI010000102.1 GCA_016931185.1 Anaerolineae bacterium
GCTACTTGGGAACAACAGGGCCTCGACTTCTTCTCGGTTGCGTTGCATTTGCTTTCTCAGTCATGCTCATAAGACTAAACGGTTACGAGTTGAGTATATGATGACTGATAGGAAACTCCCCCGATTCACGTTCCAGGTGATGGTGTTACTCTTGCTGCTGGTTTCGGTGGGGGTATGGCTGCGATGGATCCTTTGGGATAGTGGGCCTTATGCCTGGTTACGCGCTAAGCTGGTTTTCCTGGGACAGCGTGAGAGTCAATTACTCGGCGGGTTATTGGCGTTTTTGTTGGCATTTGTGTTCTGGGTGGCCCCCACAATGATTCTCCGGCTGTGGACGGACCTGCCCCCTTTGTCAGAAGCTCTATCTGACCTGCGGGGACATTCCCTGGTAGAAGTGATGCGTGAGGAAGTAGATGCGCAGCGCGAGCAGCAGGCCAAGATGGCTGATCTTCCCGGTGATGACCCGCGCCGCCGCGCATTTTTCCGGCGGTTGGGATGGGTAGGGATCGGCGTGGGGATCGGTGCATTGGGAGTGACATGGCTCGTATGGTATCTCAGTGGCAATGTATGGCCGGAATCGCTGGTGATGGGACTTGTAGGGGTAGTGGGGGGGCTACTTTCGGTGCTGACGGGACATCCCTTACTTTTTCATTACGAGAAAGTAATGCAACTTGAGACTTTGACCAGGCGTATCGGTTGGGTGGTGATTTTGTTACTCTTGTTAGGGCTGTCCCTATTGTGTGTTTGGGATATAGCTTTAAGATGACCTGGAAGTGTGTATATGCGAAGTCTAGACCTGAATCGCGCTTACTATCATAACTGTGTAGCGGGAGTTTTGCGGGCACATTGCCCGGAGATCGCCGATCGGCACGCCGCCGCCCTGATCGGGTGGGGATCTGAAGTGTTGGGCAACGATGATGACTATTCCAAGAAATATGGTTGGGGACCGCGCGTAGTGCTCTTTTTATCCTCATCCGATCATGCTCGTTGGGCCAGAACGGTACAAGCTGTGCTGCATCAATATGTTCCACCTAGCTTTTTAGACTATCCAACACGGTTTACCGGCCCAACTCAAGGCCCGCCGCAGCCCACGTTGGATACAGGTGGGGTTTTGCAGATTCCTATCACGACATGTGCGCGGTTTGTTGATCTCTATCTTGGGGTATCCGGTACCGGCGCGCTTACGGCGCGGGATTGGCTGCTCATTCCAGAAGCGGGACTGTTGCGCCTGACTGCCGGGGAGGTGTTCTACGATGGAGTGGGGGACTTGACGCGCTTGCGGGAAACCTTTGCCTATTTCCCCGATGCAGTTTGGCGTTACAAATTGACCTATCAATGGACGATGTTGAGTTGGGATATCGACTTGATCGGGTTGTGTGCGCAGCGTGGCGATACCCTATCTGCCAGACTTGCGCTAAGCTGGTCGGTCCAGACGATCATGGGTTTGGTGTTTTTGCTCAATAGGGTGTATAAACCAGGGTATCTGAAGTGGGTACACCGTCAGTTTTATAAGTTACCGCAGCTCGCGGGTGAGATTGGGCCGGTATTGGAGGAAATGTTGACGACGGTTGACGGGGGACAGGTAATGTCACTGCTTTACCCAGTGTTGGATAGTTTGATAGATTTCCAGTGCCAACAAGCCGGCCTGTCATGTGTTGCCTATCAGCAGCCTGACAAATTGGATCGGGGCTTTTTTGCTTACGACTTGCAACCGGTGATTGATGCGCTGCGTAACTCTATTCAGGGCGAGTTAATGTCGCTGTCTTTTAAAACTGGCGCGCTGGACCAATGGATCGTGGATCAGGACTTGTTGATGGGTACTGCTCAATTAAAGACATTACAAGGTATCTATGACTGCGAAGATCCTGTGCATTCTCTCTTTCAACGTGACGGTTTCGATTACTTCCTGTAATTCGTAATATAGTTACTAGCTACCGGACACTTTTTCACAGCAGGATATTTAGCCACAATTAGGTTGGATTGTGCGACTAAAATTGCTTTTAAGCTTTTCCGGCGGCCTTAGCCGCATAATCCGGATCAAAGTGTAACTTTTGAAGTAGGTACGTTATTCTAATAAAAAGTGTCCGGTAGCTAGATATAGATATACTAAATACAGTTTTATATTGCATCTAATATCAAATTTGGAGGGGAATTATGACAAAGAAACGTATCGTTTCCCAATCTAGTTATGTAGACCCCAGTAAAGCGGGAAAGAAAGCTGCGCAGGGCACCAACCGGGTCTATCGGGGCACGTTTGAGGCGGAGTGGACGTGTAATTCCTGCGGGCGTGAGCACATCCCGGGACGGATAAAAAAATGTCCTAGTTGTGGCAATCCTAAGGATTATAGCGAGGAGTATCAAGCCCCGGAGCAGACTGGTGCTTATCTCTCTGACCAAGAACTTAAAGAGATGGGCGTGGATCCGAACTTGCATCTCTCCGATGAGGTGTGTCCTTACTGTGGCGCGAAGAATAAACCCGGCACACCGAAATGTGTCAATTGTGGCGCACCCTTGGAGGATGTCGGTTATATCACGCGCCAGTGTCCCGCCTGTGGTACGGAGACGAACGCCGAGATATGTCCCAGTTGTGGCGCGCAAACCGTGCCAAAAGAGGAAAAACCGCCTGAATCTCCGCATCCAGTGGGAGTACAACCTACGCCAACTTCTCAATCTCTGTTGGATAAGTATCCTTTTCTCAAAAACACGTGGGTTATTGTCGGCGTTATTATAAGTATACTGGCATTACTTATTTGTTGTATTGTAATGTTCATTCCTCGGACAGAAACCGCTATCGTTGATGATATCTATTGGGAACGCACTATTGGTATCCAAGAACATCAGTATAATCAGCATGAAGATTGGGATTTGCCCGCCGGCACCGACCTGGATCACCAGGAACAGAAAATCCACCATTATGATAAAGTATTGCGGGGTTATGAAGAGGAATGTGGCTACGAGGATGAATGTACCTCGGTCTCCGTCTATGATCACACCGAAAAAACATGCTATGATGATGGTACATGCGATGAACATGATGTTTACCGCACAGAACAAGAATGTACTCAGGAATATGTCTGTGAGGATGTTCCTGTCTATGATGACGTACCCGTTTATCAAACTTGGTACACTTACCATATTTGGGAATGGGTAGATCTGGAGCCGGTGCGTGCCAGTGCACATAATGCGAATCTTCAGTGGCCTATCCTTAACCTGGACGATAACCAGCGTGAGAAGCCCAATAGCCGCCAGGAAAGTTGCACCGTGATCTTCGTTAATAAAAAGGAGAAATCTTTTGAATATACCCCATCCTGTGCAGATCTGGCAAACTACGATATAGGCTCTCATTGGGAGATTAAACGCAGCGCGATGGCTATTAAAGAAGTTAATCCGGTAAAATAGAGAGGAATTACTCATTAACGCGGTGCGTTCACCAGCAGTAGGATGAAAATTTAAGACGAAACCAAGTTTTCAAGGGTTTTCACAATTTGCCAATTTGAAATTTGTCAATTTTCGATTTTCAAGGGAGCATACTGAATGATACTGCCCGTCAATTGCTCACCGTTCTCCCCTATTTGCCATTTGCGATATGTCATTTAAAATAGAAACGTATTCATTAACCACCAATAGAGGTAAACAAGTACAAATGGATCAGAGTGAACTAAGTTGTACCGGCGAAGACGCCTACCCTCCAGGTTGTAACATGCATCCAGATATATAAACAGCATACGCTTACAGGGACCTTTTGTGTTCTGTCACAAAGCCGCAGCGTATGCTGCGGCTTTGTGTGTATGGCGTGGAGGAAAGCCGGCTTCACCATATAGATAAAACAGAACACAGGAGGCAATCATGAATATTCAAGACATGACCCGCGACGAGTGGGTTGACCATCTCTACGACCGCATTCACAAACTGTTAGACGACGGCTTTATCCGCCAAGCGCAAATTATCCTCGAAGCCTTGCTTCCCGCCGACCAGGCCGAAATTTTCAGTGACCTTTCAATCGTCGAACGGCGACAAGTACTTATGGGTCTGCCCCTTGAGGACATCGCCGACATCCTCGAAAAATTGGAGGATGAGGAAGTTGCCGAAATCGCTTCGCTTCTGCCCCCGGAACAACTGGCCGATATCCTTGACGAAATGGAACCAGATGAGGCCGCCGACCTGTTGGGAGATCTGACTCCTACCGATGCAGCTCAAATCCTGGATTTGATGGAAGATCGTGAAGAAATCCGTCCTTTGCTCCTGCATCCAGACGAAACGGCTGGCGGTCTGATGACTTCAGAATATATGGCCCTGGGACGACAGATGTGGGCCAGGAACGCACTCGACGCTATCCGTGATTGGTCGCCGGAACATGAGTATCTCTATTACTTTGTTGTGGATAAGAATGGTACATTGCTGGGTACGGTTAGTCTTTTGCAGTTAATCAAAGCCGAACCCAAAACTGAAATACAGGATTTTATGGATCGCAACGTGGTCAGCGCGCCCCTCAGTGCCGACCAGGAGGAATGTGCTAAGTTGATGAGCCGTTATGACCTCACCGCGCTGCCTGTTATCGATGATGACAAACTTCTGGTCGGCGTTATCACGATTGACGATATTGTGGATGTGTTAGAGGACGAAGCCACCGAAGATATCCAACGTTTGGGTGGGTCGGCCCCTCTTGACAAACCCTACTTGCTCACTTCTGCCTGGGAAGTAACCCGCCGCCGTATCGTTTGGCTGCTTGTACTCTTCGTTACCAGTATGCTCACCTCCAATGTATTGGCCTTCTTTGAAGATACACTGGACAAAGTGGTTGCCCTGGCGTTTTTCATCCCCATGCTTATCGGCACCGGGGGAAATGCCGGCTCACAGACCACAGCGACCGTTATCCGTGCATTGGGTGTGGGGGAGGTGGAGAAAAAAGATACCCTCAAAGTGCTATGGCACGAGATCCAATCAGGCCTGCTCTTGGGGGTATTAGTGGGCATTGCGGGATTTTTTCGAGTCTTTGTCTTCGAGGGTGATCTGGCTCTTGGACTCACCGTCGGTGCGGCGCTGGCGATGATTGTCCTTTGCTCCAACTCCGTTGGTTCTCTTTTACCTGTCTTCGCCTCTCTCATTGGCGTAGACCCCGCGCTCATCTCCGGCCCCCTGATGAGTACCCTGGTGGATGCCACCGGCCTCTTTATCTATCTGAGCGTTGCCAAATGGATTCTAGGGGTGTGACGCGCGTCATTGAATTTCAATCCATTATCATATAAAATAAATACAATTCTGCATGAACAGATTTAGGCACTAGTGCTCTTTCAAGGTATGAATGACGGGTGGTGACCACGCAACTATTGTCTTCTAACTGGATAGGGCGGCTAAAGGCCGCTACGCTACCAAGCCGCCAGGAAAAGTGGGTATTTTTTCGTTTTCGGGCGTA
>JAFGFI010000103.1 GCA_016931185.1 Anaerolineae bacterium
CGCCCCGGCGGGGCGCGTTACCGAAATAATTTCTTAAAGTTCATTAGCCGCTTTACTGCCATCAATGGTGTCGTTTGCTCACAAAACTAAACGCATACTCTGTTATCGCCTTGTAGCCGCGCTTTCCATAGCGCGTTATCTGTTATCGCCTTGTAGCCGCGCTTTCCATAGCGCGTTGTCTATAACCAGATCCCAGGGCGAGGTATGGAAACCTCGGCTACCGTGTGTGAGCGGCTACTGGCAAAATGCAAAACTTTAATGGACACCCAGTAAATTTTCTACTATTGACCAATAAGAACTTAGCTTTATACTTTAGTATTGGTTATAGTGCTTTTTCAAGCATTAAATAACGGGGAAAAATGCGCTATATGTGCGGAGAAAATACTCGCCGACCCTATCTTGAAAAAAACAATGGACTGAATATTTCTGAATACAGGCCCGAAAAACATGAAAGAAGTTTTCCCACTATCTAAGACATTTAGAAGTACAGGTCAGATGTTGATGGGGATGATGACTTTTCTTTATGTCATCCTGCTCACTGTCTGGATCGTTTCACCTGTAGATCGATGGGATATGACGATGATTATGCTGGTCATGTTGCCGTTTGATCTTATTGGGCTTTATTTTTGGGCGCGGCACACGGGGCAGGTCATCTTGACTGACACGACTATCAGGGTAGAACGTTTCGGGTACAAACGGGAAATCGACTACAGTCAGATCGTTAGCTTTAAAGAACAGGATGCCCACATTCCGGCCAATTTTGTATTGAAGACCGATACCACAACGTTGCGTTTCAGTCGCAAAATTGAAGCCTTTCCCGAATTGTATGCACTCTTACGGGAAAAAGTCTATGCCTTGCGTGACCTGGATCAACAGGCGTTCCCGTGGACACTGTATCTCAAGCCCAAGTTTTATTTAGACTGGATACTGAGTATACTCACTGTCTTGTTGATTATCGGAGGTCTCAGCCTAGTCGGGAATAAAGCCCCCAATGCCGCAAAAACGACACAATTTATCCTGCTTGTGGCGCTCCCCGCTATTATTTTGCTATTGTTGGCTGCCTTTTCAGAATTTCGCAACACACCCCGCCAGATCATATTTGACGCCAACCAGATTCAAATCCTACCTCTACTTGGCACACCTAAAACCTGGGATACCCGTGCAATGACCGACATTTATCTTGATGAAGTCACGGGGTCAGCAAGTTGGGGATCCATACGCCAACGAATACGCTATGTTGAATATTCCGTAGTCATCACCCTTGATGATGGACGGGAAGTGGTCTTCGAGCAACCAATTGCACGCAACCTGGGTCTCAGTACGGAACGGTTGCATGCCGGACTTCGGCGGCTGTATTTCGCCCACCCACGCACTACAAAACACACCACACACACACAAACAGAAAGCCGTAAAGCGCGGGCCGACCATTTTGTCAAACAGGGTAACGCCTATCACCGCCAAAAGCAATACGACCAGGCTATCGTGGCTTATCGCCAGGCTATGGCGCTATACTCGGTCTACGAGGCCTTCCAGTTTATTATCGGCGAGATGTTGATGGAGATGCAGCGTTATGACGAGGCCCTGGATGCTTACCAACAGACCATAGACCGGACACCTGACCATGAACAGGCGTGGAATGATATGGGTAAATGCCTGGTTTTCTTACAACGTTACGAAGAAGCCACCCGTGCCTTTGAACGCGCCATCAAATTAGATCCCGACTATGCCGAAGCGCTCTACTCCTGCGCACTAGCCTACACCAAAATCGGCGACCGGCTCCGCGCGCGCCGCTATATGGAACAAGCCCTGAAACTTAAACCAGAATGGGAACCTTATGCCCGGCAGGATGGATTATTAGCACAATATTTTAAAGATTAAAGATCAGAAACTAGAAGAGAGGGATGAGGAATAAAAAGCAGAGAGTTAATAACAAATTTACCTAATTTCAAATCTCTAATTTCTAATTCCTTTTTGAGGAGGCACTGTGAATAGTAACGGACGTTTGGTCTTTCCTTTTACCGCTATCGTGTATCAAGAACGTATGAAGCGGGCGTTAATTCTTAATGCTATCAATTCTCGCATCGGTGGGGTGTTGATCCGAGGAGAACGCGGCACTGCAAAGTCAACAGCAGCTCGCGCACTGGCCGCCCTATTGCCGGAAATCAACGTCGTCGCCGACGGGGCTTTCAATTGCGATCCAGATCAGTCCTCTTCATGGTGTACGGCTTGTCGCGAGCGTGCTGCACGCGGCGAGGTACTCCCACGGGTGCAGAAGAAAGTACCTTTTGTAGAGTTACCCATTGGCGCGACAGAGGATCGAGTAGTGGGTACATTGGATATCGAAAGTGCAATCCAGAAAGGTGAGCGGCGTTTTGAGCCGGGCGTTCTGGCTGCGGCAAATCGAGGAATTCTTTATGTAGATGAAGTCAACTTACTGGATGATCACATCGTGGATGTGTTACTGGATGCCGCCGCAATGGGCGTGAATACCGTTGAACGCGAGGGCATCTCGTTCCAACATCCCTCACGTTTTATCCTCGTTGGCACGATGAACCCAGAGGAAGGCGACCTGCGCCCACAGTTACTTGACCGCTTCGCACTCTGTGTAGACGTGCGGGGGGTACTGGATGCGCGCGCGCGGATGCAAATCATTGAGCGCAACCTGGCCTTCGAGGAAGATCCGGAAAACTTTTACGCAGAATGGCACCCTCACGAAGTAACCTTAGCACAGCGCATCACTGACGCGCGGCGATTATTGCCAGAAGTGACTTATACCCGCGCCGACCTAGGAACCATCGCCCAAATGATGGCGGAATTAGGTGTAGATGGACACCGTGGTGATCTGGTCATCCTCAAGACAGCAACTGCCCACGCTGCATGGGAAGGACGACGGCACATTACAGACTATGACATTGTCGTCGCAGCAGAACTCACGTTACCACATCGTCTCAAACGCCGGCCCTTCGATGAAATGCAAACTTCCATTGAAAAAATGGACAAGATGCTTGCACAAGCCCGGGAACGGGCCGAAGATGCCGCCACCGGACCGGAAGAAATGACATTCGATGGAGATATTACAGGAGAGGGAAAACAAAAAAAAGCGTAGAGGTTGAGGCGAGTGAGGGTGAGTCTCAAGAAGGGGGCGCGCCTCAACCTGTGGCCTTTGAACAAGATGTCCCCCAATGGCCCACCGATGGCAAGTGGTGGGAGGGCGGTAAATTTATCCGTCCGGGTGAAATATTCCAGACACGTCGCCTGGAAGCACCTCTCGACCGACAAACGCGGTCCGCTGGCGGACGCCGCAGCCGCACGCGCACGACACGCAAACGGGGACGTTACGTACAATCGCGGCCTTCTCCCCGTGACCCTTCGGACCTGGCCTTTGACGCCACACTGCGCGCAGCAGCACCCTATCAGCGCAAGCGACGC
>JAFGFI010000104.1 GCA_016931185.1 Anaerolineae bacterium
GCCTAAAGGCCGCAAAAAGTTTTTGAAGGTATTTTTTCGTTTTCGGGCTACGCCCGAAAACGAAAAAATACCCACTTTTCCTGGCGGATTTGGCTGTCCTATCCAGTTAGAAGACAATAGTTGCGTGGTCACCACCCGTCATTTATAACTTGAAAAAGTACTGGATTATAGGTTAGGTTTTCTGATCCGTAGAATAGATATAGATATTGTCCTACGCTATTCATACGGCGTACCTATTTTAAGGAGGTATGATGTCTCTATTAGATGATGTCGAAAAAACACTGATCTCGCAAGTTGCGATAGAAGAGCGAATAGCACAATTGGGCGCAGAAATGAACGCTGTCTATACAGATAACGATCTACCCCTCTTAGTCTGTATTTTAAGGGGCGCTTTTATATTTATGGCTGACTTGACCCGACACCTTGCATTTCGCCACGAAGTTGATTTTATGGTCATCTCTAGCTATGGAAAGGGAACTACCAGCACCGGTGTAGTACGTATCCTGTTAGACTTGGCTGCTAACATTGAGGGTCGTCATGTTGTTATTGTCGAGGATATTGTAGATACAGGACACACGCTGAGTTACATATTACGCAACTTCAAAGCTCGAAATCCTGCCAGCCTGCGGGTTGCAACCTTGCTCAGCAAGCCAAGCCGTCGGGAAATTGAAGTCCCCGTTGATTTTGTGGGGTTTGAGGTTCCCAACGAATTTGTCATTGGCTACGGGCTGGATTTTGTCGAGCAATATCGCAATTTGCCCTTTATCGGTGTACTTAAACCTGAAGTCTATCAGTCACAAGTCTAGGGCTATTCAATGCGATAGTCCCCGGTGATAGAGAGATGACCGTTGCATTTGAGACCACAGACTACAAAAGTCCTAGCAAGTGCCTGCGCTTTGTACGTTTTTAGTCCAGCGTAGGTGCTTGGCGAACCAGATGACTCGCGAGACTTTTGTAGTCTGACCTATACTCAAGTCAAATGTGATAGCCCTAGCAATGGGGGCGCGTTGTCTGACCTCTAAAGATGATTATAATGACGTGGATTATGATATTATTAGAGGTAGAGTAAAATGAGTACACGACAGTTGAAAATCGCTGGTATCGTGTTGTGGGGAAGCGCGGGATTGCTTATTTTTGGCATTATTGTAGGGTTTCCTTTGTTTAAACCTTATTTGCAGGCCCTCGTGGCGGTGGCAGAAACCCCTGTCACACCGACAGCCACTGTGCTACCGGTATTGCCGGCTGGCACACCCATGCCGGCTCCGGCTTTGCTGCCCTTTGATGAAGGTATGGTCATCACGGGTACCCCCATTATGGTGACTCCTACCGTCATTCCTACGCCCGTACCAGATGTCGAAATGGGGGAGATGCTTTCTCCTCTAGCAACCCCAACGGCTGCGGATGCCCATGTCCACGTAGTAGGAACTAAGCCCAGGCATGTACAAATCCCGGCGATCGATTTGGATGCACCGGTTGAAGCTATTGGGTGGACTGCGGTTGAGGTCAATGGAGTACAACAGGCAATGTGGAATGTGCCGGAGTGGCGCGCTGCAGGTTGGCATCGGACATCGGCAAAACTGGGAGTGCCGGGAAATAGTGTACTCAACGGGCACAACACCTCAAAAGGGGAAGTATTCCGTGATTTGTATAAACTGACACCGGGTGCTTTAGTTTTGGTTGAAGGGGAAGATGGACAAATCTACACTTACGAAGTTAAGGAGAAATATATCTTGCCTGAAGCCGGTCAATCCCTGGAAGTCCGGATTCAAAATGCAGCCTACATCCAACCTACCGCTGATGAGCGATTGACCTTGGTCACGTGCTACCCGTATGCTAGCCTGGCTAACCGGCTAGTTATCATCGCTTATCCAGTCCCCTCGGAAGGGATGGATCCCGAATCTCATACTATTTCCGAAGAGGAGTAAGTGGGAACTCGCCTTTGTGAATGAAACAGGTGCGTCGCACTTCGGAAAGTGCAACGCACCTATTTAAGGAGAATAAAATGTTCAAAATCCTACATCAAATTCGCCGTAACCACGCCCTGGAACACGCAACCATCAATTTGCTTGCTCAACGTCATCCTAATGCGCAAATTGTTGGGCTTTCTGGGCCATTAGGATTTACTCTTTATACGACACTGACCGCAGAAGAAGTTGTTCCGGCAGCCATGCAGGCATTAAACCGGCTCAAGGCTGGAGAAAACAACTTGAGAATTCATCAACAGTGCGGAACCAATTTGGTTGTAACCGCAACGTTGACGACCCTGGCCAGTCTTATAGGATTGTCGGGTGATCGGGAAAAATTGCATTGTCATCGCCTGGAACGATTACCTTCCATTATCTTGCTTAATGCGCTCGCGCTGCTCTTTGCCCGCCCGATTGCAGAATGGGTACAGGCAAATATTACCACGGCTCAAGATATGGACCCTATGGAGATCACGTCTATTTTCACTTATCCGCAGGCCCGTCCAGCGCCACATCAGGATACATACGATAGAGTACTGAGACGCATTGGTATTCAAACCCGCCAGCAAAGGCTGCCAACGCTATAAATTGTTATGTTTCATATTCTACACGGTGAAAATGAGCTAGAGCGTACAGAAGCTCTTGCCAAGATTATTAAGAGTTCGGGGCTTGAACCGGATCTCAAAGATTTGAATACGGAAGTGTTGGATGCCCCTGTGACATTTGGGGAGCTAAGACGTGCCTGTAGCACTATTCCTTTTTTGGGAAATGTACGTGTCGTAGTTGCAAACAACGTTTTAAGCAAGGCAGACAAACAAACGACGCAGGCCATCGCCGAATATCTCCCCGATCTCCCACCCACAACGTGTTTAATCTTCGTCGAGACTCAAAATATACCGGCACGGAATGCGATCCTCAAACTTGCTAAAGAAGTCAATGCGAAAGTCAGGCTCTTCTCGTTACCTAAAGTCAGGGACCTGCCTGGCTGGATCAGGACCAGGGTACAGAGCTACCAGGGTGATATAGATCATGGCGCGGCGGCATTATTAGCCCAAAACATCGGGGCAGACTTGCGCTTGCTGGATCAGGAAATTCAAAAGTTACTGCTTTATGTGAGTGCAGATACCCGGTATGGTGGAAGCAAGCCCATTACCCAGGAAGATGTGCAGGTGATGGTTCCCTATATTCAAAGCGCAGATGTAATTTTTAATATGGTGGATGCCCTGGGACAACGGAAACCGCGTGATGCGGCCCGCTATTTACATCAGTTGTTGGATGTGGGGGGACATCCACTGGGTATTTTTGGGATGATTGCACGTCAGTTTCGCTTGTTGATCCAGGTGGGATGGTTGCGTGACCAGGGTTATATACAACAAGATATAGCTGGTCGCCTGAAATTACATCCTTTTGTCGCGGGTAAACTCTATAATCAAACCTCTTTTTTTACCCCGGAACAGTTGCGCAAAGCCTATCAAATGTTGTTGGAGAGTGACTTGTCTATGAAAACAGGACAGGTATCCCCCGAAGCAGCGCTAGATTTGCTGGTGGTGGAACTGACAAGCCTGTGATGTCATATTTCTCAACGGATTTAACGGATTTTTATATAGCGAAACGACTTTGTCCGTTAAATCCGTTGAGAATGATGTTAGACTGCTGTAGCCTATCGGCCGGCTTCCCCATTGCCATCCGGGTCTGCGTCCAGCGATGCCAGCCCCTCGCGCAAAGCGTATAGCGTCGCCTGTACCCGATTCGCCAGATACAATTTGCTCATAATATTGCTCACGTGCGTGCGCACGGTCGGAGCGCTGATATGCAATTCTTCGGCAATATCCTGATTGCTCAAGCCTTGTGCTACCAGGCGCAACACCGTGACTTCGCGCTCGGTCAGCGGGTCCGTCGTTGGGAGACGGTCCAGCGGTTGAGCAATCTCTTCCAGAACTTTGCGGGCGATGATCGGGTGCAGCGACGATTCCCCACGATCAATCTGGTAGATCGCCTGCATAAGGTCTTCCGGGGCAGATTCTTTGAGAAGATAGCCCCGGGCGCCGGCCTTAATCGCCGGAAGCACTTTGTCATCGGTCGCAAAGCTGGTCATAACGAGGATGCGGCTTTCCGGCTGCCGGGTCTTGATCTGGAGGGTGGCCTCGATGCCATCCATTCGGGGCATGGCCAGATCCATCAAGATCACGTCAGGGCAGAACCGAGCGGCCTGCACAATGGCCTCCTGCCCATCAGCAGCCTCCCCTACCACCTCAATACCCGCGATCTCCGTCAGCAAGGCGCGGATGCCTTTGCGAACAATAGTATGATCGTCTACGATCAAAACGCGAATGGGCTTCATACGGCCTCCTCATCTTCAGTAGCGACGTGTACCGTCACTGTTGTACCCTGCCCCGGTTGGCTATCCACGGTGACATGGCCGCCAATCTTGGCCGCCCGCGCCGCGAAACTATGCAACCCCATCCCCCCGGTGGTTTGCGCGCTGTGCGGATCAAATCCGGTGCCGTCATCGCGCACTTGCAGACAAACTTCCCCGGCGGTGAAATGTATTCGAATCGTCACATATTGTGCCCGGGCGTGTTTCATAATGTTATTGAGCGCCTCTTGTGCGATCCGGTAGAGTTCCTGTTCGATCCCAATTGGCAAGCGGCGTTCGCCCTCCACCTCAAGTTCGGCATGCACGCCGGCACGCGCCTCCACCGCCGCCAGCCGGATGCGCAGAGCCGTCACCAATCCTTCCTGTTCCAGCGCGGGCGGGTGCAGTTCAAAGATCAGCAATCGCATATCGTACATCACGCTCCGCGCCGTGTCCTGCAATTCTTGCAGGTGATTCACGGTCACATCCTGTTTGCCGGCTGCCAAAGCCAGCGTCGCTGCGTTTGCGTAGAGTGCCATACTGTAGAGTGACTGTACCACCGAATCGTGCAGTTCCCGCGCCAGGCGTTGCCGCTCCTCCAGCACCGCGACTTGCCCGGCTTGTTGATTGAGCCGGGCGTGCTCTATATTGATAGCGGCTTGATTGGCAAAGAGACTGACGATCCGGACATCGTCCTTCATAAAGCCGCCGGGCTTGTCGAGCACTTCCAGCACACCAATGACGCCCCCGTTCGCGCGCAACGGCACGGACAAAAACGCGGTAGGGCGTTTCCCCTGCAAATACTCGTAAGTCTCGCCAGCGGGCATGTTGGTCAAAAAAGGTTCGTTCCGGCGCACGGTGATGCCGGCTAAAGATCCCACAATGGGGATACGATCGAAGAACACGGGTTTCATCTCGCTGCTGTAGGTCACACGCAGCCAGGCACCGTCTTCAACCAGCAAGACTGCACTCCCGGTGGCGCCGGTCAATTGCTGTACTTCGGCACAGACGATCTTGAGCACTTCCTCCGGGCTGATCTTGTGAAGCAACGCGGCAGCCACCCGCTGTAGTCCCTGACTTTCGGCCCAGCGTTGGCGCGTCTCGGTGTACAACCGGGCATTATCCACCGCTAATGCCACCGAGTTGGCAATGCCCCAGACCAGTTCGATCTCGTCAGGTGTAAACTGACGATAGTCGCTCGACGTGCTGAGCAGGGCCAATCCCAATACTTTGGCGCTTACCCGGATGGGCACAGCCAACACCGATTTGATGTTCCAGGTCTGCGCCATCTCCTGGCTAATCTGGGGATCGTCCGCCGCATCGTACCAGACCGCCGGCGATTGACGCTCTAAAGCCTCACCCGCCAGGGAGTTGATCACCGGGTTCAAATACTGCTCACTCAAGTTCACGCGGACCGCCTCGGCCAACGGCCCGCGCACTACGTGAGGCACGAGCACCCCGCGTTCAGCGTCCAGTAAATAGATACCACAGTACGGCACATTCACGGCGGCGATCAGGGTATCGGCCACGCGCTCCAGCACCTGGGCCGGTTCCAACGCACTGCTGGCCGTCTGGGCCGTGTGTAACATCAGGGCAATGTGCTGCTGCGCGCGGAGAAGGTCGGCGTTGAAAGTGGCAGAGGTTCCCAGGAGTTGTTTGTGCTCCCATCCCAGCGCCGCCAGCATTTGGGCCAGACGGGTTTGTGCCGCCATAACCACCCGCAGTCGCGCTTCCGCAATAACGGGCACTTGCCGGAGTGCAGCCAAATATGCTTCTTCATCAACCAGCAACGCTTGCGCCTGCTGGCGAAAAAACGCTTCGTCGGGCGGCGTGTGTAGGAATTGGCCCATAAACAGAGTGGCGATGTGTTCACCTTTCACTATCACCGGCATGGCACAGTTCAGCAAGCCCTGTGTACATGGGTGTGCCACATAGTCGTCCTCGCGTAAATGACTAAACAAGTAATCATCGCTGTATGGGCAGCGTCCTTTAGCCTGTGGCGGTAGATGATGAAACCGGGTGCAGATATCCTGCCACCCCACGGCGCACAGGCAGTGGCGCTCCGTATCCAGCAGCGCGGTAGCGACGCCGACGACGCTATACCACGACTGTATGACCTGCTGAAAGCCAGACAGGTCTACCAGATCGGCAAAGCAGTACTGCATAGAGCCACTCCTTTCACTCTTTTTAGCCGGCCACGGGACAAAAGACGCCCGCAGCTACAAACTGGGGAGCATACCCCCTACCCTCATTATAGGCCCAACACGGCGGTTGCGCCACAACGCTAAGCGTAAATTCCTCTCCACATAAAGCGGAACGGGATTACGTCCAGATCAGCTTAATGTGGAGAGAAAAATCAGCGCTGTACCGATGACAACCGTCGCACTGAGAAGTATACTAAGAGTACTCAAAAGAGTAAGTGCCTTGTCATTAAATAAGGGGGGAAACCATGATTACTCAGTCAACTCGTAACAGGCGATTGTTCGTGTGGCGCGGCCTGGTTATTATGCTGTTTAGCCTGGCGTCGCTTGTCTGGCCGGTCACCACGCTCATCGTACTTAGGTTGTTGTTTGGTGCGTATGCGTTGGCAGACGGCCCCTTGGCTTTGATCGTGGGTCAACTTGACCGCCACGAATTTTACTATCATAGGTGGATGTTGCGACTAAGAGGGCTAGCGAGCATCGCCCTCGGCGTGTTCATTTGCCTCTGGTCGAGTGTCACGGTGCCGGCACTAGCCACTATCATCGCCACTTGGGCGATCCTGACCAGCGCGTTCGAGGTGATGGCGGTGAACGTGGTCGTGAGTGAGCGGCAGTCGGTCTGGGGCAACCTGATCAAACACAAGATACTGCGTGTACGCTGAAAGGTGCGGGTGTGGTTGAATGTCGGTGTACTAAGCTGCCCAGATCGCCGGCAATTATCAATGGGGGCAGTTTAGTTACAGGCTTTAGGAGGGATATAGGATGAATAAAGATATTTTCGAAGGCAAATGGAAGCAACTGAAGGGGCAGGTCAAAGAGTAGTGGGGTCAGCTCACCGATGATGACCTGGAGTGCGTGGGTGGCAAGTACGATCAATTCGTGGGTATGCTCCAGGCAAAGTATAGCTACAGCCGCGAGCGCGCCGAATATGAAGCCTACCAGGAAGGGGCTGCCCTCCCGGCCAAGTAATGCGACAGCCTGCACCACCAAGCATAATCAGGTTTGTACAGCTCACGAGATCTGGGTTGCACGAGTTGTCTGAAACACGGATAACTCGCAATCTCAAACATTTTATAGTTAAGGAGATATATGATAAACTTATTGGTATACCTTATCGTTGCTGCCGGGATCGGCTGGGTGGCGACGGGACTTATGCATGACCGCTCGAACCTGCTACTCAATATCGTGGTCGCTGTCGTCGGCGCATTCCTGGCGGGATATTTTCTCAGTCCCATCTTTAAGGTCGGGACCATTAATGATGCGATCACCGTCTCTACCATGTTGGTCACGCTGTTGGGTGCTGTCATCCTGCTAGTGATCGTTCACCTCATCCGCCGGAGGCGGTAACCGGTCTGACACTCACGGTCCCATTAAGAGATAATCGCAGTGTTTTTTTGTTTACGGGCAAAGCCCGTAAACAAAAAAAACCTCCCCCTACGCGGAAACCGCGTCAGTAGATACAAGGAGATACAAGAAGGCAGTATGACTGTAAATCAACCGATCTAATGAGGTGGCTGTGGATCACCGCGAGGAAACGGTGGTCACGCAACAACCGGGCTACGCGGCGACCGAGCAAGTGACCCGTGATGTAACCGCCGAGCGGCGGCAGACGTTTTTCCTGATCAACCGCATTATGTGGAGCATTGCGGGTCTGTTGGAGATTTTGCTAGGACTGCGCTTCATGTTGAAATTGATTGCCGCCAATCCACAAAGCGGCTTTGCCGCTTTCATATATGGGATCCATGGGACCGTTCATTGCGCCGTTCACGGGCTTGATCGGAACTCCCGCGTCTGGCGGAATCATTCTCGAAATAACGACCCTCATTGCAATGGCAATCTATGCCCTGATCTTTTGGGGCATCGTTCACGTCATTCAAATCGTTGCGGATCGTCCTAGCGCGCGCACGGTCACGCGCTCGATGCGGGAGCAGACGCCAAATACAGGCACCGAGCGCGCGACCCACACCATCAGTAGTGGCTAATAATAATCAAAGTTTGTGCAAAAATCAAATAGGAGAAGATGAAATGGATAATCGTACTTATGAACACGAGAGTAACGTCAGTCAGTTCGGAAGCTTTTTAACCGGAATGGTGCTAGGCGGATTGTCCGGCGCGACAGCGATGCTGTTGCTAGCGCCACAATCAGGGAAAAAGACGCGCGCCAACATTCAAAAGAAAAGCACCGAACTGCGCAAGCGGGCGATCCACACCGTAGAAGACTCACTGAAGCAGGTTCGCACCAAAGCCCATCAGATCTCAGACGATGTACAAGAGCAAGCCGGAGACCTACAGCAACGTGGTCAGGATATGATTGATCAGCAACGGGACAATTTAGGTACCTCCCTCAAAGATTTGGCGAAAGCCGTTCAAACTTAATTGCTGGTGGCGCAGAACTCCCGGCTTCCGGCTTCACTTTGCTTGACTCACTCGGTCAATAGCCACATAGTCCGCGGACCTTGTGGCTACTAATCAAGTAACCGTTTAGTTTTGTGAGCGCCTCATTCTATTTATAGCGCTCTCCGGCGCAAAAGGGAATTAGGGATGTTTTTTCGTTTGCGGGCCAGCCCGCAAACGAAAAAACACCTCCTTCCCTGCGGCTTATGAAGTCAGCGCCTGGCGGTCAACCGCCAGGCTACAGGAACACGCCCCGTTTACGGGGCTTAGACCATAACTTGGGCCGTGTGAATCCCCTTTAGGGGGCGTGGTTGATGTAGTCGGGGCGTTGACGCCCCAGCGGAGCGCGTTACCGAAATAATTTCTTAACGTTCATTAGTACATCGTAAATTAAATTTTTGGGTATATTTCCCGGGTAAAAACACACAAAAACTTGTTTTACGATGTAATTAGCCACACCGTCGCTGCCAATTAATGACTTGATAAGGAGAACTCTCATGTTGTGGATTATTATCGTCATCCTAGTTCTGCTGTGGCTGCTCGGTTTTTTCGATCCGAGGGTATATACCAGAATCCCCCGAACCGGCAACGCCGTTCACACTCTGATCGTCATCGCGGTCATACTCATTGTATTGAATCTGCTTGGGGTGATATAACCCCAAGCACTGAATGAGAAAAGGAGATAGAAATCATGAAACTCAGGATGCCCAAAGTTGTTACATTTTGGATTGCCGTAGCTCTCGCTGTACTGGGGCTACTTGCTTCGCAAGGGATCCTCTCTGGGCTTGCCAGTTACGCCTTCTGGCTGGTGGTGGCCGGGTTTGTGGTCTTGGACCTTGGAAAATTTGATGAAAGATCTGTAGCGCTTTGGTTGGGTCGGGCGGCAGAGTGAATGATTCCGAGAGGCGGATTGATGCCGGCGCGCTATGTTGTCCGGAGCGCCGGCATAAGTTGGGGATGGAGGTGAATAATGTTAAGACGAATCAGTATCCTAAGTGGTCTAATCCTACTCCTGAGCCTGGTGCCGGCTAGCACCGTTTTCGCTCAGAGCTTTGCTCAGCCTCAGACCCCACATTCAGACCCCACCTGGCAGGCATCTTACTGGAACGACCAGACATTGAGTGGGTCGCCCGCGTTGGTGCGTAGCGAGTCCGTTATTAACTATAATTGGGGTAGCGCTTCGCCTGTCCCTAGCATCAACGCCGACCACTTTTCGGCGCGCTGGACACGCTACATTGACTTGACGGCTGGGACGTACCGCTTCACCGCCGCTAGCGATGATGGCATTCGCGTTTGGGCAGACAATGTCTTAATCATCGACCAATGGAACGATCACGCGCTCCAACTGTTTGCGGCTGACCAAACCCTGACCACCGGGTCACATCTGATCGTGGTTGAGTATTACGAGAACACCGAGCTTGCTGTCGCCAGGGTTTCGTGGGAACTGGTAAGAATACCTATCTTCAACTGGCGTGGCGAGTATTTTAACAATATGACACTCAGCGGTGCGCCGGCGCTGGTGCGCGACGATGCACAAATTGATTTTAACTGGGGTAGCGCTTCGCCTGCTCCAGGCATCAACGCCGACCATTTTTCGGCGCGTTGGACGCACACTATTAGGCCGACGCCCGGAAGATATCGCTTCACCGCTATCAGCGACGACGGCATTTGTGCCTGGGTAGACAACACTTTGATCATTGACCAGTGGAACGTTCACGCGCTGCAGACATTTGCAGTCGACTGGGTCCTGACCGCCGGCTCTCACCCGGTCGTGGTCGAGTTTTACGAGAACGACGGCTGGGCCGGAGCCAGGCTTTCGTGGGATCTGATAAAAATACCTACCCCCACCTGGCATGGTGAGTATTTTAACAATATGCTGCTCAGCGCCACTCCGGCGTTGGTGCGGGATGATGCGCAGATTAATTTTAATTGGGGCGGCAGTTTTCCCGCGCCAGGGATTGTCAATGTTAACGGGTTTTCTGCCCATTGGACAGGGCAGTTCGACTTGCCGGCTGGCGCGTATCGCTTCACACTGACGGTAGACGACGGCGCTCGCCTGTGGGTAAACGATCACCTGCTGATTGACACATGGCGCGACCAAATAATGCAAACGTACAGCGATATTTTTCTGCCGGGCGGCCCAATCCCAATTAAGCTGGACTATTATGAGAGCACTGGTAATGCGGCCGTTCAACTCGCGTGCACCTTTAATACATCGCCTGGAACAGTGATTGTTGATGACACCGACTTGGGTTTCACCAAAGGTGGGACGGCAGCCGAATGGTACACGGCAAACGAGGGTTATGGGGGTCGCCTGTTCTGGATCCGCAGCGAAGCCGAGGTGCAGATCAATTACAATTGGGCGCGTTGGTGTCCCATTCTGAAGCCGGGGCAATACGAAGTCTTTGCGTACATTCCGGAGTACTATGCTACTTCACAAGCAAATTACCGTATCTCACACGCCGGCGGCTCCACCCAGCGCAATGTGAACCAATCCATTAACGGTGGACGCTGGGTGTCATTAGGAACGTATCAATTTCTCGGCACGCCCAATGACGATGTTACGCTCGAAGATGTAATGGCCGAGCCGGATCCGACGCGCCTGATCGCGTTCGACGCAATGAAATGGGAGCCCCGCTAAATTGATAATCACATAAAAAGTGACCATGAGTGAAACTGTACAATTTAAAGAAGCAAGATAACGCCATGATTGGCTACATTGGATCGATTGAAAAACAGACTCTTAAAGAATACCTACTTCCGTCAGGTACTGTTCACCGGTAAACACGCCCAGCTTGTGGTGATGTGCCTGCATCCGGGCGAAGAGATCGGGAACGAGGTGCATCCGAATGTTGATCAGTTCTTCCGGATCGAGCAGGGCGAGGCCCGGTTCGTCTTTAACGAAGAAGAACACCACACGCGCGACGGGGACGCGATTGTGGTCCCGGCGCAAACATACCATAACGTGATCAATACATCGAAGACGATAGAACTGAAACTGTATACGATCTACTCTCCGTCCAACCACCCGGATAGAACAGTGCACAAGACCAAAGCCGAGGCGGAGGCAGCAGAAGCGGCGGAACACCATTCCTAAAGTCGCTCCGGTTGTCTTGCATCTGCTGAGGATGGTGTAAAACCTCTCGCGTTTTGACGAATGGACCGGGTTTGCCGAATCTTGAGTGGCGACCCGGGAGTGAGTTGTGATAAAGGAGAAACCCTATGAACGAAAATGAATCTATCTTATCCGAAATCAAGCCTGAAACCCGCCTGCAAAAATCCATGCACAGTGCCTGGCGCTGGGTACTGGTGGCGGTGTTGGCATTTGGGCTAGGGGCGCTGTTAATTGTCTTCACCCTCTATGTCCCCACCAGGCAGAAGCTCGACAAAGCCAACGCCGATCTGGAACATACCAACGCGGTACTCACCAGCAAGACCGATCAGATCACAACGTTGCAGACAGGTGCCGAGACCCTGCAAAAGAATTTGGATTCCACCACACTGCACATGGATGTACTCAAAGCGTTATCAGGTGTACGCGGTGCCAGCCTGGCGGTGGCCGCCAACGATTACGCTGGCGCGCGCCTATCATTGATCCAGGCCACCGAAGCGCTGGCTACCCTGTCTGACCGGTTAGGGACGGAGCAAAAGGATGTATTTACTGCTATGCTACAAAGTGCCGCTCAGACATTGGCCGATGTGCAGACCGACCTCAAGTCGGCGCAGCCGGAGTTGGATCAGTTGACACAAAACTTAGTGCAACTGGAGGATAATCTATTTCCCAACCCGTAAGTTGGGCAGACAATTCACATTCCGCCCATATAAACAGAATCAGTAGATCGAAATTTAGGCTCGTAGTAACGGCTTATGAAAGTCAGCGCCTGGCGGTCAACCGCCAGGCTACAGGAACACGCCCCGTAAACGGGGCTTAGACCGCAACTTGGGCTGTATGAGTCCCCC